>DASRWN010000036.1:0-5947 GCA_035654595.1 Gallionella sp. | reverse complement strand
TTCACCCATCGCCGTGGCAAGCTCGGTCATGCGGCTCTTGAGCGGGCGACCATTCCAGAAACCGGTGCGATATTTCACATCCACGCCATAGGCGCTGGTGTCCTGTGAAACCACCAGTAATTCTTTAACGCCTGCATTGACCAGATTTTCAGCTTCTTGCATCACATCGCCCACCGGACGGCTGACCAAATCGCCGCGCATGCTGGGTATGATGCAAAAAGTACAACGATGATTACATCCTTCGGAAATTTTTACGTAGGCATAATGCTTTGGGGTCAGGCGTATCCCTTGCGGCGGAACTAAATCCAGATAAGGATCATGCGGCTTGGGCAAATGTTGATGCACTGCCGCCATCACTTCATCAGTCGCATGTGGCCCAGTCACCGCCAATACCTTGGGATGCGCCTGCCGCACTACATCACCCTTCGCCCCCAAACAGCCGGTGACGATTACTTTGCCATTTTCTGTCAACGCTTCACCTATCGCATCCAGTGATTCGGCCACTGCACTGTCAATAAAACCGCAGGTGTTGACCACCACTAAATCCGAGTCCTGATAGCTGGCCGAGATCAAATAGCCTTCGGCACGCAAGCGCGTGAGAATGTGTTCTGAGTCAACGGTTGCCTTGGGGCAACCAAGCGAGATGAAGCCAACTTTGGGTATGGAATTTTTATTTGCTGAGATATTTTTATTCATCATTCAGAAATCAATAATCCAACAATCAGTATCGAACCGACGCCTAGTGCAATCATCACCACTTGTTGCAGCGTGTCATGTAACTGAGTGCGTTTGTGCAAACTTGGTATCAAATCCGCAACCGCAACATAAATCATGCTGGCCGCAGCCAGCGCCAACAAGACCGGCACAACATTTTGCATGGATTGCAACGCGCAATAGGCAAGCACGCCGCCTACCAGCGTTGCCATGCTGGAGACCAGGTTGACTCTTAAAGCCTGCGCCTTGCTATAGCCAGAGTGCAGCAGAATCATGAAATCACCTACTTCCTGCGGAATTTCATGCGCGATGATCGCCAGCGCGGTGACAACACCAAGATGTATATCAGTCAAAAATGCAGCGGCAATGATGATGCCGTCGACAAAGTTATGGAAGGTGTTGCCCACCATAATCATGATGCCGCTGCGCCCGTGATCGTTTTGTTCGTGCGCTTCATGCACTTCGCAATGTTCGTGATGACAGTGCCGCCACAACAATAATTTTTCCAGCGTAAAAAACAACAAAATGCCAAACAATAACGTCGCGCTGATGACCGTACTATGCGGACTGAGCTTGATTGCTTCCGGCAGAATCTCCAGAAATGCTGCGCCAAGCAGCGCGCCGATCGCGTAGCTCACTAATGCATTTACCCAGTGCAATCGCGCATTCAGGGCAAATAACGCGGCGCACGATACACTTAACACGCCGCCGATAAAGCTGCTGACGACAATCCAGGCTAATGCACTCATGAGGAAGATAAAAGATAAACAGGGCGCGGATTATACCAAAGGCTGATGGCTCGCTGTACGATAAAGCCAGACGAAAAGTTTTAGAGAGCGCATTATTCCAGCCAGACAAAAGTGCCCATCCGTCCGGTCACACCATCGCGGCGGTAAGAAAAAAACTTTTCCTTATCCGCATAAGTGCAGAGGCCGCCGCCATAAACATGTGTAACGCCCAAAGTGTTCAGGCGCAATCTGGCCAACGCATAGATGTCAGCAAACCATTTGCCATGCAACCCCGGTGCGAATGCCGATGAAGCTTGTGGGTGTGCTGCACAAAATTCATCACGCACTTCAGCGCCGACTTCAAAAGCCGGCTGGCTGATCGCCGGGCCTAGCCAGGCGATCATGTTTTCCGGCTCGACCGCCATTGCCTTGACTGTCGCTTCAATAACGCCCGCCACCATGCCTCTCCAACCGGCATGGACAGCACCAACCACACTACCCTGTTGATCGCATAGCAATACCGGCAAGCAATCTGCGGTCAGTACCACGCACACCGAGGCACGATGTCGTGCAAAGCAGGCGTCTGCTTGCGGTCGGCAGTCTGCCTGATCGGCATTTGCCACTACCGCACCATGTACTTGCTCCAGCCATACCGGCTCGCTGGGCAATAGTTTGTTGAGCAACATGCGATTGCGCGCCACGACAAGCGCAACATCACCGACATGACTGCCGAGATTAAGACTGTCATAGGGCGCGCTACTCATGCCACCCAAGCGGGTAGTTTGCAAAGCCTTCACATGAGTTGGCACGGGCCAATCGGGAATAATCAGATGCTCAGTCTGCGGCATGTACTGCCTCGCGTATTTGTTGCAGCAATCGCGCCATATCATCCGGCAATGGCGCGTGCCACTCCATCCGTTCTGCACTGGTCGGATGAACCAACACCAAACGCGTTGCATGCAATGCTTGTCTTGGAAATCTGCTTAACAGCGCCCGCAGTTGTGGTAGACATTTTTGCGCGCCCTGCAGATACACGCTGTCTCCCACCAGAGGATGTTTAAGGTATGCCATATGCACGCGAATCTGGTGCGTGCGGCCGGTTTCCAGGCGGCAGCGCAACAGCGTACAGCTTGGAAATTTTTCTTCTATCTGATAATGCGTGGTGGCGGGCTTGCCATTTTCAACCACGGCCATTTTGACGCGCTGGGTTGGATGACGGCCGATCGGTTTGTCTACCTTGCCGGCACGGGTGACTTCACCATGCACCAGAGCCAGATATTCGCGCTCGACACTGCGCGCCTGAAGTTGCCGTACCAATGCAGTTTGAACCGGAATGGTTTTGGCTACCACCAGCAAACCACTGGTATCTTTATCGAGCCGATGCACGATGCCCGCACGCGGCACGTTCTCCAGCGGTGGCGCAAAATGCAACAAGGCATTCAACAGCGTGCCTTCCCAGTTACCGCTGCCCGGATGCACCACCAGACCAACCGGCTTGTTGATCACCAGCAGCGCTTCATCTTCATACACAACATCAAGCGCAATCTTTTCAGCCTGATAGGGTTGTTCGGCAGGATGAGCTTGCAGTAACACCTCCAGTGCATCACCCCCCCAAACTTTTTGCCTGGGTGTGGCAAACATGCCATTCAACTTGACCTGTTGCGTGGCTATCCATTGTTGTAGACGGCTGCGCGAATATTCAGGGAAAAACCTGACCAGCGCCTGATCGAGTCGCAATCCGGCATATTCATCGGGTACGATTAAAGCCGATTTGCCGTCGGCTGAAGGGCTCGCATGCGCATCAACACCAGCCGCGACTTGCCGTACCGCGGACTGGCCGATTTTGCCTCGCAGAAGTTCTCGTACCCGGCGGGTGTTATAATTGCGCAAGTTGTTTTCTGGAGTTGCCATGCGTCATAGTTTAGCTGTATTCCTGTTGCTTACGTTAATTGCCTGCAGCTCAGCCGATGCCCCATCGGAAAGCGAAAAGCTTACCAAAGGCCTGCCTGCCAAAGATATTTATACGCAAGCCAAAGAACAGCTTGACGATGGCAATTATGAAGCCGCCATCAAGTTGTATGATGTGCTGCAGTCTCGCTTTCCCTACGGTCGTTATGCACAACAGGCCTTGCTGGAAACTACATATGCCAACTATCGGCAAGGAGATCCCGAACCAACTATCGCTTCAGCCGATCGGTTCATCAAACAATTCCCGAATAGCGCGAATATAGACTATGCCTATTACCTTAAGGGACTTGCCAACTTTAAGGGCGAGGCCACTGTGCTTGACTCTATTAGCGGACAGGAACCCAGTGAGCGTGACCCCCACGCCGCACTGGACTCCTTCAACGCATTCAAAGAACTGGTTACACGCTTCCCCGACAGTAAATATGCTGCGGACTCAAAGTTACGCATGAAATATCTGATTAACACACTGGCCAAGTATGAATTGCATGTAGCCAGATATTACCTGCGCCGTGGCGCATATGTCGCGGCAGAAAGTCGCGCTCAAGGTATCATTAAACAATATCCCAACAGTCCTTCGACGCTTGACGCATTGTCCATCATGGCCCAAGCCTATGATGCCATGGGTCTGACGACTCTTAGAGATGATACCAATCGCGTGCTGGATAAAAACCTGGCGTTGCTGAGCGAGGCAGTGAATAGCGGCGGGCTTCCACCTGCGGCATTGCCAACACTTCAACGCAAGCCTGAAAAACCCTGGTGGCAATTCTGGAAATGAAATTCTGCCCTGCCTGCGGCGCAACCGTCGAATGGCGGGTGCCTGACGATGACAATCGCCCACGCCATATCTGCACTGAATGCGACACCATTCATTATCAGAATCCGAAAATGGTGATTGCTGCGCTGGCGGAATGGGAAGACAAAATTCTATTATGCCGTCGCGCTATTGAGCCACGCTACGGCTTATGGACTTTGCCCGGTGGCTTTATGGAAAATGGAGAAAGTACCCATCAAACAGCAATACGGGAAACACTGGAAGAAGCCAACGCGCGCATCACAATCGGCGATTTATATTCCATGTACAGCCTGCCTTACATCAACCAGGTACACCTGTTGTTTCGCGCCACGTTGCTTGATCTTGACTTCGGTCCCGGCTTGGAGAGCCTGGAGGTCAAATTATTTAACGAGGCACAAATACCATGGGATGAAATTGCTTTCAGACCCATCCATATCAGCCTTGAACACTATTTTGCCGAGCGTCATAGCGGCATATTTAAATTTCATAGCGGCGAACTACCGCCGCCTGTACAATCCGCCTCACCGCCAGTTCAGGTTTGAACAGCATCTATCAATCGGCGTAACTGATCACAGCAGATATTTATGAAATTTCTTCGCGCCTTTTTTGTGCTCACACCGCTGCTATTGAGCGGCTGTGCGTCTACCCATGCAAATAATCCGGTAGACCCGCTTGAATCGCTCAATCGTGGCGTATACAAATTTAACGATACCCTGGATAAAGCAGTCGCAAAACCTCTGGCCAAGGGCTACAAGAAAGTTGTGCCCCAGTTCGGCAGAACCATGGTGTCAAATTTCTTTTCCAATCTGGACGATGTCGTCGTCACACTGAACGATTTTCTGCAATTCAAGCTCGCACAGGGAGTGTCTGATACAACACGTTTCCTGGTGAACAGCACGATAGGCGTGCTCGGTTTTTTCGATGTCGCATCTACCGGCAATCTGAACAAACACAACGAGGATTTTGGTCAAACGCTGGGCAAATGGGGTGTAGGCAATGGCCCTTATCTGGTTTTGCCGATCTTTGGGCCAAGCACCTTGCGCGATGGTGTTGGTTTATACACCGACAGCCAAGTCAGTCTAATACACGACATCAAACACATACCGACTCGCAATGAAGTTTATGCTGCGCAAGCGATAGACCAACGCGCCGCGCTTTTGGACCAGGAGAACATTCTGGATGAAGCAGCGATAGATCCCTACACATTTATCCGTGATGCTTACCTGTTACACCGTAACAGCTTGGTGTATGACGGTAATCCGCCCCGTGAAAAACTCGACGACCCGGACAGCCCAGAGCCAGAACCAGCCCCCAGTGGCCCTGCCAAGCCTAGGGGGAAAACCACGCCGGATAGTTCAGCAAGCAGCGGTATTACCGTACCTTCGGAGGCGGTGGTCTCCTCATTTGATCAACCCGCAAACGGACAATAACAGTCCAATTCGCTTCATAAGCGTCGTTCCTCCAAATTATAGAATGTGCGCGGAATGGCCATGTAAGGCCAGCCACCCCCAGCTGCAAGGTGGGGCCGCAGTCATGAATTTCAAGTCGACCGAAATAACCGGCCACTTACCCAGATAAGCCTGTTTACGACTGATGCACTGCGGTGAAATTCACAGATGTCTGGAAGAATTCTGTGGGCCGCCAAGTTTTTACCAAATGCGTTATGATGTAAGCAAGTTAGTTATTGGTGTCCTATCCATGAGCGATTCCTCCAACCTCAAAAGTGTCGGACTGAAAGTCACCT
>DASRWN010000035.1:0-3526 GCA_035654595.1 Gallionella sp. | reverse complement strand
ATGAGGTGCATGATCTGGAAAAAGCCGGGATTGCCATCATTCAAATTGATGAACCCGCCATACGTGAGGGCTTGCCCCTGCGCAAGGCAGATTGGGCTGACTATCTGGCCTGGGCAAGTCGTGCTTTCCGTATTAGCGCATCCTGCGTCACCGACCAGACGCAGATACATACGCATATGTGCTATTCGGAATTTAACGATATCCTGCCCGCGATTGCAGCGATGGACGCAGATGTTATCACCATAGAAACGTCCCGATCAGACATGGAGTTGTTGCGCGGTTTTGGCGCGTTCAAATATCCCAATGAAATTGGCCCTGGGGTCTACGACATCCACGCGCCGCGTATTCCGGCGGTGGAGGAAATGGTGCGACTACTGGAAAAGGCACAAGATGTTATCGCGCCGGAAAACTTGTGGGTCAATCCGGATTGTGGCCTGAAGACACGTAACTGGCCGGAAACGGAGGCCGCGCTGATCAACATGGTCGAGGCAGCCAAGGCGATGCGCGCGCGTCTGACAAGCTGATTCCAAATTGGAATGGGCGATCAGGGCGATGGCATGGCATGGAAAAACGCCACTGCCTCCGCTTCATCGCGGGTGCGCTTCATCGGCGGCAGGCTTTGCCAGATGCGCTTTCCATAGGGCTTGGTAATCAGACGCGGGTCGCAGATCATCAACACGCCCCGGTCGGTTTCATCACGTATCAGCCGCCCCGCGCCTTGTTTGAGCGTGATGATGGCGCGCGGTAACTGGTATTCCATAAAGGCATTGCGCCCCTGTTTGTTGATCTGCGCAATGCGTGCGGCCAGCACCGGGTCGTCCGGTGGAGCGAACGGCAGCTTGTCGATGATTACCAGCGACAATGCTTCGCCACGCACATCCACCCCTTCCCAGAACGATTGGCTGCCCAGCAATACTGCGTTGCCTAACGAGCGAAAGCGCGTCAGCAACTCACTACGCGAGCCTTCACCTTGCAACAGCAGCGGATAATTCCAGCCACGTTGCTCAAACGTGGCCAGCAAAATTTCATGCGCACGTTGCATGGCGCGCAGGCTGGTGAACAGCAGAAAGGCGCGGCCTTGGCTGGCTTCGATCAAAGGCAGGGCGCTCTGTATCACGGCCTCGGTATACTCCATGCTGTTCGGGTCGGGCAGGTTTTGCGGGACATACAGCAGCGCCTGTTCGCCGAAATTAAAGGGGCTGTCCCAATGTGCTGTCCTTGCCTTGAGCAGCCCCATCTCGGTTTGATAGTGGGAGAAATCCTGCTTTACTGCGAGGGTCGCGGAAGTAAATATCCAGGCGCGCGGAGTGCCGCTGATCTGGCGTTCGAAAATCTCTCCGATGGATAGCGGAGTGGTATTCAATTGCAGTGAATGATGGAAGACCTCTAGCCAGCGCACAAAGCCGTCGCCTTCTTCCGTTGTGGACGGAGAAGACTGGGTACCCTGCCACTGTTTGAGTTGCTGTGCCAAGGCCTGCCCACGTTGCCAGCAATTTTCCAGTCCTTCGCTACGCTCGGCCTGTTTTTCCAGCAGGCCATTCAACTGGGCAAGTTTATCGTTAAGCATTTTCAGCGCGTCCGGCCAATCCTTGAAGTCTGCGGTCGCAATGGCGGGTAAGCGGCCTTCTTTCTTGAACACCAGACGCAGATCGCGCGCGGCTTTATCCAATTCATCGGTGGCTTTGGGTAGTGGCGCAAAATCCTTGGCGGCAGCGGCTGCCTCAATACGCGTGTCGCGCGCCAGATCGAGTAATTGTGTGGTGGACAGACTTTCGCCAAAAAACAGGCTGGCGGTTTCCGGTAGTTGATGCGCCTCGTCAAAAATCACCGTATTGCAGGTGGGCAATAACTCTGCCACGCCCTCATCGCGCAGCATTACATCGGCAAAAAACAAATGATGGTTGACCACCACGATGTCTGCCTGCATTGCTTCACTGCGCGCCTTGAGCACGAAACATTCCTTGTGATTGGGGCATTCCTGACCCAAACAGTTGTCGCGTGTAGAAGTAACGTGCATCCAGATCGGCGCGTTCTCCGGCACATCTGCCAGGCCGCTCTTGTCGCCACTTTGCGTCACTTTGGCGTATTGCCTGATTTTGCCCAGATGCTTAGTGTCCTCGCGCGTCGCAAAGCGTCCATCACTGAGCGCACGCTCCAGATGGTAGTGGCACACATAGTTGGCGCGACCCTTGAGCAATGCAATGGAAGCCGCTGCACGCAGCGCATCACGCACGATAGGCAAGTCTTTTTGGAATAGCTGATCCTGCAAGTTTTTGGTGCCGGTAGAAATAATCACTTTGCCGCCGTTGAGCAGTGCAGGCACCAGATAGGCGAAAGTCTTCCCCGTGCCGGTGCCGGCTTCGGTTACCAGAATCGCATTATCGCGTATCGCTTCGGCAACAGCCAAAGCCATATCACGTTGCTGTTCGCGCGGGCGAAATGTCGCAACTTCGGCAGCAAGCGGACTTTGTTGGGAGAAAAAACGTTCGACTTCGGCAGACACAATATGGATGAGAAAATTTACAACAAGCGTGATGTTAACTTAAAGTCGGTTACGCTTGAGCAGTTTGTTGCCAGTAGTTTTGGCAACGCCATCTAATCCCCCGCAATGGTGTGAGGTGCTGTAGCATTTGTGCTCATTCGTTCAAAATTATTACCTGCTCAAGGGTGCTGCCTGGGTGCTGGTATTTTTTAGTGTATAGACGACCATGCAAGATATAGTTGCTGACATCAGGTTATTTTCTGCTGCGGATAGTTCGGTCAATTTCTACCGTAATTTACCGATGCTGACCACTTTTATTGAAGCGACGGAAGGCCGCTTGCATGTTGATGTGCCGGGCGATTGGTGGGTGGTGGTCGCCGATATCATCAATTCCACACAGGCTATCGAAGCGGGCGCTTATAAAAAAGTGAATACCGTTGGCGTGGCGTGTATCGCGGCAGTCGTCAACGTGGACCGTAGTATCGATTTGCCCTTTGTGTTTGGCGGAGATGGTGTGACTTGTGCGATACCGGACGTGATGCGTGAACGTGCGGTTTTTGCGTTGCGCGGTGCGCAACGTCTGGCACGAGAAAGTTTTGGACTGGAGCTGCGTGTTGGGTTGGTGCAGGTAAGTGAACTGGTAGAGCAGGGCTTCTGGGTGCGGCTTGCCAAGGTGCGTTTGTCGCCGAATACCACGCAGACGGCGTTGTCAGGACGCGGCTGGGAGGAAGTGGAACGGCGTATCAAAAATCGGAGCGCCATTGGTGTGTTGCGCGTACAGGAAGGCGATGGCCCGGAAAATGTGAACTTTGAAGGATTTGAATGTCGCTGGCAGGGCGTTCCCAGTTTTCGTGACCATAAACTTTCTTTGCTGGTAGCGGCAATCTCTTCCGATGCGGAGGCCAATCGCATTCTGTATCGTCAGGTACTTGATCAGATCCAGTCCATTTACGGTGACGTGCGAAGCCATCATCCACTCCGCGCCAGCCATCTCCGCCTGACTTTTAATCCACGCTTGCTGTTGAATGAATGGCGGGTCAGTTT
>DASRWN010000034.1:0-23871 GCA_035654595.1 Gallionella sp. | reverse complement strand
TGGACTTTTTCCAGCACTTGCTCCAAACGATGAAAATCCCAGCTGGCGTAGGTCTGAATGACTTGGTTAGTGGTCGGGTTAATGCTTGCTTGGGGCATAGCAGCTCCACTGTGCTTTAGTAAATCATCTGGTCGTCATCGGGTGACATTGTTGTAACGTGAATCAGCGTCTTAACTTTTGCCACAAAACAACGCGTATTTTTTCAGCATTAGTTCACCGTGACGCCCCATTGTATGAGCATTCCGCCTGTTTTTACAGTGCGCTGATGCCCAAATACGGGTGCCCGTAATTTTCCGCTAACAGGATTTCTGATAATCAGGACAGGTCGACCTGCTATCGACCTTTTTTATATTCAGTTACCAGAAGGACTCATCCAGAATATTTTTACAAGATTTATATATAAACACCCGCAATCTTTACACCATCTTAACTGGGTACTTCCTACCATTTGCTACCCGAAATTCTTGCGAGGAACAAACAAATGGACTGGATATATCTGTTGCTGACTATAGCCTTCTTCAGCTTGAGCGTACTGCTGGTAAATAGCACAGGTCTACGAAGGCAAGCTGCCAACGTTTTTGCGCTGGATACGCAATCGCCGGACGCCAAGGTTTATACTCCCTATGTATTCACAAACTGAATGGAAACCGCCATGTTGATCAATTGCGTCGCTTATCAGAACGGCAGCAAACTTGCCGAACCGTCCATTGAGGATATCAGCGAATATCTTAAACAACCCGGCTGTTTAGTCTGGGTTGCATTGCGCGATGCGACCGATGGTGAGCTCGATAAAATGCAGGAGGAATTCGGGCTGCACGATCTGGCGGTCGAAGACGCCAAGCACGGACACCAGCGGCCCAAGATTGAAGAGTACGGCGATACGCTGTTCGTGGTGATGCACCTGGTAGAGGTTGTCCACCCCGATCTTACGGTCGGTGAAATCAGCATTTTCGCCGGGCACAATTTTATCCTTTCAGTGCGCAACCGCAGCGGACAGAGCTTGCTTGGGGTGCGCGAACGCTGCCAGCGCGAGCCGGACCTGCTGCGGCTGGGCTCAAGTTTTGTGCTTTACGCATTGATGGACGCGGTAGTGGATCGCTACTTTCCGGTGATAGATGATCTGGAGTCACAACTGGAATCCATTGAGGAACACCTGTTTGACAAGGGAAATGCTCTCACTAATATTGAACAGCTCTATGAACTCAAGCGCAAGGTAGCGATACTCAAACATGCGGTCACGCCGATGATGGAAGCCAGCGGAAAACTGTCCGGCGGGCGTGTACCACCGATCTGCATCACTACCCAGCATTATTTCCGCGATGTCTATGACCACCTGACGCGCATTAACGCCACGATAGATGCCATGCGCGACACCATCACCACCGCGATTCTGGTCTGTCAGTCCACGGTGTCCATCGAACAAAATGTGATCAACAAACAATTGGCCGCCTGGGCGGCGATCTTCGCCATCGCTACTGTTTTCACCGGCATTTGGGGCATGAACTTCAAGTTCATGCCAGAACTGCAATGGAATTATGGCTACCCCATCGCGCTTGTCATCATCATTGCCGTCTGCGGCTTTTTTTACCTGCACTTCAAGCGCTCCGACTGGCTGTAGTTTTCTCGAAAAGATGATGATGATCGACCAACGTCCCGATCCCGACTTTTTGCTGGAAATAGTGCAACGCGCGGAAGCCAGGCGCTGCCGTGGCAGCTCTGGATACCGGTGCGGATGATTATCTGGTTAAACCTGTCGGCGTAGGTGAGTTGCTGGCACGCCCGCGTTTTCTGGCGCTTTGATCGCTTCTACACACTGTGCAAGCGCAACATCGCCGCTTCGGTTTTTCCCTCGATAAGCAAAGGCACAATTTCCAGCGCATGCTGCATGGCCTGCTCAATCAGCTCACGCTCTTCGCGACGTGGATTATTCAATACAAAATCGGAGACCTCCGCCGCTACGCCGGGATGGCCGATACCCAGACGCAAGCGCCAAAAATCCTTGCTGCCGAGATGCGCAATAATGTCTTTCAGACCATTGTGTCCGCCGTGCCCGCCACCCATTTTCAGGCGCGCCACACCCGGCGACAAATCAAGTTCATCATGCACCACCAGCATTTCTGCTGGCGTGATTTTGTAGAACTGGGCTAACGCGGCGACCGCTCGGCCACTCACATTCATAAAGGTTTGCGGCTTGAGCAGCAACACTTCATGACCATGTAATTGCGTGCGTGTAGCCAAGCCGTGAAATTTTGCCTCATGTTTGAAATGCAAATTTTGTTTCTGCGCAAGCTCGTCCAGCCACCAGAATCCTGCGTTATGCCGGGTGGTTGCATATTCACTGCCGGGATTACCCAGGCCAACTATCAAGCGTATCGGGATCATAGTGTCTGAACGAAACCTCTAAACAGAAAACCCGCCATGCTGATTTTGCAATGGCGGGTTTATGCAGCTATTCGACCGATTATTTGGTCTTTTTAGCAGCAGGTGCAGCAGCCGGGGTGGCTGCTCCGGCAGCAGGCGCAGTGCCCGGAGCGACGGCTGCTCCGGCAGCAGGCGCGGCAGCCGCAGCTTCCACTTCCGCCTCTGCTTCAACCATGCCGCGCGGCACTTGTACGGTTGCCACCACTGCTTCACCGGTGTGCGTGCCATGCGCTGCAACCCCCACACCCTTGGGCAATTTCAGGTCAGACACGTGTATGGAATGACCCAGTTCCAGTTGCGCCAGATCCACTTCAATGAACGCGGGCAAATCTGCCGGCAAACAGGTGATGCTTAACTCATTCATCACGTGGCTGATCTTGCCGCCACCTTGCTTCACGCCGGGCGCGATATCTGCATTCAAGAAATGTAGCGGCACCTTGATGTGCATCTTTTTCTTGGCATCTACGCGTTGCAAATCGATGTGCTGCACTTGTTGGCGGAACGGATGCATGACGAAATCGCGCAACTGCACAGACTCTTTTTTACCGTCCAGCACCAGTGTCAGCACCGAAGCGTGGAACACCTCTGAACGCAGCTTGTGATACAGCTCGTTGTGATCCATTTCAATCAGGTTCACGTCGCCTGCGCCATACAAAACACCTGGTACACGACCGGTGTTACGCAGACGGCGGCTCGCACCCGTACCTTGCGTTTTACGAGTTGTTGCATTGATTTCAATTTTCATTTTACTTCTCCAAAAATAGATGATCCGCGACCAGACCATCCTATGGAACATCCGAAAAATCGGCTGCTGGCAGTCATTAACACCGCGCCTGCCCCGCCAATTTTTACAACTGTTCCCACATTGTGACAGCCCCCATGACTGCCATTCAATTCACTGAATACTAATCGGTGAATAACGAACTCACCGATTCTTCATTGTTGATGCGACGTATCGTTTCTGCCAACAATTCGGCCGCGCTTAATTTACGGATCCGTTTGCAGTTACGTGCCGCTTCGCTCAACGGAATGGTATCGGTTACCACCAGTTCATCTATTGCCGAATTTTCAATCCGCTCTATCGCAGGGCCGGACAATACCGGATGGGTACAATATGCCACGACGCGCTTCGCGCCTTTTTCTTTCAGCGCGTTTGCTGCTTCACATAACGTGTTGGCGGTATCCACCATGTCATCCATAATCAAACAGGTGCGCCCCGCTACTTCGCCAATGATGTTCATTACCTTGGCCACGTTTGGCTTGGGGCGGCGCTTATCGATAATCGCCAGATCTGCTTCCAGTTGTTTGGCCAGTGCGCGGGCACGTACCACACCACCCACGTCCGGCGAAACGACAATCAGATTCGGGTAATCGTGCTTCCATACATCGGACAACAAGATCGGACTGGCGTAAATGTTATCCACCGGTATATCGAAAAAACCCTGAATCTGATCCGAGTGCAAATCCATCGTCAACAGGCGATCCACCCCGGCGCTGGACAGCATGTCGGCGACCACTTTGGCAGTGATTGCGACGCGTGCCGAGCGGGGACGGCGATCTTGTCGCGCATAGCCGAAATACGGCATCGCTGCGGTGATTCGCCCGGCTGAAGCGCGCTTCAGCGCATCCACCATCACCATCACTTCCATCAAATTATCATTGGTCGGCGCGCAGGTTGATTGCAGCACAAACACATCTTTCCCGCGCACATTCTCCAACAGTTCGACCAGCACTTCGCCATCGGAGAAACGCCCTACCGTGGCGCGCCCAAGACGAATGTGCAGGTGCTGTGCAACCGCCTCAGCAAGCTTAGGATTGGCATTTCCGGTGAACACCATCAAGCTGTCGTAGGACACGTTCAACCCCTTAAAATAACGAACACAAGGATATCTATCCTGAAATACTGGCTGGGGAGGTAGGGATCGAACCTACGAATGCTGGGATCAAAACCCAGTGCCTTACCACTTGGCGACTCCCCAATTGCTACATAGCAACATAAATCCACTGCCCGATTCCGCCCCAGAAGCGCTCGCTACGATTTCTGCCGCTATGAGTGAAACTTTTAGAACCTCTACACCATGAAACTTTTTTCCTTCATCAATCCGACACCCAATCATGCAACGGATGTTTTGTTAAACCTTGCGCGACGACGCCACGCATCTCTTGCGGCAACCGGTTTAACACCGCCTCGGCCTGAGCCTGATTGACAAATCCGCCAAATACACATGCGCCGGATCCGGTCATTTTTGCGTCGCCAAATTGGCTCAACCAAGTTATGTGCTGCGCCACTTCCGGGTAAAGCTGGCAAACCACAGCCTGCAAATCGTTGTGTAACCGCTCTACTAACGGGCTGTTTGATAACTGACCAAACCTGTCAATATGCCCCATTGAGAGGGCGCGCATTGTGATGGAAAGCGTATCACGTGTCAATTCTGGATGAGCAAAAATCCGTGCGGTTGGCACCTGCACAGGAGGGTACAGAATCACGTACCACGCGGCTGGCAAGGAATAAGCCTGCAACTCTTCGCCCACACCTTCAGCAAAAGCATTTTGGCCGAACACGAACACCGGCACATCGGCCCCCAATCGCAAACCCAACCGCATTAAACGGGCGCGTGAAATACCCAGTGACCACAGGCGGTTCAATGCAATTAGGGTGGTCGCTGCATCCGAGCTGCCGCCGCCCAGTCCGCCACCTATCGGAATTCGCTTCTCAATTTCAATGTCTACACCCAGACTGCATCCGGTCTCGCTTTGCAGCAGCCGTGCGGCACGCACACATAAATCCTGCTCTTCGGCCACACTCTCAACTGCATTGGTGCGCCGCACCGCGCCATCGGCACGCAAGCTGAAATGCAGCGTGTCATGCAGATCAACAAAACGGAACAAGGTTTGCAGCAAATGATAGCCATCGGCACGCCGACCGATGACATGCAGAAACAGGTTGAGCTTGGCGGGTGCGGGACAACTTAAGGTTTGCGTCATGGCTGTAACCATTGCCATTCATCAATGAGCAACTGCACCTGCAAATCCTCATGGGTCAACTGCAAGCGCGCCGGCAAGCTGTCTGGGCTGGTATCGGCATAGTGCAGATAGCGCACCTCCCAGCCATCCTGCCGTAACACGGTGATTTGTCCATTGGCATCGCGCTCGATTTGCGCCCGACTGTCAGCAACCGGTAAGCCCAACACCCAATAATGCAAGCCAGTTAGCGGCAAACGCCAGCCCAGCACTTGCTGCATCAGCGTCTCTATATTCTCCGCCTGATAGTGTTTATCACCTTGTTCCAGCGTTGCCTGTTGAGTATCACGATAAATACGCGCGACCGTTTTTCCAAGCGGGGCAAGCAACAAAATTTCATCCGTTTGAGTTTGATGTGTCCAGCGTAAGCCGGCGGAATGACGCGCACCTTGCTGATTGACCGCGACACGCCCGTTCAGGACAAACGCCACCGATTCAAGCTGGGCAGGACGACTGGATGAAACCGGGACGGGCTGAATGGCAGCGCAACCCGTTAGCAAAGCCAGCCAAAGAAAACCCAGCGCACGCATAAAAAATTTCAGGGATTGAATTTTTTGATTACATCCCGCAACGGCACATTATCTGGGTTTTCCTTCAAGCTGTTCTGCCAAATCTGCTCGGCTTCCTGACTGTTGCCATACACCCACAACACCTCTCCCAGATGTGCGGCGATTTCCGGATCAGGATCCAGGGTGTAGGCACGCCGTAATATTTTTATGCTGTCATCCAGTTTACCGGTGCGGTAATAACCCCATCCGACACTGTCCATGATGGCCGGATCATTGGGCGCCAACTGCAATGCTTTTTCTACCAATTCCATCGCCTCTGCCAAACGCTCATTACGTCCCAGCAGGCTATATCCGAGCGCGTTGTAAGCATGGGCATAACCAGGATTGATCTGGATCAATTTACGGATTAATTGCTCGAACACATCCGGTTTGCCGATCATATCGGCCAGCATCGCAGTTTCATACAGCAGGTCGATTTGATTGGGCATGCTCAGCAACCCCTGCTGCAAAACCTGATAGGCTTCGGGCAGCTGATTTGCCTCGCGTAATAATTGCGCCTCGATGATGAGCAACTGTACGCGCTGCTGGTTATTATCGGGTTGCAGCTGGTGCAGGTACTGTCTTGCTTCCGCCAATTGACCACTCTTGCTTAGCAGATAGGCAACACGAGTTGCCGCCGCAAACCGATATTCGCCACCCTTGACCTCGCGATAATGCTCGAGCGCCTGTTGCTCGTCTTTTTTAGCCTCGCTTAATTGTCCGAGATAATATTGCACCACATCATGCTCTTTCTTGCCTTTACCAAGCGCTTGTTTGAGCTGCACTTCCGCATCCTGAAAATCATTTAACTGCAAGGAAATCAATGCCACAGCAAATATCATTTCGGCGTTGTCGGGCATTTCATTTGCCAGTAACTGAAATTCCGCGCGCGCTTGCTGAAATTGCTTTTGGTCCAACAGCACACGAGCATATTGCAGGCGAATTTCGCGCGATTTTGGATAAGCTGACAAGTAATCCCGCAGCACGCCCAGAGCTTGCGTGGGTGATTCTTTTTGCAGCAACTGAGCCTCAAGTGAAACGCCCGCAGCCCACTCTTTACGTAAACTGCGCACCTGCTTCACTTCACTCATCGCCAGCGCTGTATCGCCGGAAATTTGCGCCATATGCGCCACCACCCAATGCGCTTCAGCTACATTCGGATAGGGCTGCGCAAGCTCCCGCATCAATTTTAATGCTGCCGTTTTGTCCGGATAAGCCGACAGGATTTGCAGAATTTCCAGAAAATTACTGCCCACCTTCGCATTGTCTTCACGCAATATTCTGGCGAACTCGACACCCGCTTCGTCAAGCTTGCCACTACGCAGAAGCACCGATGACAACAAACGTGTTGCAGTAGTAGAAGTTGGGTCAACACTCTGCCAAACTTTGAAGGCGGCAATTGTTTTTTCCATATCGCCAGACTCAAACGCCAGCTGCGCCGCACGCTTGGCAACGCGCGGATCATGTGTCTGCTCGGCCATAGCGGTGCTGGCTTCGGCAGCCAGATCTTTATAGCCGCGCTGGCTGGCAAGCTCGCTTACCAGAAACTCATAAAGTAATTGGCTGCTCAACTCGATGTTGGGCAGGACTTGCCCGGCTTGCGACTCCGGCGATTGCGCAAGCTGGTCTGATTGCCCAGACTCATCGGCCTGGCCTGCTTCGTCTGCCTGGTCAGATTGCTCCGCCTGCCCTGCTTGTACCGGCTGTGCCGGTTGCGGCAATTGCTGTTTGGGGACGTGAGCACACGCAACAAGCAGGAAACTGCAAACGAAAATAATAGGGGATTTAAATGGACTCATGGCAACAGGGCTTTTGATACGGATGCACATATTAGGTTATATTGAGCCGAACCCACAACCACGCCTTCATCTGCCTTGTCCAACCCCGTCCCAGAAATCATTCTTTCCGCACGTGACCTGACGCGCTGGTTTGGCAAACAGCAGGTCATACGCGGCATATCGCTGCAACTTAAACGAGGTGAAGTGCTCGGATTACTTGGGCATAACGGTGCAGGCAAAAGCACCGCCTTGCAAATGCTGACGGGTTGTTTGCTGCCTGATAGTGGCGAGATTGAGATTTGCGGCATCAGCATGTTAAAGCATCCTATTCAGGCAAAAAAAAATATCGGCTATCTGCCGGAGACTCCGCCCCTGTATCGTGAACTCAGCGTAAATGACTATCTCACTTTTGCAGCGCGGTTACATGGTGTCCGTTCTGACATGGTCAGTGAATTATTAGTTCAAGCCAGGCAAAACTGCGGCCTGGAATCAGTCGGCAAGAAAATCATCGGCACACTGTCCAAAGGCTATCAACAACGTGTCGGTATCGCTCAAGCGATTATTCACCGCCCTGCCCTGATCGTGCTGGATGAACCCACAGTCGGTCTCGATCCCTCGCAAATCCGTGAAACACGCGCCCTGATTCGCGAACTGGGCAATAGCTACAGCGTGATTTTATCCACCCATTTGCTGAGCGAAGTGGAAAGTATATGCGACCGCGTGGAAATTATGCAGCACGGCAAACTGATCTATGCCGACAGCAGCGCGGCCATGCAACATTTTGGCGGCGCGATCGGCTTCATTGTCAGCCTACGCAATCCACCGGCAATCGGTATTCTGCAAGATATTCCTGGCGTCACTGCTGTTGAACAACTATCTGCCACGCAATTCCGCGTACTGCACAAGGTTGCAGACAATCCTAGCGCAGAACTGTTGCGCCTTGCTGCGCAACAAAACTGGCAACTGGAACAACTCGCCCCGCTACAGGCCACCCTGGAAGAAGTATTCGTGAAAATTACTGCTGCCGAGAGTGGCAAGGCGGCAGCATCATGATCCGCCTGCTGGCATTCCGTGAGCTACGCAGCCTTTTTGCCATACCTTCTACCTGGTTGGTACTGGCTACGCTGCAATTCATATTTGCGTGGTTTTTTCTGGCGCGGCTGGAAGCCTTCCTCGCAATACAGCCGCAGCTCGCGCAACTCGCCAACGCACCCGGTGTAACACTCACTGTTGGCGCGCCTGTCTTTAACATGGCTGCGTTATTGCTGATGATGCTGACACCGATGTTCACGATGCGCTCTATCGCGGAACAACGGCGCAATCAAACTCTGACGCTATTACTCTCCGCACCGTTATCCGGTCGCCATATCGTGCTGGGTAAATTCTTCGGCTTACTGTTCTTTCTGACCATTTTGATATGCAGCATCCCGTTGATGCTATATACCTTGGCGTTCGGCACGCACCTCGATCACGGACTGCTGATGGGTAATTGCGTGGGGCTGCTGCTGCTCACCGCCAGCTATATCGCGCTCGGACTGTATATTTCCGCCCTGACCGTGCAGCCCATCATCGCCGCCATCGGCGCACTGAGCGTGCTGACCGGCCTGTGGCTAGCCGACATTGGCGCGACAGCAGAAAACTCGCCCTGGCATTTCATTTCACCGCTGCATCATTTTCAAAATTTCAACATTGGCTTGTTGGACAGCGGTGATGCTGCATTCTTCATTTTGTTCAGCGCCGTTTTTCTATTGCTGACCGTGAAACAGTTGCGCAACAATCGTCGCCACGGATGAATCATGCTGAATAAATTTTTCACCCTGCTACAAAAAATTTTCACTGCACCAGTGCTGCGCAACCTGTTACTTCTGTTCATGCTACTCAGCATCGCGGGCGGCTTGAACTATCTTGCCACGCACTATCGCCTGCAACGCGACATCACTTTTAACGCCAGCAACAGCCTGGAACCGGGCAGCGTCGAAGTGCTCAAGCAATTGACCGGCCCGGTCAACATCACCATATACGCCAATGAATATGACGCACGTCTCGGCGATATTCGCAAAATCGTGCGCGAATTCATTTCGCTTTATCAGCGCTACAAACCGGATTTGCAGCTAACTTTTATCAACCCGGAACTGGAAGCCGATAAAGCGCGTGCCGCGCAGATTCGGCTCAACGGCGAAATGGTGGTCGAATATAACGGGCGCAGCGAACACCTGACCAAACTCAATGAACAGATTTTCACCAGCACCTTATTGCGTCTGGCGCACACTCCCAATCAAACCGTGATGTCTCTGGAAGGTCATGGCGAACGCAAGCTGGATGGGGTAGCAAACTTTGATTTGGGCTCGGTATTCGGCGCCAAGCTCAAACAGAACGGTTTTCATCTCAACAGCCTGAATCTGGTGCTGGCCCAGGAAGTGCCAAGCAACATCAGCCTGCTGATAATCACTCATCCTCAAGTTGATCTTCTGCCCGGTGAAGTGGATAAGCTGTTGCACTATGTGGCCCGTGGCGGCAACCTGCTTTGGCTGATCGATGCCGAGCCGCTGCATGGCCTGGAGCATCTCGCCGAAAAACTGGATATTTCATTGCCGCCTGGTATCGTGGTCGATCCGGCTGCTGTTGAGATGAATGTGCCGCCCACCTGGTCATTGGGTGCCAACTATCCCGCACACGCTATTACGCGCAATTTCAATTTGATCACCGCGTTTCCTTCCGCACGCGCCCTGGTGTGGAAGGAAAACCCGGATTGGCAACATCAGGTATTGGTGGAAGTGGCGGCACGCGGCTGGGTAAGCCGCAGCGCGCCCGGCATAACGCCGCGCTTTGACAAACGGCGTGACACACCCGGCCCGGTCACGGTCGCAATGGCACTACAACGCACTGTCAACCAACGCGAACAGCGCATCGTGGTGGTCGGTAATGGCGCGTTCCTTGCCAACAGTTTCGCGGGTAATGGCGGCAATGTGGACTTGGGCATGAACATGGTGAATTGGCTCGCCAGCGACGAACATCTCATCACCCTGCAACCGCGTGCTGCCCGGGATAGCAATCTGGTGCTCAACAAAAGACAACTCGCCATGATCGGCATCAGCTTTTTGCTTGGCCTACCGCTGTTACTGGTAGGCATAGGTGGTTTTATCTGGTGGAGGCGTCGTGCCTGAATTGCCGGAAGTCGAAATCACGCGGCGCGGCTTGGCCGCACACCTCACTGGCGCGACGATTGCAGATGTTGTCATCCGCAATGCCAGCCTGCGCTGGCCCATTCCCAAAGAATTACCGCGCCTGCTGCGCAATCGAACCATTCACTCGCTTGAGCGTCGCGCCAAATATATCCTGCTGAGTTGCGACAACGGCACGCTGATTCTGCATCTTGGCATGTCCGGCAGTTTGCGCATCCTGCCGATCGGCACACCGGCAGAAAAACATGACCACTTCGACTTGCTGCTGAATAACGGCATGTTGATGCGACTACGTGATCCGCGCCGCTTCGGCGCAATACTGTGGCACGCGGGTGATATACACACGCACCCGCTGCTCATCAAACTTGGCCCTGAACCGCTTGAGCATGGCTTCGATGCGCACTATCTTTATCAAGCAACACGTGGACGCAGCATCGCTATCAAGCAGTGCATCATGGACAATCACATCGTGGTCGGGGTAGGAAATATCTACGCGAATGAAGCCTTGTTTCATGCCGGCATCAAACCGCAACTTGCCGCCGGAAAACTCAGCTTGTCGCGCTGCGAAAGTCTGGTCCAAGAAATCCGCGCCACCCTGACCACGGCTATCCGGCTTGGCGGAAGCAGCCTGCGCGACTTTGTCGACAGCGCAGGACAACCCGGCTATTTCCAGCAAAATTATTGGGTGTATGGACGCAGCGGCGCAGCATGCCGCAGGTGCCACACGCCCATCAAGCAAATTCGCCAGGGACAACGTTCCAGTTTTTACTGTCATAGTTGCCAAAGATGACAGGCGCAGCCAACCTTTACACCTACTATGGGTATGTCCATAATGGCCACCGGATACCTACTCAGAGCGCAATAGCAGCCTTCTTAATGAAACAGGGATTAGTGTTTTTGGCAGTGGTCTGTGCGCTATTGGCGACATCAGTTATTGCCGGGGCATCGCCCCTGAACCTCGACCCGACAGCAGGTTCTTATCCACTCACCCAGTGTTTCGACGTCGCCGAGGATGTGCACAAAGCATATCGGATTGATGACTTGCAAACGCCTGCGGTTGCCGCGCAGTTTCATCCGATAACTGCTACCGGCGAAATCAATTTTGGCTATTCCGAATCAGCATATTGGTTGCGTTGCAACCTGAGCGCGCCAACAGCGAGCTCATGGTTTCTGGAAATCGCTTATCCATCGCTGGATAGCGTACAAGTTTTCACCCCTGACCGGCATGGAAACTACCGGATGCAGGAAGCAAGCGACCATCTGCCTTTCTCTGCGCGCCCCTATCCGCACCGCAATTATGTATTCCCGCTCGAACTCAACCCGGGACAAACGACACTCTACCTGCGCGTTCGATCGGACGGCACGCTGACCATCCCCGCTACGCTATGGGTACCGGAGGCTTTCCATAAACAAGATACCGGCATATATACAGTGCTCGCGATTTATTACGGCATGTTCATTGCACTTGGCTTATACAACTTGCTATTGTTTTTCTCGTTACGGGATCACGTCTATCTGGAATATGTTCTGTTCATCACCAGCATAGCAATCGGACAAGCGTCGCTGAATGGGCTCGGCAATCAGTTCCTGTGGCCGGACTGGCCGGTATGGGGCAACGTCGCATTGCCAGTCGGGTTTGCTCTTTCCGGCTTGTTTGGCGCATTGTTCACCCGTTCCTTTCTCGTCACGCCGGCTAACGTCCCGCGCCTGAATCTGTTGAATTGGCTATTCATCGGCTGGTTTACCGTGGCAATACTGGCACATTTATACTCCTACCGCCTGGCGTCTGAGATGACCTCGCTGGGCGGAGTGGGCTATTCACTGTTCGCTTGGTGGGTCGGCCTGTATTGCCTGATACGGCACAAACAAATCAGCGCACGTTATTTTCTGCTGGCATGGACATTATTAATCATCGGTGTGTGTGCGATGGGCGCACGTAATTTTGGCTGGGTACCTACCAGTTTTTTCACCACGTATGCCATCCAAATCGGCTCTTCACTGGAAATGCTGCTGCTCTCTTTTGCGCTGGCTCAGCGTATCCACACCGTACGCAAGGAGAAACATTTGGCGCAAGCAGAAACACTCGCCACCAAACAACAAATGGAGGAAGTGCTGCAAGGCAACGAGCAAAAACTGGAGGCGCGTGTCAAAGTACGCACCAATGAACTGGAAGTGGTAAACGATCGGTTACGTGACAGCGAGCAGGCCCTTGCCAAGGTGGCGCGTCAGGATCCGTTGACCGGGCTGGGCAACCGTATCGCACTGCATGATGAGCTGAATGCGGCGCTTGAGCGGGCGCGCAGGGCGCAAACCGGGGTGGCGGTGTTGCTGATCGATCTTGACAACTTCAAGCCGATCAACGACACCTATGGACACGCAGTGGGTGACAATGTGCTCGTAGGCGTAGCGCAACGCCTTAAAATCAGCGTGCGCAAATCAGATTCGGTGATACGCATCGGCGGCGATGAGTTTGTCGTGATCATGGAAGGACTGCAAGTGATTGATCACGCCAAGGCGCTGATAGCCAAGCTGCTACAGCTTTTGGCCGAGCCATTAAACGCCTCAGGCATTCTTGTCCATGTCGGAGCAAGTATCGGCATGTCACGTTTTCCGGAAGATGGCGCAACAATTCAGGATCTGATGGACAAAGCCGATACCTTTATGTACGCGGCCAAGGCCGCAGGCGGAAAAAGTTATCGCTACAGTGGCTGAATTGACACTGCATGTTGAAAAATAAAATCAGGCTTTTGCCGCCATTAAAGTCTCATACTTGGCTTGTAACTGTTCGTTGCTTTCAACCACTTCCGGATTGAGCGGAATGCAATCCACCGGACATACTTCAACACACTGCGGCGTGTCATAGTGCCCAACACATTGAGTGCATTTTTTCGGGTCGATCACATAAATATTGTCACCCTGTGAAATCGCGTCGTTGGGACATTCCGGCTCACATACATCGCAATTGATACATTCATCGGTAATCATTAATGCCATACTGCTCTCCTAAACCAACTTGTTTTTTTGCGTTAATCTTTCCACCACAGGGGACGATACAAATTTGCTGACGTCGCCGCCAAATCTCGCCACTTCACGCACCATGCTCGCCGAGATGAAAGTATATTTTTCTGCCGGGGTGAGAAACAAAGTTTCCATCTCCGGATATAAATTACGATTCATCCCGGCCAGTTGAAATTCATATTCAAAATCCGACACCGCGCGCAAGCCGCGCAATACCACCCGCGCCTGGTGCGCCTGCACGAAGCTCATCAGCAAACCATTAAAGCCTTCCACGCGCACATTGGCAAAATCTGCGAACACCTCGCGTGCCATGGCGACACGCTCAGTCAAATCGAACAACGTTGTAACGCGGCTCTCTGCCACCGCCACGATCACTTCACCAAACAATCCGGCAGCGCGACGCACTACATCCTCGTGGCCGCGGGTAATTGGATCAAACGTTCCCGGGTAAACAACTTTAATCATGTTAAATCCATTTTGTGGGCGACACGCGGTGTCGCGTGTTGGTTACGACGTAACCTAAAGTTAGTCTCCACCGCAACTTCGTTGTCGCCCATTCCTCGTCTATGCAACATATATGTCTCATCATTCACTGCGCAGCTCCTTGCGCGTCATCCCACAAAATGAACTTACGCAATTTTTAGCAATTGATAAATAACCTGCCCAGCACGCTTTGATTTTAGCACTTGCCACGGCGGTGGAATGGTGATGGCTTCGCCCGATTCAATATACAGCACACCCTTTTCGGTCAATCTTTGCGGCAAAATTTCCAGCAACCCGGGCAGATAGTCACTGTGAAACGGCGGGTCCAAGAAAATCACGTCATAGCGCTTGACGTCTCGGGCAGCGAATTCTATCCCATCCTGACAGTACGCAGCGATGTTCAGGCACGCCAATTTTCTGATGTTGTCCTGCAAGGTTCGGTATACCGCAGGATTTTTTTCTATCATCACGACTTGCTCAGCCCCGCGCGAAGCGGCTTCAAAACCAAGCGCCCCGCTGCCGGAAAACAAGTCCAGACAAGTTTTTCCGTATAGCGTTTGTCCCAGCCAATTGAACAATGTCTCACGCACACGGTCCGGCGTAGGGCGTAAATCTTGCGCATCCG
The DNA here is from genome assembly GCA_035654595.1 of Gallionella sp. GTDB lineage: Bacteria > Pseudomonadota > Gammaproteobacteria > Burkholderiales > Gallionellaceae > Gallionella. Next base: position 8,795 of record DASRWN010000034.1, on the reverse strand, counting down.
GAAAATTGATGACACGACTGCGCAGATCGCCACCGATGATCCTGAGCTTGTTTATTCAGCAGCTCCTTCCGGTGCACCGACAATCACTGTCGCCATTGCCTCAGGATTGATGTGGTGTGCAAAAGCCGCCCGGATTTGCGCCACACTCACCTTCTGCACTTTGGCGGTAAAGTCATCCAGATAGGTCAGCGGCAAGTCATATGCTCCTATGATGCTGAGGTAGTCGAGTATTTTACGGTTGCTGTCAATGCGCAGCGGGAAACCGCCGATGATGTTCTGTTTGGCTGCCACCAGTTCCTTTTCAGTCGGGCCTTTGGCGATGAATTCCGCCACCGTGGAACGCACCAGTTGCAAAGCCTGATCAGACTGATCTTTCTTGGTTTGCAGGCCGATCTGAAACGCACCGGGCTGCTTGAGCGGCATGAAATAACTATACACGCTGTAAGCCAAACCACGTTTCTCACGTACTTCTCTCATCAGCCGTGACACAAAGCCACCGCCGCCCAAAATGTAGTTTCCGACATACAGCGGGAAATAATCAGGGTCATTGCGCGCCATGCCCGGCACGCCGATCAAAATGTGACTCTGACTGGCAGGGTGCACAATACGTTGCTCACTGGCCGGAATTTGCATGGCGACTTCGGGCAGCGTGCCAGGCGCATTTTCAGCCGACAGATGTTCCGTCAATTTTTGCGCAATCGCCTCTGCCTCTGCACGCGACACGTCACCCATAATGGCGACCACGGCAGCGCTTGCGACATAGTGCGATTTATAAAAATCTTTCAGGTCTTGCGCGGTAATCTGCGCAACGCTCTCCGTTGTCCCGGAAACCGGCATCGCGTAAGGATGAACGCCATATACAGCCTTTTCAAATGCCTTTTCTGCAATATTTTCCGGCTTGGTTTCAGCCTCTTTGAGGTTGGCAATCAGGCGGACTTTTTCGCGTTGCAAAATGGTTTCAGAAAACAGCGGTTTTTGCAGCACGCCAGCCATAATGTTGAGCGCCGTATCGCGCTCGGTGGCGCTGCTCAATGTGCGTAGCGATACGCTTGCCCTGTCCTGATCGAAACTCCCGCCCAGTTGTGCGCCAATATCCGCCATGCCGGTGGCAATACCGTCCTCACTCAAATCCTCCGTGCCCAGATCAAGCAGTTGCTGCGTCAAGGCCGCCACACCGGCTTTGTCTGCCGTGTCAAAACTGCCGCCGGCTGGCACGTTCACCGCTACATCCAGCATGGGAATATCGTGATCTTCCACGAATAACACCCGCGCACCACTGGCGCTTTGCCAATGCTGAATACTGGGGGTAGCGTAGGCAATCGCTGTTGAAGAACAAAGCGCCACAACCAGCAACTGACTAAAACATTTCAGCCGCGCAGCAAACAAAACAACCGGCGCGAAACCGTGTAACGGCTCTTCAAATTTTTTAACGAACATGGAACGATCCCTCTCCTGCATGTTTAGGTTTACCGGACAACGGTTGTGGATCAAGCACTGCTACCGTCAAATTATCATCCTGCAAAAACTCTTTGGCGACTTGCTGCACCTGCTCAGCCGTCACCGCCTGTAATTTCTCCAACATGACCGGAATTGCCTTGTACGATAGCCCAATGCTCTCCATCTGTCCGATCTGCATCGCCTGATAAAACACCGAATCGCGCTTATACACTTCACCCGCCAGCACTTGCGCCTTGACGCGCTGCAACTCTTCTTCACTCACGCCGTCTTGTACCAGTTGCTCAATTTCATGGCGCAATGCCGTTTCAACATCGCCCACCGTTTTGCCCGTGCTGGGTGTCGCTTCGAGGCTGAATAGACTTGGGCCGCGCGATGTCGAGTCATAACCCGCGCTAACATCACTGGCGATTTGTTGCTCGCGCACCAGATGCTTGTTGAGGCGAGCCGAATCATTACCATTCAGGATACCGGCCAGAATTTCCAACGCGTAGGGCTTCCATTCATTGCCCGGATCGCGCAAAGTGGGGGTGTGGTAGCCCATTGCCAGTTGCGGCAATTCGGCGGGGGCTTTTACCACCAGACGTCTGATACCGCCCTGTGGCGGCTCGATAAAGCTGCGACGCGCTGACATCCCGCGCATCGGGATGCCGCCGTAATAACGTTGCGCCAAGGCAAACACTTCGTCGGCTTTGACATCGCCGGCAATCACCAGCGTGGCATTATTTGGCGCGTACCAGTGACCATACCAGTCTTTTGCGTCATTGACCGTCAGCAGTTCCAGATCATCCATCCAGCCTATCACCGGATTATGGTACGGATGTTCCTGATAAACCACCGCCATCATTTTTTCCTGCAACACGCCCTCTGCACTGTCATCGGTACGCCAGCGGCGCTCTTCCATAACCACTTTCATTTCCTTGGCAAATTCAACCGGAGACAGTTGCAGATTATGCATACGATCCGCTTCCAGTTTCATTGCCAGCGGCAATTTTGATTTGTGCAATTGCTGGAAATAAGCAGTGTAGTCATAACTGGTAAAGGCGTTTTCACGTCCGCCTGCAGCGGCGATACGGTTGGAGAATTCACCCGGCGGCACAGTTTTCGTACCTTTGAACATCAGATGCTCCAAAGCATGCGCGATACCTGTCTTGCCGGTGCGCTCATCCATGCTGCCGACTTTGTACCATATCTGCTGTACCACCACCGGCGCGCGGTGGTCTTCTTTGACTATTACTTTTAACCCGTTCGCCAGGGTATGTTCGAATACTTCTGCTCGTGCATTGGTCTGTGATAATCCCAACAACAAGGTAATGCCCAACAAATAAAGTCTCATAGTCCCATCCTGAAATGTCCGAATATCCCTAGCTCCAAATTACGTAATCAGCATAAAATGCCCTGTGCATTATGCGATATTTCGCCGCCGTACGACCATGCTCATTCGACTACGTTCCATTATTCAATGTTTAGCTCACTGAAAAAAAACCTGCCCGATACGCCCGAAGGTAATCCGCACAAACGCTGGATTTCCCGCCTGAAATCGGGCTTGCTGCGCACCAGCGGCCAACTCACCGGGCTATTCAACTATGGTGAGAAAATCAATGCCGATCTCTACGAACAACTGGAGACCATTCTGATCAGTTCCGATGTCGGCATGGCTGCGACCACTGCATTGCTTGCCGATTTGCGCCATCAGGTAAAAATTCAACACTTAAGCGAAGCCGCACAACTCAAGCAAGCCCTCGCAAATTGCCTGATAAAACTGCTCAAGCCACTGCAACAGCCACTGCAGGCCAACACGCAGCAGCCCTACGTCATCATGCTAACAGGCGTCAACGGCGCAGGTAAAACCACCTCAGCAGGCAAACTGGCAAAATATCTGCAAGCGCAAGGCTTGTCGGTGTTGCTTGCAGCCGGCGACACGTTCCGTGCTGCAGCGCGTGAACAACTGATGATCTGGGGCGAGCGTAACAACGTCGCTGTCATCTCGCAGCAGGGCGGCGATTCCGCTGCAGTGATTTTCGATGCGGTGCAGGCAGCCCGGGCGCGCAATATAAATGTGGTTCTGGCCGATACCGCCGGACGACTTACTACACAGACACACCTGATGGAAGAAATAAAAAAAGTGAAGCGTGTCATTGCCAAAGCATTACCAGAAACACCCACATCTCCGGCTGCACCGCACGAAATCTTGCTGGTGCTGGATGCCAACACCGGGCAGAACGCGCTCAGTCAACTCAAGGCTTTCGATACGGCACTGGGTATAACCGGATTGATTCTGACCAAACTGGACGGCACCGCCAAGGGTGGCGTGATCGCAGCCATCGCCCATGCGCATCCGGTTCCGCTGCGTTTCATCGGCGTGGGCGAAGGACTGGATGATTTGCGCCCCTTCGTCGCGGAGGATTTTGTTGCCGCACTGTTAGGTCTGGATGAATGATTGTGGGGCATAATTAATTCATGATCTCCTTCACCCAAGTCAACAAGCATTATCCCGGCGGATATACTGCATTGAAAAATGTTTCATTTGCGATCGCCGCAGGCGAAATGGTGTTTCTGAGCGGGCACACCGGGGCAGGCAAAAGCACTTTGCTCAAACTCATCGCCGGCATTGAACGTCCCAATTCCGGTAGCGTACTGGTGAACAACCAAAACGTGGGCGTACTCAAGGGGGCTGCACTACCCTACCTGCGCCGCAACCTCGGCATGGTGTTTCAGGACCACAAATTGCTGTTTGACCGTAACGTGTTCGACAACGTGCTGCTACCGCTGCAAATCTGCGGCTTCGATCATCGTGAAAGCGCCAAACGTGTGCGCGCCGCACTGGACAAGGTCGGCCTGCTCAAACGCGAAAAATCCAGTCTTGTCTCGCTGTCAGGCGGAGAGCAGCAACGTCTGTGTATTGCCCGCGCCATCGTCAATCGTCCTGCCATCCTGCTTGCCGATGAACCGACCGGCAATCTGGATAACGCCTATGCGCAAGAGATTATGGCGATCTTCAAATCTTTCCATCAGGTCGGTGCCACCCTGCTGATTTCCACTCACGACGACAGTCTGTCTCGCGACAATCAGGTACGCACCCTGACACTCAAGCATGGGGAGTTGCAGCCATAAGGCAAATATTCGCACAACAAAGCTCAGTATTGCGCACCGCATGGCAGCGCATGTTCGCCTCGCCACTGGCAGGCTTGCTCAACATTCTTGTCATCGGTATCGCACTCAGCCTGCCTGCCGGCATGTATGTACTGCTGCAAAATGCACAAAGCCTGATTACAAAATTATCCGGCACGCCGCAGATCAGCTTGTTTCTGAACATGGATGCAAAAGCGGACGATATCGACAAGCTGCGCAAGCTGCTCACGCAAAATCCAGCCATAGAAAAAGTGACATTCGTATCGCGCATGCAAGCGCTGGAGCAACTCAAACAAAATTCCGGGCTCACCGACGTGATCGGCAGCTTGAACCAGAATCCATTGCCGGATGGTTTTGTCATTTCGCCGAAACAAAACGAGGCGGCAGCACTGGACGCGCTGCGTAACGAATTGGCAAAGCTGCCCAAGGTAGAACAGGCGCAACTTGATTCCGCCTGGGCATATAAACTCGAAGCGTTACTCAAATTCGGCCGTCTCGGAATTTTAATACTCGCCAGCCTGCTCAGCATCGCGCTGGTCGCTGTCACCTTCAACACCATCCGCCTGCAAATTCTCACCCACCGCGATGAGATCGAAGTCTCCAGACTGATTGGCGCCACCAATCGTTTTATCCGCCGTCCCTTCCTGTATTTTGGCGCACTGCAAGGGTTGCTTGGCGGCGTCATGGCCTGGCTCATCATCAGTGTCAGCCTGCTGTTACTCAACTGGCAGGTCGGTACGCTCGCCAGACTCTACGCCAGCCAGTTCGCCTTACACTCACTCTCGTCCGGCGACAGTCTCGCGCTGCTGATATTTTCCGTCTATCTTGGCTGGTTGGGCGCATGGCTATCGGTCGGGCGACATTTATCAAAAATCGAACCGCATTAAACAGTATTACTTTTAACTTCAAGCAGGTAGTTTTAACATCACACCAATCAACTTCGGAGAAACCACATGAAACTTCTCGGCACCCATACCAGCCCCTATGTGCGTAAAGTACGTCTGGTTTTACTGGAAAAAAACATTCCCCACCATTATCTCATCGACCCGCCGCGCGAACCGGGTAGTCAGGTAGCGCGCTTCAATCCGCTCGGGCGGATTCCCGCGCTGATTCTTGACGATGAAACCTGCGTGTTTGATTCAGCTGTTATCACCGATTACGCCGACACGCTGAATGACACGCCCATTCTCATCCCGCGCAACAATGCTTTGGCGCGGATGCGGGTGAAGCGCTGGGAAGCATTAGCGGATGGAATCATAGATTCAGCTGTAGTAGTACGTACCGAGAACATCCGCCCGGCGGACAAGCAGGAGATGGGCAATGTCACTTTGCACAACCACGCCATCACGCGCGCGCTGGCTCAAGCGTCTGACTGGCTTGGCAAACAGGATTACTGTGAGGGCAATTCGATTACGTTGGCTGATCTGGCGCTGGTGAGCGCGTTGATCTATTTGAATCTGCGTCAGACTGAACGTGACTGGCGCGGACCACACCCTAACCTTGCTGCCTGGTTTGACCGGATGAACCAGCGCACCAGTGTGCGTACCTCACTGTCAGACCAGACAAACGCAAGATAACGCCGGAGCAGGAAGACAATGGGCAGCGCTCGAATCTTTTTGCATGTGATTCGAGCGCTGCCCATTTAAGCGTTACTTCAAATTTTTTACATCAATCCTTGTCCAGCAAAATCCACAGGCTGATCAACAAGTAAGGTGATAACACAAAACAAAATGCCAAAGTGCCCATGATTCCTGTTCCCATTTCAGTCTCTCCTTCACTCAGAGTTAATGAATAGTACTGATACCACAGCCTGACCTACGTTTATGTCTTCATCCACACGTTCAAACTTGGCGCGGTGGCGCAAGCAGAATGTTCCTGTTCCGGCGATATTGCAAGCGTATTTTCAACGGACTTAGCGCGACGAATCACTGCTCAATCTGCCCGACAACAAAATAATCGGCGTTACATCGGCTTTTGCTTGTTTTCATTTTCCATACTACTCACATACACCCTTTGAATTCACTCGCAACGCATTTTCTGGCGCGATCCTGCGCTTCGACCAACTGCCCGGCCGTCATACCGCTGGCCGCCAGATCGCGTAACGCATACGCCTCAGTTTGTTCATCCGTATCCTCGGTAATCCCGCCCGCCAGACTCGACCATATATGTGCTTGAACATAATCACGCGGGGTACCATAACCGTACCAATACATCTCTGCCATGCGGAATTGCGCTGAACTATTGCCCTGCTCTGCGGCAGCACGATAAAGTTTTAGTGCTGCATCGTAATCCTGAGAAACACCCTGACCACGGTCATAGAAACCACCCAGATTGAACTGCGCCTTGGCGTGACCCTGATCTGCAGCTTTGCGATACCACTTCATTGATTCGACCAGATCCTGCGCCACACCTTTCCCGCGTTCATACAATACGCCCAAATTATATTGCGCCTTAACAAAACCCTGCATTGCGGCCAAGCGATACAGCTTCACCGCTGCGTCGAAATCCTGCTTGACGCCATATCCACGCTCATATATTACGCCAAGGCTATGTTGTGCGGCTGCGAGGCCTTGTGCTGCGGCCAGGCCATACCACTTTAACGCCTCCCTGGAATCCTCTCTCACACCCCGTCCGAAGTCATACATGTGCCCTAAATTCCATTGCCCTTCGGCATTATTTTGCTGCGCCGCCTTGCGATACCACTTTACCGCCTCGTTATAATCCAACGGTACGCCATGCCCTTGGTAATACATCTCGCCCAGCTTTGATTGTGCCGCAGCGTCTCCCCGGTCGGCCTGTTCACGCAGCGACTGCGCAACCTCATGGTATTGGCGACTCAGGCGGATTTGTTCTGCGTCCGATACTGGATCAGCCAGCGCCTGGCCGAATAAAAAAAACAACGACACGCTGCCCGATATTGCCATTCTCAACAATTGATTCATACTCGCCATTCCCTTATAAATTCCGTCATTCGAAAACCCCAGAACGATATTATTTGATTTTTGCCATATCGAACGCAAGTGCCGTCAACACGCATTGCCAACCCGTCGTTACCCGCATTGTCTGCACAGCCCATGTCGACGGCATGTTACCACTAACCATGACCTGAACCGGATTGACCTACGCAAGCAAAACCCGCTTGGCAACATTGGCTACGTTGACTGTTGGCAACAAGAGGCGTAGCTTGCCTTCGGCTGAATTTCATCATGCCACAGGGGGTCATCATGCGTAAGCTGCTTATTATTTGCTTATTGTTCTGGGGCGGCGGCGAGGCCGTACAAGCCGCAGCATTCTGGGATGGGAACAAACTGTTTCAGCTGCTTACCAAAGACATGAGCGGAGCTGAGGATTACATCAGCGGCGCCGGTTCCGGCTACGTGGTTGGCGTAGCTGACGCCAGCGTGGGCGTGCTGTTTTGCCCGCCGGTTGGAGCCGGCGGCATCACCATTTCAGCAACCAAAAAAATCGTGTATATCTATTTGCAAAAACACACCGGCATGTGGAATCTGCCCGCAGACGAATCGGTAATTGCAGCGTTGGCGGAAATTTACCCGTGCACCAAAACGTGAAACAATGACCAACCGAACTACACCACTAAGGAGACCGTCATGGCTAAAGGACAGCAGCGTAAAACCAAAGAAGCGAAAAAACCCAAGAAAAAACCACTGCCCGCCACGCTGACGGGTGAGTGATGTATCACCGGGTCATCAAATTCCCCAAGCCGAATTTTGTTTGGGGAATTTGGCGGCAATACCACTCAATGTATTTTTTGCTCATGCCTGACGCATGAAGTGTTTGGCGTATTTTGCATTCAGTCTGGATAACGGCAGCAAAATAAACAGATCAGCCGTATTAAAATCCGGATCCCAAGCCGGTTCGCCACCGACGTAAGCGCCCAAACGCAAATAGCCTTTGATCAATGCAGGGATTTTGACATCCAGCGTTTTATTCAATGCCGCCAATGGTAGAGGGCAGCGCGGAAAGACCCGGTATTCGGCTGGTGCAGCATATAGCTTGTTTACTTTTTCAAACACACTGGCCGCAAAATGTCCGCCATCACTGATGCTGATACTGGCACAACCGATCAGATACTCATGATTGTTATTACGCATGTAATCAGCAAGCCCGCCCCATAATTGAGTGATAGTGCCGCCATCCCGGTAATCGGCATGCACACAGGAACGCCCCACCTCAACCATACGATTACG
>DASRWN010000033.1:0-2208 GCA_035654595.1 Gallionella sp. | reverse complement strand
ACGACCGATGAAGTGTTGCGCTCGCCCAAGCATCCATACACGCAAGCGCTGTTGTCCGCCGTGCCACAAATTGATGGTACAAACACCGGGCGTATCAAATTAACGGGCGATATGCCTTCACCGGCCAATTCGCCACAAGGTTGTCATTTTGCGCCGCGTTGCGCTCACGCGATGGAACTGTGCCGCACCGATTATCCAGACTCAACCAGCGAAACAGCGACGCACACCGTGCATTGCTATTTGTATGGAGACAAAAACTAATCGGGCCTGAGACCGTGCGGGCAAGCTGGCCCGGCTGGCGTTTAATAGGCAGTGCTTTTGGAGACGCTTTGCGCTGCCGGAGCCTGGTTGGAGACTTGGCGCAGGTTTACGTTATGTTGCGCCAGCTTGTGCGAGACCTGCTTTGATCTTGCCAAGTGACGCCTATGATGTGTTCTTTGCACGATGATAATGGTTTGGCCGGGCCGCAGTTTTTTCAAGTCATCATTCGAATTCTCAAGGCTCGCCAAGCTGACGTTGTAGCGGCGCGCGATGCGTGCCGGGGTTTCGCCCTTGCGTAAAGTGTGCCGGATGACGTGCGTATGCCTTTCTTCATCGATCGGGACCAGATTCATGTTGAATGCGGTCAGTTCGCCATCTGTTTCACTGTCTTCGCCATTGGCGGGGACCAGCAGTGTTTGGCCGGTGCTGATGTTATTGCGCCCCAGACTGTTAACAGATTTCAACTCGGCAACCGACAAGCCAAAACGCGGTGCGAGTCTGTCCAGACGTTCTCCCTTTTTCGGCTGATAGGCTTGCCAGCTCACCAGCCGCTTGTTGTAGCTGTCCAGATTTTCCTGAAACGTTTGCACCTTGTCTATCGGTAGCAGAATCAAGTCGTTGTTGCCCTGCAAAATCACCGGACGAGTATGGCCGGGATTCAGCGCGGTAAATTCTTCGGTCGAGATGTCTGCCAGTCGCGCGGCCAGTTGCACGTCTATCTGTTTGGTGGTGGTAACGGTGGAAAAATAAGGCTGGTCGGGAATATCTTCCAGAGCCAGACCAAAGCTGGCAGGGTTGGAGATAATGTTTTTCACAGCCAACAATTTTGGTACGTAGTTTCTTGTTTCCCGCGGCATTTTCAAGCTTGCGTAATTGGTTGGCAAGCCGCGTTTGCGGTTGTGTTCCTGAGCGCGTTGAACCGCGTTCTCTCCCCAGTTGTAGGCAGCCAGGGCCAATTCCCAATCACCAAACGTGTCATGTAACGTTTGCAGGTAGTTGAGCGCCCCATTGGTTGCGCTGATGATGTCGCGACGGCCGTCATACCACCAATTTTGCTGCATGCCGAAATTTTTTCCGGTGGAGGGAATGAATTGCCAGATGCCGGATGCCCTGCTGGTCGAGTAAGCACCTGGATTAAACGCGCTTTCAATCATGGGCAATAATGCGATTTCGCTTGGCATGTTGCGCCGCTCAACTTCTTCGGTAATGTAATACAGGTAGCGGTGCGCTCTTTCAGTCATGCGCATGACGTAATCGGGTCGATCCGCGTACCATTTTTCTTGTCTGGCGGTTAATGGGCTGTTCAGATCCTGCATGGCAAAACCGCCACGGATGCGCTGCCAGAGATCGTGCTTGGGTAAGTCTTGCGCGGAGGTTGAATCTGGTGCGGGCGAGTCTGCTTCAGGGAGTAAATCAAGCTGGACATTGCGTGCTGATCGAAGCGATACAGGTGCGGCTGGCTCTGTCAGCGAGGCATCGGGGACAGCCGCAACTTCCGCATAAGCGTACGCGGGCAGCATAAAAGCAAAAACAGCGGTCAACATTGAAAAAATCAATTTCATTGGTAGCGCGCGTGTTCCGCTAGAACGATTAGGTGCCACAATGGTAGCCGAAAAAAGGTAACCAGGTCAACCGGAATAGTTGAGCATGTCACGACAACATCATAATTATTAAAGAATATTGTTTTTTAGCTGTTCCAGTATAGCCGGGTTTTCCAGGGTGGAAATATCTTGGGTGATTTCTTCGCCCTTGGCGATGTCGCGCAATAAACGGCGCATGATTTTGCCGGAACGTGTTTTGGGCAAATTATCGCCAAAGCGGATTTCGTCTGGTTTGGCGATCGGGCCAATTTCTTTGCTGACCCAGCTGCGCAATGTTTCGGCGAGTTGCTTTGCCGTTTCAATATCAGTCGGGCGGGCGCCTTTCAATACCACAAACGCTACCACG
>DASRWN010000032.1:0-3891 GCA_035654595.1 Gallionella sp. | reverse complement strand
CGACTTTGTGTAGGTGTTACTTTATTTTTTAAAGTCATTTCCTCATCTCTTCGGTATGACCCAAAAGGATGCGAAAATACCCAAAAACCAAGCACCTACACTCGTCGGTTGTTCGTTTTATCTGTTAAAGAACGGTCGCCTGGGTAAACTACCCCCTCAGCAAAGAGCTGCGCATTATAGGGATTGAATCCCTACAGTCAAGCACTTCTTGAAAAGTCAATTACTAATTAAAAAATGGGTTGCGGGGACAGGATTTGAACCTATGACCTTCGGGTTATGAGCCCGACGAGCTACCGAGCTGCTCCACCCCGCGTCAGAGAGGGTCGGGAATATAGCAAAATATTTAAATTCAGTCAAATGCCGAGTAACAGGAATGTCTGCAATAAGCCATGTCGTAGCACAAAAGCAAACATTTCTATTGCGGTCAAGAGAGTGCTTTTATAACGCTTTCCACAACTTTTTTAGCATCGCCAAACACCATCATTGTCTTGTCCATATAGAACAAATCATTGTCCAGCCCGGCGTAACCTGCCGCCATACTGCGTTTGACCACTAATATGGTGCGCGCCTTGTGAACTTCAAGAATCGGCATGCCATAAATCGGGCTGGATTTATCATTCTTGGCAGCAGGATTGACCACGTCATTTGCGCCAACTACCAAGACCACATCCGTGTCAGCAAAATCATTGTTAATCTCGTCCATTTCTACCACTTGTTCGTAAGGTACTTCGGCTTCAGCAAGTAACACATTCATATGCCCAGGCATGCGACCTGCGACAGGGTGAATCGCGTAACGCACCCTCACTCCCTTTTCTGTTAACAGCTTGGCCATTTCGTTAATAGCGTGTTGCGCACGCGCTACGGCCAGGCCATACCCCGGCACTATAATCACACCATCAGCGTTGCCCATCAGGAACGCTGCATCTTCCGCACTGCCACTGCGATAGGTTCTTTGCGCCTTGACTTCATTATCTGCATTGGCATCCGCCACTCCTCCACCGAAGCCGCCAAGGATCACGTTGAAGAACGAACGATTCATTGCCTTGCACATGATGTAGGACAGAATCGCACCGGAGCTACCTACCAGCGAACCAGCAATGATCAACATATTATTGTTAAGCGTGAAGCCGATACCCGCTGCTGCCCAACCTGAATAAGAGTTCAGCATAGACACTACCACCGGCATATCCGCACCACCGATCGGCATGATTAACAACACCCCCAGCAACATCGCAATGGCAGTCATAATCAGGAATGGCGCCCAGCTTTGTGTGATAAAAAACAGAATCCCAAAAGCAATCATCAGCACACCGAGCAATAAATTAAACCAGTGCTGACCAGTAAAGCGCAGCGGCTTACTGCTTATCCTGCCAGACAGCTTGCCAAACGCAATAATGGAACCGGTAAAAGTGATCGCGCCGACAAAAGTACCAATGAATAACTCAATGCGATTACTGGCGTGCAGGGTTTCGCCGATACCATAGGCAACTGGATTGTTAAACGCAGCCATGGCAATCAGAACTGCTGCCAGACCCACCAGCGAATGCATTGCCGCGACCAGTTCTGGCATGGCAGTCATCTGGATACGTCTGGCGACCAGCGCACCGATTACCCCACCCACAGTTATCGCTAACAGTATGTACAACACATTGTCGGTAATGGTAAGCGTCGTTAAAACAGCGATGCCCATACCAGTCATGCCGAACAGATTGCCGCGCCGCGCAGATACCGGCGAGCTTAAACCCTTCAGGGCAAGAATGAATAAGACTGCGGCAGTCAGGTAGGTAAGTGCTACAAAATTGGCGGACATACTTACTGACCTTTCTTCCTGAACATGCCCAACATGCGTTGCGTGACGAGAAAACCACCGAACACATTCACTGCTGCCAGCGCCACTGCAATCAGCCCGATGACTGTGCCGATGCCTGATTGTGCAGGGCCTGCGGCCAGCATTGCGCCAACAATAATGATGCCGGAAATCGCATTTGTAACAGCCATTAATGGAGTATGCAGCGCAGGCGTGACATTCCACACCACATGGTATCCAACAAAAATTGCCAATACGAAAACGCTCAGATTGAGCACCACAGGATCAACAGCATTCACCATGATTTTTCTCCATAAATTATTTTGCGACGGCCATTCCGTCCTTGCAAAGCAAGGTTGCGGCGATAATATCGTCTTCAAGATTAATGTTCATCGCACCGGCCTTGTCACACAGCAGATCGAGGAAATTGAGCAGATTGCGCGCATATAACGCGCTGGCATCCGTCGCCACCATTCCCGGCAGGTTGGTCTCGCCCACAAATGTCACGCCGTGTTTGATTAGGGTCTTACCGACTTCGGATAATGGGCAATTACCGCCTGCCTCCACCGCCATATCTACCACTACCGAACCGGGCTTCATTTGCTTGACCGTATCTTCATGTAGTAACACCGGCGCAGGACGACCCGGAATCAGCGCAGTAGTGATGATGATGTCGGCCTGCTTGGCGCGTTCTGCAACCAGCATCGCCTGACGCTGCATCCACGAGGCTGGCATGGATCTCGCATAGCCGCCCACACCTTTAGCAATTTCACGTTCTTCATCAGTCTCAAACGGTACGTCAATAAACCTGGCACCCAGCGACTCAACCTGCTCCTTTGCTGCGGGCCGCACATCAGAAGCTTCAACTATCGCGCCAAGGCGTTTGGCCGTAGCAATTGCCTGCAAACCTGCCACACCGACACCAAGAATTAACACACGTGCCGCTTTAACAGTGCCGGCTGCCGTCATCAACATCGGCATGAAACGCTGATACAAATTCGCCCCCACAAGCACTGCTTTATAACCGGCAATATTGGCCTGCGATGACAGCACATCCATTGCCTGCGCTCGTGAAGTACGCGGCAGTTTTTCCATGGCGAATGCGGTGATACCCTGCTTGGTATAGGCCTCAACTTGCTCTAACCGATGGGGAGAAAGCAAGCCTATCAATACTGTATCGCGAGTCATCTGCATCAACTCGCTATGCGAAGGCGCTTGAACCTTCAGTATGACTTTCGACTGCGCATACAAAGTGGCCACATCGACCAAGGTTGCGCCAACCGCCTGAAACTCAGCATCCGGAATATGCGCGCCATTACCGGCTCCGCTTTGCACCATCACCACGTGACCCGACGCTAACATCTTTTTTACTGTTTCCGGTGTGGCCGCAACACGAGTTTCACCTACGTGCGTTTCTGCGGGAATGCCTACCTGCATGTACTTCTCCTCTGGTAAAACTTTTAAGGAAATCTAAAAATTAGTAACTTTTCATTATACCAATTCTGCCCCAACATAAAACCACACCATAAAATTGAGGTGCACATATTTTTAACCAACATGATTTTTTATACGTTTAACGGGTAGTGGCGTATCATGCCGAATGGTATTGTTCACGCTCAATGGAAATGTGCAAACGATATGCTTCCCCACTTAACCAGGTCATATTGAAGTTAACCAAGCGCGCCCATAATAATCCAGCTTAAAACTTGGCGCGGCCAAACCTGACTTTGGCGAAATAGAGCTAGAACGAAAGACAACCTTTTTAGGATAAGGCGATGCCATTCGAATTAATTGATGACAGCTTCTTTGAAAATAGTGCGACGCCACTAGTCGTGATTATTGATGATGAACTCACCAGTCGAGTCATACTTGATAAAGTCATTCAAAGCATTCAAAGCAACATCATCGTAAAAACCTTCGCCAACCCATTGGATGCAATGGCATGGCTCAAAGTAAATCAGCCAGACATGATTATGGTTGACTACGTGATGAGCCACATGACGGGACTGGAAATGGTGCGCAAGATCCGGCAGATTTCCTCTCTGGAAGGCGTGCCAATCGTGGTTGTTACGGTGGTAGAAGAT
>DASRWN010000031.1:0-4072 GCA_035654595.1 Gallionella sp. | reverse complement strand
TAGCGGGCAAATTTTTGTTGTCGCTCGGCGCCGAGTATACGTCGCAGCCATTTAAGTTGTATCAGCCTGCGCGGGATGTTGTTGTAAGTGCCGAGATTGTCGTAATAACCAGCAATTAGTCCGGACAGAAACAGGCCGATGCCGGCAATAGCCGCATAAATTAACGCGCCGCTATGCAGAGGATGGATTCCCTCAAGTAAGTAACCGGCTTGTTCGGTGTCGATAAAGGGCACGCCCGTCAGCCAGAATACAGCCAATCCAAGCGCAATGGACACCGGGATAGCGAGGAATACATTGCCGAGAATTGCGGCCAACTGGCTGCGCACCAGACTCGCGATCAGGGAGGTTAGATTTTCCAGATCAGGTTGTTTACCCGAGTGTTCATCGATGCTGGCAGCAATGGCTGCAGCGGTCATGGCTGGTTGTTTGGTGGCCAGCGTGCAGTGCAAAACGTGTATCAGTACAAAGCCCAGCCCGTAGTTGAGGCCGACCAATAGTGCATAAGTCAGCGGCGCCAATTCATATTTGCCGATATAAAGTTTCGACATGGCCATAAAAGCCACGATGAAACCTGCACCGAGTGCAGAACGCCACATGGCAAAGTATTCAGAACGGGTTTCGGTGATGTAATGTTCGCCGGCACGGCTGGCATTTTCAGTGACGCGCAAAGCCAGCAATCCGACACTCTGCCGCCAGTGTTCATATAAATCATTCTTGCGACACTGCGCATGCACTAGTGTTTTAAACAGCCCGATAGCGATTGCATAACTAGCCCGGCCGGTGCGATCCTCGCGCAACGAATCAAGCAGGGCAAGCAGTATGGCGAATCGATCCAGATGTTGCTGCAGGCGCTTGAGTACGAAAGTCAGCCTGATGCTGGTGCCCTCGAGTGCAGCATGACGATGGATGCGCTCGATCAATTTATTGCACTGATCGAGTAATACCAGTAATTGTTTGTCGTCGTCGCACTGGCTATCAGGATTGATCCACCAATTTTCGTAGCGGGTCAGATAGGCGAGCGCCTCAGGATTTTGTGCAAGAAAAGGGGATTCGAATTCCTCAATGCTGGGTTCATGGCGGACTAATTCCGGCTCAAGGCCGATGGCTGAAATGCGGTGCGACAGCACCCGGATCGCTTTGGACACTTGCAGAACAACAGGGGGAGTGGTGGCTTTGCCCGGCTCTTTGTCGAGACGCAGTATATTCAGCAAATCCAGCCAGCAACTATCAGGTACCAAGCCAACCCACACCTCATCGCTGGGGCGATTAAAAAAATGGCTGAGTATATCCTTCAAGTGCGTTAGGTCAATTACCTCGGGCAGCAACTTGTGCGAAATGCGCCGTGCCGCTTCAGAAAAGAAACCGGTGTTGGGCAGTATGCCGACGGACGCGTACAGGGAGACCTGCTCGTGCTGGTTGAGCAGCGCCAGTAAATTGCGGCGAAATCCAACGCGCAGATCGGCATGATTGGCCAGCAGATGGCACAGCGCGTGTATGGCAAGCGTTACACTGTCGCCGTCATTGTAACGAACCGGCCTGAGCTGGGTGACCAGATCAGCAAACAGGTCGACAGGACTTTGGCTGGGGTCGTTAAAGCGTCTAAGCAAAACTTCCATTGAGTCTGCCCTCGTGCGAGTTGGGTAGATGATATTCATCAAAATCATCTTCTGTCACTTCGCGCATTTTTCTGTTGTGCTGCGAAGTGTTTTACAATCCCTGCGGCGGCCGTTCCGGCCTGCTAAATATCATGGAGAGCCGCTGACGGCAAATCTTTTACCCTGCTTTTTATGATGGAATCTGTCCTTTTATCTCCGAATGCCTTGCGCCGTCAAGCGCGTCTTGAGTCTCTTGCCGAGATTGAATTTCCTGCCGACCTGCCGGTGGTTGGCATGCGCGAGAATCTAGCACGCGCCATTGCTGAAAATCAAGTTGTGATTGTATGTGGTGAAACTGGTTCGGGTAAAACCACACAACTGCCAAAAATTTGTTTAACGCTTGGACGTGGTGTATCAGGTTGCATCGGGCACACCCAACCACGGCGTGTTGCCGCGCGATCAGTGGCGGCACGCATTGCGGTCGAACTGAAAACCGAACTGGGTGGAGCGGTCGGTTACAAAGTGCGCTTTCATGACAAGGTGTCGCCGGATACCAGTATTAAACTGATGACGGACGGCATTCTGCTGGCGGAGATACATAGTGATCCGTTACTGAAAAATTATGACACGCTGATCGTAGACGAGGCGCACGAGCGTAGTCTGAACATCGATTTTCTGTTGGGCTATCTCAAGCGGTTGCTGCCGCAGCGCCCCGATCTGAAACTCATCATTACCTCTGCCACATTGGATGCGGAGCGCTTCGCCAGACATTTTGATGCCGTGCTGGTGGAAGTATCCGGGCGTGGTTACCCGATCGAAACGCGCTATCGCCCGCCGCAGGTGAATGAGGCGGGTGATGCGCAGGATATACCCCAAGCGGTGAGTTCTGCATTGGACGAGTTGGCAGCGGGCGGTCTGCGTGGCGATGTGCTGGTATTTTTGCCGGGCGAGCGTGAGATTCGTGATACCGCAGAAGCACTGCGCAAGCATCACCCCAAGGGTATCGAAGTGCTGCCGTTGTTCGCGCGGTTGTCGGCAGCCGAGCAGGACAAAGTATTCAAAACCGGTGGGCTGCGCCGCGTGGTATTGGCGACCAACGTGGCGGAAACTTCGCTGACCGTGCCCAATATCGGCTATGTGATCGACTCCGGTCTGGCACGCATGAATCGTTACAGCATCCGGCAAAAAGTTGAGCAATTGCATATCGAGAAAATTTCGCGCGCTGCGGCCAATCAGCGCGCCGGACGTTGCGGGCGTGTGATGAGCGGTGTGTGCATTCGTTTGTACGACGAAGCGGACTTTTTGCAGCGCGAAGCGTTTACCGATCCGGAAATTTTCCGTGTGTCGCTGGCCACCGTCATTTTGCGCATGGCTGCGCTGGAGCTGGGCGATATTGCTGAATTTCCGTTCATCGAACCGCCTGCGCCGCGCATGATCGCGGATGGCTATCAGTTGCTCGCTGAATTGGATGCCATTGATGAGGCGCGACAACTCACCCGTCTCGGAAACGAACTTGCCAAACTGCCGCTCGATCCGAAAATCGCACGCTTGCTGCTGGCGGGAAAGCAATATGACTGCCTGACCGAAATCCTCATTATCGCCAGCGCCTTGTCAGTGCAAGACCCGCGCGAGCGACCGCTGGACAGGCAAGAGGCGGCGGATGCAGCACACAAGCAGTTTGCCGATGAGCGTTCTGATTTTCTCGCATACCTGAAAATTTGGGCGTGGTTCGAGCAGGCCGTGGCGCACAAACAGTCCAATCGTCTGTTGGCAGAAGCATGTCGCAAGAATTTTCTGTCGCCGTTACGGTTGCGTGAGTGGCGAGAATTGCATCAGCAGTTGCACGGACAAGTTGCTGAAATGGGCATGCGCAGTAATAAACTGCCGCCCAGCTATGAACAAATCCATAAAGCGCTGTTATGCGGGTTGCTCGGCAACATTGGTATGAAAAGCATGGAAGGCAACGAATATCTGGGCGCGCGCAGCATCAAATTTTTTATTGCGCCGAATTCCGTGCTGGCAAAAAAAGGCAGCAAATGGGTAATGGCCGGTGAACTGGTAGAAACGCACCGTCTTTATGCGCGTTGTGTGGCACGTATCGAGCCGGAGTGGTTGGAAGAAGTGGGCGCACATCTGATCAAGCGGCATTATTACGACCCGCATTGGGAAAAGAAAGCTGCGCAAGTAGTGGCCTATGAGCGCAGCACTTTACATGGGTTGCTACTGAATGCCAGAAAGCGCGTCCATTATGGGCCGATGAATGTGGCGGAATCACGCGAAGTTTTCATTCGCCAGGCACTGGTGGGTGGTGAGTTTGAAACGCGGGCGCCGTTCTTTGCGCATAACCAAAAACTGATACGGGACATTGAAGAACTGGAACACAAGGCACGTCGCCCGGATGTGTTGGTGGACGAAGAATTGATTTTTGCGTTTTACGATAGCCGTATACCGAATCACATTCATAACGGTGCGGCGTT
>DASRWN010000030.1:0-3942 GCA_035654595.1 Gallionella sp. | reverse complement strand
GCTTCGTCGAGCAGCTCGTCAATTTTGTCGGATGGGGCATTGGTGGCGTCGCCGAAACGTTTTATTTCGCCGGCACGAGCCATCAATAAATCACCTTTAACAAGTTGCGCCAGCTTGAAGTTTGGATTGGTGCGCAACAGGCCATTCAACTCGTTCAGCGCCAGATCGAGGCGGTTGTTGCTAATGGCTTGCAAACTTTTTGTCAGTTGCAATTCCGCAGCGTATTGCTCGGGCGCGGCAGACACCGTGCCCGTCAACACGCTGCAAAACAGAAAGAAGATTAATTTTTTATGCGTCATGGTTTGCTTAATTTCGCTCTTCCTGAATCAGCCAGGCACTGCCGGACTGAACCATGTATAAGGTTTTGTTCCCGGTTATTTTAAGGTGGCCGGCTTGATAGAGCTGATGGAATTTTACCGTAGCATGGGTATCGTCAGTGGCCGTGACAACGGCTTTGCTGATAACGACGTGTATGGTTTTGGGTGCGCTGATTCGTTGGCGGCGAGCAGCCTCCCAGGCAGTGCGGCTTTCACCGTGAGACGTTTTAAAGTCATTTGCGTAAAACGACAGATATTTATCCGCATTTTTGGCTGACCATGCTGCCGCCCATGCATTGACGGTATTCAGCACTTCGCTACGGTTGTTCACGGCAGGCGCTGAATCTTTGTCTTTTTCGCTTGGTGCCGGTGCGACTGCTTCGATTTTGCTTTCAACCGGCTCCGGACTGGCTGGCTCCAGTTCAACCGGCTCCGGGCTGCTGGCAGCAGGCGCGGGTTTGGTCAGTGCGGCTGCTGACGCGATAACAGGATTGGTTCGTGCTGCATTCGTCTTGCCATGTGTATCACTGGCAAACAGCTCCTGAATCATCGCCAACTTGGTTTGGGTAGAGGTATTGCTGCGATCCAGTTGCAGCGCGCGATCATAAGCCTGGCTTGCCAGTTTGGCGTAAATATCGCCCAAATTCTCGTGTGCTGTGGCATAGCTGGGATGTGTCCGTATTGCCATTTCCAGCGCTATTTTTGCCTTGTCATATTGCCCTTGGCTGGCGTACAGCACCGCCATGTTGTTATAAGGTTCTGGCAGCTCCGGGTAGTCTTCGGTCAGGGCTGAAAAAATCTTGATGGCATCATTAGTTTTGCCTTGATCAGTGAAGATCAAACCCTTCAGAAACCGTGCCTGAGCGTCTTTAGGCTTGTCGGCCAAATAATTATTCACGATATCCAGTGCCTGGCTTTGTTTGCCTTGTTTGAAAAGCTTATTGGCATCCTGAATCTCGTCGGCACGTAAAGCTGTGCTGACGCTCAACAGAAATGCCCCGACAAGCAACGCAGAAGATAGACGGTTGAACATATTCATTGCGATATGGTTTCCTAAATTACGCCATGGGTGGACTTGTGACGCATCCAAGTTGGGTACGATGTTACCAAATAATCACCGTGTTTTCACCGTTTATATCGTGCTGTGCGTCAGTTTGAACAAGGATTTCAGGTAAAATCCGCCGCATATTCAACCAGACAGAATGTCAGCGAAAAGAGTTCAGTATGAGCAGTGTGTTACAACCCGCCGTTTCCAACTTTATCCGTACCATCATTGACGCCGATCTGGCCAGTGGCAAGCATAACCGGATTCAAACCCGCTTTCCGCCCGAACCAAACGGCTATTTGCATATTGGTCACGCTAAGTCGATCTGCCTGAATTTTGGCCTGGCGCAGGATTATCAGGGGAGCTGCAATCTGCGTTTTGATGACACCAATCCGGAAAAAGAGAGTGAGGAGTATGCGTTATCCATTCAGGATGATGTACGCTGGCTGGGCTTTCAATGGCATGGCGAGGTACGCTGGGCATCTGATTATTTCGAGCAGTTGTATCAGTATGCGGTCGAGTTGATTCAGCGGGGATTGGCTTATGTAGATGATCTCACGCCAGAGCAGATGCGCGAGTATCGTGGCACGCTGACCCAGGCAGGCAGAAACAGCCCCTATCGGGAACGCAGCGTGGCAGAGAATCTGGACTTGTTTGCGAAAATGCGAGCCGGTCAATTTGCCGACGGCAGCAAGGTGCTGCGTGCCAAGATTGATATGGCATCACCCAATATCAATCTGCGCGATCCGGCCATCTACCGGATTCGCCGTGCGCATCATATCCGCACCAAAGATGCCTGGTGCATCTATCCGATGTATGACTATACGCATTGCATCTCCGACGCTCTGGAGGGCATTACCCATTCCTTGTGTACGCTGGAGTTTGAAGATCACCGGCCACTTTATGATTGGGTGCTGGACAACATCTCGATTCCTTGTCATCCCCGTCAATACGAGTTTTCTCGGCTGGAACTGCACTACACCGTTACCAGCAAGCGCAAATTACTGCAGTTGGTCAATGAGGGGTATGTGTCCGGATGGGATGATCCGCGCATGCCGACCATCAGCGGGATGCGCCGCCGTGGCTATACCGCGCAAGGCATACGCGAATTTGCGCAACGCATCGGCGTTTCCAAGAGTAACAACACCGTAGACATGAGTGTATTGGAAGCCGCCATTCGTGAAGATCTGGAAAGCAAAGTTCCGCGTGTTATGGCAGTCATCAGGCCGTTGAGGGTGGTGATAAGCAATTTCGTCGCTGGCAAGACCGAATCACGTACAGCCGATTTCCACCCGCAGCACCCTGAGTTTGGCGCACGTCTGGTGCCGCTTGACCGGGAAATCTGGATCGAGGCAGATGATTTCAGCGAGAATCCACCGGCCGGTTGGCAACGCCTGACAGTCGGCGGGGAGGTGAGGTTACGTTACAGCTATGTGCTGCGCTGCGATGAAGCAATCAGGGATGCCGACGGCAAGATAGTTGAATTGCGCTGTTCGATAGATCCAGATACTTTGGGCAAGAACCCGGTAGGGCGCAAGGTAAAAGGCGTTATACACTGGCTGTCTTGCGCGCATGCGCTGGCCGCAGAGATACGTTTATATGACCGCCTGTTCACTGTTGCAGAGCCGGATGCCGACAAAGATACCGACTTTCGCAGTTACCTCAACGCCACCTCTCTTACCCTGATGCAGGGCTGGGTCGAGCCCGCCGTTAGCGAAGCTGCACCCGAAACGCGCTATCAGTTCGAGCGGCTCGGTTATTTCTGCACTGACCGGCGTGAACATCAGCCCGGCAAAAAACTGGTATTTAATCGCACAGTGACGCTTAAAGACTCCTGGACGAAAGAGCCGCGCTGACCATGTTGAAAATATATAACACGCTGGCACGTGACAAGCAGGATTTTGTTCCCATCGTACCGGGCAAGGTGGGCATGTATGTGTGCGGCATGACGGTATATGACTATTGCCATCTCGGACATGCACGGGTGATGGT
The DNA here is from genome assembly GCA_035654595.1 of Gallionella sp. Classification (GTDB taxonomy): domain Bacteria; phylum Pseudomonadota; class Gammaproteobacteria; order Burkholderiales; family Gallionellaceae; genus Gallionella. The sequence goes on along the minus strand of DASRWN010000030.1, from coordinate 588 downwards.
GGTGTTCGACATGGTGTATCGCTGGCTCAAACACTGTGGCTTTGCAGTTACCTATGTGCGCAACATCACCGATATTGATGACAAGATCATCAAGCGCGCTGCGGAGAACGACGAATCGATTTATCAACTTACTGCGCGTTTCATTGCCGCAATGCATGAAGATGCCGACGCGCTGGGTGTGCAACGGCCTGATCATGAGCCGCGTGCCACCCAATTCTTACCGCAGATGCTGGACATGATCGGCAAGCTGGAACAACACGATCTGGCTTACCGCACAGCAGATGGTGATGTGAATTTTGCCGTGCGTAAATTTGACGGCTACGGCAAGTTGTCAGGCAAATCACTGGAGGATTTGCGTGCCGGTGAGCGTGTTGAAGTGGCAGAAGGAAAGCATGATCCGCTCGATTTTGTGCTGTGGAAGCACGCCAAAGAGCAGGAAGCGGATGAGGTCAAATGGGATTCGAAGTGGGGCAAAGGCCGTCCCGGCTGGCACATCGAGTGTTCGGCAATGGCTTCCGGGCTATTGGGCAATCATTTTGATATTCACGGCGGCGGAGCAGATTTGCAGTTTCCTCATCACGAAAACGA
>DASRWN010000029.1:0-4298 GCA_035654595.1 Gallionella sp. | reverse complement strand
TATCCTGCTGTGGATCCACCACTGTCGGGTGGATGGGCGCGGTTTTTTTCTTTTCTTTAGGTGTTGCCATAATCTGATCCCAAGTCTGCTAGTTGATGCGCTTAAAAGCGCCCGATTATACCCGATTTCGTCAGCCTTTTTCCTGCTTTACAAATGCTTAACTGTGCGCTGAGTTAGCTGGTCAGTTACGTTGCAACAGAAGCAAGTATTGCTCGCGTTCTGCGTTACTCAGGCTTGCCAGTCCACCGCGCACCAAATTTTGTCATCAATGCCTGAGACTCTTCCCGTCGCTGTCTTTGATCCAAGCTGCTGACCGTATCGTGAAATTCAGCAGCCACATCAAAACTTTCACCCCAATTCAAGGTTTCTGTCTGCACCTCCACCAGTATTTTTTCATGGCTGGTACCTTGAAATAATTGTGCCAGGGTAGCGCCACTCATTTCAAAGTCAGCTTCGCGTAATACGAGCAACAGCGCCCGAATTACCTCGGCCTCTGCGCCCTGGACATGCCACTCACTGGGCATTTGCCGCCCCAGAGCAGGCTGGGCAATCAGACATTGCAACAAGCGCCGATAGGCTGAAGGAGGCGCTCGACCGGATTTTTGCAACCCAGCTCGAGCTGGGCGCGCCACCGGTTTGATTTGGTACAAAGCCTCCAGCTCCGCTTGGCTGACGCCCGAGCGTGCGGCAACTTCCTTGCGCAGCAGCAGCGCAGTAGCAGGCGCGACAATTGCGGTCAGTAATGATTTGGCGCGTTGCAATAATTGATTGCGCCCTTCCTGGCTATTCAAATCCAGTTCTGCGCTGAGCTCACGTAATAAATAAATCGACAACGGCATGGCTTCGTGCACGCGCTGCTCAAAATCGGCCGTGCCAAACTCACGAATGTAACTATCTGGATCATGTTCGACCGGCAAAAACAGGAAGCTGATGCGTTTGCCATCCTGTAATTGTGGCAGTGCGTTTTCCAGTGCGCGCCAGGCCGCGCGCTGACCGGCTTGGTCGCCGTCAAAACAAAACACAACGTGCTCGGCAAGACGTAATAATTTTTGCACATGGTGGGGTGTGGTCGCCGTGCCCAAGGTGGCGACGGCATATGACACACCATGTTGTGCCAATGCCACCACATCCATATAGCCTTCTACTACCAGTACTTGCTGCGCGGTACGAATGGCTTTTTGCGCCTGATACAAGCCATAGAGTTCGCGGCCTTTTTCAAACAACGGGGTTTCCGGCGAATTGAGGTACTTGGGTTCGCCTTTGTCCAGCACTCGCCCGCCAAAACCGATGGTCTGACCGCGAATATTAACGATAGGAAACATGATGCGGTCGCGAAACCGGTCATAGCGCTTGTTTTCGTCGGCGCTGATTACCAAACCCGTTTCGTTCAGCACCGGGTCTTGATAATTCGGAAACACCGCAGCGAGATTCTGCCACTCATCCGGCGCGTAACCAATACCGAATTTTGCTGCGATCTCTCCGCTTAATCCGCGCTGCTTGAGATAGTCAATTGCGCGCGGCGACAGTTTAAGTTGTTCGCGGTAATAACGTGCAGCGGTTTGCATCACCTCATACAAATCCGGAGCAATTTTCTGGTATGCCTCACCTGCTACCTGAGGCTCGCGCGGAACTTCCAGACCGATGCCGCGTGCCAACTCCTCAATTGCGTCTACATAGCCCAGACCAACGTGTTCCATAACGAAGCTGATTGCGCTGCCATGCGCACCGCAACCAAAGCAATGATAGAACTGTTTGGACTGGCTGACAGTAAATGAAGGGGATTTTTCGTTATGAAACGGGCAGCAGGCTGTGTAGTTGGCGCCGGTTTTTTTGAGCGGCACATAACGCTCGACCACCTCAATGATATCGAGACGATTAAGCAGATCCTGAATAAAGCTCTTTGGAATCAAATCAGCCCCATTCCTTCAAGATCGACGCAGCAAGTGCCGCACAAACAGGGTCAAGCGAAAACTACTTGGATAACTGTGCTTTTATCAGTGCCGAGACTTTACCCATATCAGCACGTCCGGCTAACTTAGGCTTGAGCACCGCCATCACCTTGCCCATCTCCTGAGGGCCAGACGCACCGGTTGTGCTGATCGCCTCGACCACGGCCGCCGTAATTTCAGCCTCGCCGAGTTGTTGTGGCATGTAGTTTTTCAACACACTCATTTCAAACTTCTCGACATCCGCCAAATCCTGACGTCCTGCCGCTTCGTATTGACTAATGGAATCACGGCGCTGCTTATTCATTTTTTCGATAATGACCAGCACGTCGGTATCAGATAATTCAATACGCTCATCCACTTCACGTTGCTTCATGGCAGCGAGCAACAAACGAATAGCCCCGAGGCGCGCCGTATCCTTGGCGCGCATTGCGGTTTTCATGTCTTCGGTGATTTGTTGCTTAAGACTCATTTTGAACCCAAGCGCATGCCCAGAAAGAAAGGGCTTGGCAATCAGTACAGCTTAGGTGGCAGTGTTTGCCCGATGATGCGTTTGTAATGCCGCTTCACCGCTGCCGCCAGCTTACGCTTACGTTCAGCAGTCGGTTTTTCGTAAAATTCGCGCGCGCGCAAATCAGTCAGCAGGCCGGTCTTTTCCACAGAACGCTTAAAGCGACGCATCGCAACTTCAAACGGTTCATTCTCTTTAACTCGTACAGTTGTCATAAACAAACTACCTTCCAGCAAAAAACAGGGAGGCGATTCTAACAAAACAACCTGCCCCCGCACAACCAGTATTTAATTGACCGTAATTCGGGCAAATTTTCGTTTGCCCACTTGAGCAACCACCACGCTGCCCGCCTTTACCAGCGTGGCTTTGTCGTTAATGAGTTCGCCATCCAGTTTTACTGCGCCCTGCTGAATCATGCGCATCGCTTCGGATGTCCCATCGACCAACCCAGCCTGTTTGAGCAGTTGCGGCACGGTAATGCTGCCGTCAGGTGCAGAAACACTGGCTTCCGGCATGTTTTCCGGCAACACGCCCTGACGGAAACGCGCTTCAAATTCTGCCAGCGCATTTTCGGCGTCTTGCCGGGTATGGAAGCGCGTCACGATTTCTTGTGCCAACAACACTTTTATGTCGCGCGGATTGCGCCCGTCGGCCACCTCGGCACGCCAGCCATTAATCTCGCCCATACTGCGCCAGGATAGCAACTCCAGGTAACGCCACATCAAGGTGTCGGAAATTGACATCAACTTGCCAAACATTTCTGGCGGCGCATCGGTAATGCCCACGTAATTACCCAGCGACTTGGACATTTTGTTTACACCATCCAATCCCTCCAATAATGGCATGGTGAGCACACACTGAGTCGGCTGCCCGTAATGTTTTTGCAATTCTCGCCCCATCAACAAGTTAAATTTCTGATCGGTACCGCCCAGCTCAACGTCTGCCTTGAGTGCTACCGAATCATAGCCTTGCACCAAAGGATAGATGAATTCGTGAATGGCGATCGGTTGATTACCCCGATATCGTTTGGAAAAATCATCACGCTCCAGCATGCGTGCCACAGTGTGCGTCGCTGCCAGCTTGATCAAATCTGCGGCATTAAAACGGTCCATCCAGGTCGAATTGAACACAATCTCGGTTTTTTCCGGATCCAGCACTTTGAACACCTGTTCGCGGTAGCTCCGTGCATTTTCAATAATCTGTTCTCGCGACAACGCGGGTCGGGTGGCATTCTTGCCAGAGGGATCACCTATCAGACCGGTGAAATCACCAATCAGAAACAACGCCAGATGGCCAAGATCCTGGAATTGACGCATCTTGTTAAGTAGCACAGTATGACCAAGATGCAGGTCCGGTGCAGTCGGATCAAAGCCCGCCTTGATACGCAACGGGCGGGCAAGCGCAAACTTGTGCAGTAAATCACTTTCCAACAGCAGTTCGTCCGCCCCGCGCTTGATCAGAGACAGCGCATCTTGTTGTGTCATATCAGCCATAAATTGTCATCCGCCTATCCTTTGGCAAGCAGCAAGTGCCGTTTATCCCGGTTTTTATATCGCCTGTCGGCGAGGTGATTCCACTCAATAATTTTTACTTGCCTTCTATCTGTTCAGTTTTGAGGGTGTGGTAGTTTCTGTTAAAGTACGCGCCAGTTAAGCACGTAACACGCTGTTATGGCAAAACGCCAAGCAGTTCACGGAGACGGAGAATGTTACCGCAAAATTCACTCAGTAAAGAACGTAAAATAAAATTACGCTGGTTCGTTACGCTATCCACCTTGCCATTGCTGGGTGTGGTGACCGCATTTGGTCTGGCATCACATAGCGATCTGGGACTGCCATCCG
>DASRWN010000028.1:0-8973 GCA_035654595.1 Gallionella sp. | reverse complement strand
GTGGATGGGCACATTGTTTTGCAGTTGCGCCAGTTCGTCAAAGCTCACCAGAGAGACGATGGCGCGCAGCATCAGCACCAGTATGAGCACGATGATGCCGCCAAAAAGCAGATACCATGCGCGTCCGGCGCGGGCTTCCTTATCAGCCAGCAAAGCGCGCGCGATGAGCGCCATCTGAAAAGCATAGATGAGACTGCCCCAGATGAAGCGTCCGCGTATGTTGTGCAACAAGATGATTGCCATCAGCAGCGTCAACACAACCGGAACCCAATATTGCCAGCGGGGCGCCGTGCGGCGCTGGAATTCGTAAATGGCCGCGAGTATCAGCGCATGTGCGGTGGCCTTGCAGCCGTTGGCGATGATAATGGAGACGATGTCAGGAATGGTGCCGCGGACGGCGATCAGCGTCCAGGTAAAGGTTTCCAGGAGCATCGCCACTGCCCACTTTTCCATGCCGTCGTGCTTGCTGTGACCATTGCGACCATAGGCGGCGGCGAACAGACTCAACACCGATAAGGCATAGGTCATGATTAACGAGAACAACAGTGTGCGGGCATCCAGATTCATAACGTCATGCGGCATTCACGCCATTGTTCCCTAGAGCAGATCACGGAGACACGCGCTCAATCACACCGATCTTTTTTGTCAGCCGATACCAGTTCTTTCATCTGGAAGCGGCCTAGATGCGCCGCCTTACTTTCAGAGCGATTGTGCCGACACCGAGGAAAGCAACGCCCATCAGGACGAGCGTGACCGGCCAGCCTAAAGAATTTGCGAAATGTTTTGCGGTGTAAAACCCGATGAAGCTGAGCATGGCAATGACGGTGGTGAACAGCAGCGCCCGGCTTTGCAGCACCACGCAGGCGTAGAGCATAGACGCTGTTACAGCGAGATAGAAGAGTTCGATGGGTGTGTTATGCACGAGGTCGAACAAGCCGGTATAGGCCATGATAGCCCCGACGAAATAACCGAGACCCGCCAAGCGTGAATAGCGCCCCGCCTTCTGCAGACCGTAGGCCGTGAATATCACGCACACGCCAATAATCAGGCTCGCCCAGTTCGCGGAGGCAGCAGTTGCGATGCGGTCGAACAGACCACCATTCAGCCAGCATGTCCCAATCAACAAAGCAGGCTCTCCGAGCATACGGTGAGCGGTGTTTTCAAGTGCGGTGGCGACCAGAAACAACGAGGCGCCAAGGACGATGGCGATGTAAGCCATCTGGACGCCGAGCAGATCGAGTCCGACCTGCATAAATCCGTAAACAAAAAACAGCGCCGTGAACGCCAGCACCGTGAGCCGGTATTTACCGAACAGCGCGCCTTGATGCAGTGCCATGACGCCGAATACGGAGAGCGCTGCGGCACGCCAATTGTCGCCGTGCGGGAACACCTCGTGGATAAGCACAAACCAGCCACTGGTCATCATGAACACAGAAGCGAGCGTAAGCGGCAGGATGAGCTTCGGATATTTATTCTCATGCAGAGCGGAAACCAGCACGATAAGCAGAAGGTAGCCCACGCCCAGCGTCATTAAAACTCGCATCACACTGCCCATGCTTTCCCAGAACGTACCGATATAGGTGCTGATGCCCGCGAGAATGAAAATCGCGCCGAGATAGGTAAAGAGCGTCTTGGCGATATCACCTCTGCTGCGCCGTGTGGGCACCGGCTGGGAAGCGGCAGGCACGTCAAAGGCAGCTTCGACTTCGGCGGGCGTGATGTTGTAATGGTGCATGAGCCGCGCGATGTTCTCCAGCGCGCTGATTTTGTCAGCTACGCTCGTCGTGCCAAGCATCCCAGCCGCCAGCGGCCAGCCCCACAGGCCGCCGCCAATTAGCACGAATATGACCAACAGCCAAATCACGGCGAGACCACCCAGCCGATGAAGTGGGTATTATTACTGTAATACGTATTCCCTAAATTCGGCAGGCGGACACTGCGCCCTTTTTTCGTCAGCACCGCTTCTCTGCCGTAGCGCGAGGCATAAAACAGGCCGGTGAAGACATCACCCGAATAGCCATTCGGCTCTGCGCTGAATTCGTATCCATCCGGTGCAACGCTGGACGAATCAATCGTCAGCCCTGCAAGATCGGGAACATCGATCTGCGTGATTTTTGAAACAACCCCAGGTATAGCGGGACTTTGTCCGTGCGGAGTCAGGCCGAGTGGCAGCGTGAAGGTGGTCTCCTTCACCGCCCCGGTTTTTGGGTTATAACGCCAGAGACGCGGCCTCTGGAAGCCAGCCGAATTGCCCTGATAAATGACCTGAATCTTCTGGTTTACGACGGAGATCTGCACGCCATTCGGGTAAGAATTGTAGTATTCCGTTGCGTAAAGCACGTCGTATTGCGGCGGCTCTACCAAGAGGGCTGGAATCCCCGAAATCAGCAGAAATGCCACAACGAGAAGCAGGGGCAAACCCAGACCAAAAGCGATGGTGGGATTCTCACGGAGAAATGTTTTCATACTAACCCCTTCTTTATAATTGCGCCTTCATACGATAACCCGCAGGTTAAAACAATTGTGATGCTGACCCCATTAGCTTGGTACTTTGGTGGCGTTGTCCAGTGGGTCAGTGCTACGTCTGTCCTCTATTGTTAATAAATTTCAAGACCAACCCCTGTAGTCTAATCAATATTTAATGATCAGATTTGTTTGGATCCGCGTCCTCGTTCGTGTTGTCGTTGAGGATGTAATCCACAGTTTCTCGGATATCGCTCGTTGCATTTACTATGCGAATACGCTTAAAAGAAAGCAACCCCATTCGTTTAATAGGGGAAGCAAAAAGCGCATTTAAAAAGCTATGTGTCGATGACTCTACTCCTTGGAAATCGACAACAAAAGATTTCCCTTCTTCTACTGCGGGAAGTAAATGCCTACCCCTATAATCTATAGCTGCTTGCTTATCATCTGCATAGCGTCCAAAATAATTATATATGTGCAAATAAAATTGATTTTGCGTACTGACTGTATTTCGCTCATCGACTTCTCTCCGCGCCTGACCTCGAAATTCACTCATAAGTGCATCTAGGGCAAATTCTGTCCCGCGGTCCAGTCGAACGGTTATAAGTACAAATGTTCCAGGCCACCTAAAATTGTATTGCTTACTCGTAATATCTGTAGGAGATACATGTAACATTCCGTCCCCTGAAAATATATGCATGTCGGCTCTAAGTCGGCGGACAATACTGGAAGAAAGGTATAAGCCCATGCCTGCATTATTTCGATTGGTATATGGATCTTGCAAACCAAAGGTGCCTGATATTTCAGGTTGGATAGCTAATCGAAGAGCCTCCTCATCACTACCAAGCGCAGGATGCACTTGAGATAAATGCTGTTTAATACCAATGCCCGCGTCAGCTACAATAAAATGTAGTTCATTTATTTTTTCATACCACGTGAATTGCAAAATTGATGGCGTTGGATATCTGTGTCCTTGCCAGAAAAAGTCTGATTTTCCGTGTTCAATCGTGTTGTATAGCAACTCAGAAATGACATATCTCAATGTTTTTTGATATTCAACCCCAAAGCCGCTTGTAAAACTATCGGCAGAAGCTAATGCCTCCTTAAAATCGTCCGAATTTCGAATAGCGAATAACGGCTTGTGTTCATTAAAACGGAAATTTTGTTTGGGGTCAGTTGTAACTGCGAAAAGCCCTGGTCCGCCCATCATCTTCCAAACTCTGCTGCCGTTTTGATCGCCTTCTTCATTATGTTTAAATGAAACCGTACAACCTTGGTTCTTTAATTTCCAACAATATGGGATCAACAATGCGGCAGCTTGATAATTTGCAGACTGGCAATTAGAAAAATCAATCTCAACAGGGATATCTTGCAAATTCCAATCAAGAAAAGAGAGTACAGTATCGAAGTATTTCGACCCCCCTCGATTGAATGTGAATTCAGTAGGCACAGACAGTGAAACTTTGGAAGTCTGTCTCATCTTCCTTTTCACTTTGTAGAGTTGATCTCGAATAGACTTTCGCATTGTTTTTCAGTCGAGTAGCTTCAATATATCACCGACTAATCGGCTTGTACCGAATCCGCTTCGGCTTTGCGCCTTCTTCACCCAAACGTTTACGCTTATCAGCCTCATACTCTTGGTAGTTGCCATCAAAGAATGCCCATTGCGAGTCACCTTCCGCAGCGAGGATGTGGGTGGCGATGCGGTCGAGGAACCAACGGTCATGGGAAATTACCAGCACGCAACCGGCGAATTCGAGCAACGCGTCTTCGAGTGCACGCAGGGTTTCCACGTCCAGATCGTTTGATGGTTCGTCCAGCAACAGCACGTTGCCGCCCGAGATCAAGGTCTTCGCCAGATGCAGGCGGCCACGTTCGCCACCCGACAAATTGCCAACAATTTTTTGCTGATCCCCACCCTTGAAGTTGAAGCGCCCGATATAGGCGCGTGACGGGGTTTCGTATTTGCCCACGGTGAGAATGTCGTTGCCGCCGGAAATGGCGTCGAACACGGTTTTGTCGTTTTCCAGTGTGTCGCGTGATTGATCCACGTGCGAAATTTTAACGGTGCTGCCGATGGCTACTGTGCCGGAATCGGGCTGCTCCTTGCCGGTGAGCAGCTTGAACAATGTGGATTTGCCCGCACCGTTCGGACCGATGATGCCGACAATTGCGCCGGGCGGAATTTTGAAGCTGAGCTTATCGATCAACAAACGGTCGCCATACGCTTTGGAAACATTGTCGAACGCGATGACTTCGTTGCCCAGCCGGTCTGCCACCGGGATAAAGATTTCCTGTGTTTCGTTGCGCTTTTGATATTCCTGCGAATTGAGTTCTTCAAAGCGGGCGATACGCGCCTTCGATTTCGCCTGGCGGCCTTTGGGATTTTGCCGCACCCAATCCAGCTCTTTGCTCAACGCTTTTTGGCGCGCAGATTCACTGGATTCTTCCTGCTTCAGGCGCTCGCCCTTTTGTTCCAGCCAGCCGGAGTAATTGCCTTTCCACGGAATGCCGTGGCCGCGATCCAGCTCCAGTATCCATTCGGCGGCGTTGTCGAGGAAGTAACGGTCATGCGTGACTGCAACCACCGTGCCGGGGAAGCGGGTGAGAAATTGCTCCAGCCAATCGACCGATTCGGCATCCAGATGATTGGTCGGCTCGTCCAGCAACAGCATGTCCGGTTTGGACAGCAGCAGGCGGCACAGCGCAACGCGGCGTTTTTCACCGCCGGAAAGATTTTTGATGACCGCATCCCAGGCCGGCAGGCGTAACGCATCGGCGGCGATTTCCATTTGTTGACCGGCATCCGAGCCGGATGCGGCGATGATGGCCTCCAGCCTGGCTTGTTCGGCAGCGAGTGCGTCAAAGTCGGCGTCCGGTTCGGCATATGCGGCATATACCTCGTCGAGTTTTTTTTGCGCGGAGAACACTTCGCCCAAGCCGGCTTCCACTGCCTGACGCACGGTGTGTTCCGGGTCGAGCTGCGGCTCTTGCGCCAGGTAGCCGATGTTCAGATTGGGCATCGGCGTGGCTTCGCCCTCAATGTCTTTATCAATGCCGGCCATGATTTTCAGCACAGTGGATTTGCCGGAACCATTCAAACCGAGCAGGCCGATCTTGGCGCCGGGGAAGAAGCTCAGTGAAATATCCTTGAGGATTTGACGCTTGGGCGGGACGATTTTGCCCACCCGATTCATTGTAAATACGTATTGAGCCATATTGAGATGGTTTGCGCGATTCGGAAAGGGCGTAGCTTACCGCAAAGCAGGCGCAACCTGAAATTGACGACGCTGCGGAAGCGGCTATCTGTTACGGTTAAGGTACACAAAACCCCATGCGGTTATGGTCAGCGCCCAGGCGATGGTTTTGACAAAAACGGAATGGAAGATCATCCAGTCAAGTTGCAGCAATACCGTGAATGCCGTGATGTTAAAGGCGATGATGGCTGTGATAATAAAATAAGGATAAGGAAGCACGATTTATTTACCTCGAAAATATCTGTATCACGGACGCTCTGTCTGCTGTTTGCACACAAACTCCGGATATATTCTGTGTGACAGAACAAAAGCACAAGGGCAGTGTCAATTCAGCGCTGCTCAGGCTTTACATTATCGGACAACAGGCTGTCACAGGTAAAGAAGTGGCAAGAAATCGGGTTGAATGTAAGTTTTACCGTTTTAATCAGACTAACGAGTTCGGAGGTAACAAATCATGCAACGCAGAAAATTCTTGTCCGTTTTATCCGCCGTCGCCACAGTTGCGGCAACCCGTTCATTCGCCGAAACTGCCCCCGCAGATGGCAAAGTGACCATCATGCGATTTTCCGATGATGGCAAGCCGCTGGGCTTGGTGACGGTAGCCAAGGTCAACAAGGTCGCCGAATGGAAGCAGCGTTTATCGCCACTGGCTTATAACGTAACACGTGAAGAAGGCACCGAGCGGCCGTTTTCACAACCCGGCTACGACCGGCACGAGCCGGGGCTGTACCGTTGCGTGTGTTGCGACAATGCACTGTTCAATGCCAACACCAAATACGATTCGCACACCGGCTGGCCAAGTTTTTGGCAACCCATCGCGGCAGAAAACGTGCACAACATTGCTGACAATCTGTTCGGCATGACGCGCACTGAGGTGAAGTGCACGTTGTGTGATGCGCATCTCGGCCATGTGTTTGACGATGGTCCAAAACCGACCGGTTTGCGCTATTGCATGAATACCGTGGCGTTACGTTTTGTGCCCGGAAAAATATAGAGCGGTGCATATAAACACGTCATGTTAATTTTTATTCTGGCTTATCTGGGTGGTTTGCTGACCATCTTCAGTCCGTGTGTGCTACCCGTGCTGCCATTTATTTTTGCCCGTTCGGATCAATCGTTCCGGCGCACCGGCTTGCCGATTTTGATCGGTATGGCAGCCACTTTCACAGTGCTGGCCAGCCTTGCCACAGTGGGCGGCGCGTGGTTGGTGGCGGTGAATCAATATGGCCGTTATGTGGCAATGTTGCTGCTGGGGTTGTTGGGACTGGCGTTGATTTTTCCGGCCTTGTCGGATCGTATGATGCGGCCATTCGTGGCTTTGGGCGGGCGGCTGCAACAACACGCCGATCAGCAAACCAGCCTTAAAGGTTCGCTGTTGCTGGGTGTGGCGGTCGGGTTTTTATGGGCGCCCTGTGCCGGACCGATTCTGGGATTGGTGTTGGCGGGCGCGGCATTGAATGGCGCAAATCTGTATAGCGCAATGTTGTTGCTGGTGTTTGCCGCCGGTGCAGCAACTTCTTTGGCGGTCGCTTTGCTGGCCGGCGCACGGGTGTTTGGCATGATGAAGCGCGGTTTGGGCGCGGAAGAATGGTTGCGGCGCACGCTGGGCATTGCTGTCGTGGTCGGCGTCGCGGTCATTGCGTTGGGTTGGGATACGCGCTTTCTGGCGCAGTTTAATTTTTTGAATACGGCGGGCGCCGAACAAAAGCTGATTGACCAACTTGCCCGTCCACCCAGCCAACCATCCGGTGCAGCAGCTCCGGCAAACGCGAGCATGGCTCCTTCGTTAACGGGTGCGACACACTGGCTGAATTCAGCGCCGTTGAGCATAGAGGGGTTGCGCGGCAAAGTAGTATTGGTCGATTTTTGGACATATTCCTGCATCAACTGCTTGCGTACGCTGCCTTACGTTAAAGCATGGGCCGAAAAATATCGTGACCAGGGTTTGGTGGTGATCGGTGTGCATACACCGGAGTTTTCTTTTGAAAAAGAACAGAAAAATGTTGAGCAGGCAATCCGCGAGCTTGGTGTTACCTATCCGGTCGCGATGGATAACCAGTACACCATTTGGAATGCGTACAAAAATGAGTATTGGCCGGCGCATTATTTGATTGATGCAAATGGTCAGATTCGCCAGCAGTCTTTCGGCGAGGGCGAGTATCAGGAAACGGAGCGGGCGATACAGGCTCTGCTCAAGGAGGCGCATAACGGCGAGCTGGCGATAGCGAGTGATCTGGTGCAAGTGGCGGGTACGGGCGCGACTGCGGCCGCAGCCACAGATGGAAGCAACACGTCCACGGAGACTTATTTGGGCTACACCCAGCAACAGAATTTTTCCTCGCTTGAGGGGATACACAAGGATGTCGCGGAAGAATACGTTTCGGCAAATAATCTGATGCTGAACCAGTGGACATTGAATGGGACGTGGAAGGTGTCTGGACAATCAGCCGTTTTGAAAATGGCTGGAGGGTCTATCAGTTATCGTTTTCATGCGCGCGATTTGCATCTGGTTATGGGCTCTACCAGCGGTATACCGGTACGTATTAAAGTGACTGTTGATGGCGCCGTGCCAGGCGCTGCACATGGTGTGGATATTGATGCGCAGGGGAATGGTGAAATAGATGGCAAGCGCTTGTATCAGCTGATCCGGCAAGGCGGAGAGATTGCCGACCACACCTTTACGATTCAATTTTTTGGAGCGGGGGCGGAGGCATTTGCCTTTACCTTCGGTTAGTTCTGTTCGTCAATAAAATGTAAGGAGCTTGTCATGTTAAATATCAAACGCAATTTCGGGTATCTGTTTTTTACTGGCGTGTCGGTTGCACTGATTGGCGCGGCGTTGACTGCCACACCGGCAAAGGCGTTCGACCGCGTAGCCGCGCCATTGAGCGGTGCGACACAATGGCTGAATTCAGCGCCACTGAGCATGGAAGGACTGCGCGGCAAAGTGGTATTGGTCGATTTCTGGACATATTCCTGCATCAACTGCTTGAACGCGTTGCCGCACGTAAAAGACTGGGCGGCTAAATACCATGATCAGGGCTTGGTGGTGATCGGGGTGCATACGCCGGAATTTGCTTTTGAGAAAGATCAGCGCAATGTCGAGCAGGCGATAAGCAGGCTGGGCATTACCTTTCCGGTCGCAATGGATAACCAGTATGAGGTTTGGAATGCCTACCAGAATCGGTATTGGCCGGCTCAGTATCTGATTGATGCACAAGGTCAGATTCGTCGTGAGCATTTTGGTGAGGGC
>DASRWN010000027.1:0-2840 GCA_035654595.1 Gallionella sp. | reverse complement strand
CGTGCTAAGCATGTTGCAGCGTTTGCGGCAGGATTATGTGTCAGATTATAGCCTGTGTGTATTTGACGCAAAAGGCAAAACCTTTCGGGATGACTGGTATCCGCAATACAAGGCAAACCGCCCTTCCATGCCGGCAGATCTGGCACAACAAATTGAGCCGCTGCAGCAGGCAATCGCCGCCTCCGGCTGGAATATGCTGGTAATGGAAGGGGTAGAGGCAGACGATGTGATCGGTACGCTTGCGCAACAAGCCGCGCGCGACGGGGTGCGTTGCATCATCGCAACCGGTGACAAGGATCTGGCGCAACTGGTGAACGAACACGTGCAATTGGTCAACACTATGAGTAACGAAACGCTGGATATCTCCGGCGTAAATGCTAAATTCGGTGTGCCGCCGGAGCGTATTCTGGATTATTTAACGCTGACCGGCGATGCGGTAGACAACGTCCCCGGCGTGGAAAAGGTCGGTCCCAAGACAGCCGTGAAGTGGCTTAACCAATACGGCACATTGGACAATATCATGCAGCATGCCGATGAAGTCGGCGGAGTGGTCGGAGAAAATTTGCGCAAGGCCTTGGCCTGGCTGCCGCAAGCACGTCGCTTGCTTACCGTAAAATGCGATGTCCCTCTGCCGCAAACCTACAGCGAGCTTGTTGCGCCGCCAATCGACCCGGCGCAACAGGGTAAATTGTTTGAGCGCTTTGAATTCAAGAGCTGGCTGCGTGAGGTCAACGCGCAAACCACAAATGCAACAAACACCGCAGTAAGTCCCGAACTGTCAGACACCCAACCTATTCGTACCGACCGTGCGCATTACGAAACTATTTTGACTGAGGCACAGCTCGATCACTGGCTAAAAATCATGCTCGCCGCCGAGCTGGTCTGTGTCGATACGGAAACCACCAGCCTGGAGGTGATGAACGCACAGCTGGTCGGGATGTCCTTCGCCATCACGCCACATCAGGCAGCTTATTTGCCGTTGGCGCACGTCTATCCGGGTGCGCCGCAACAGCTTGACCGGACACAAACACTTGCCAAGCTCAAGCCTTGGCTGGAAAGCGCACAGCACAAGAAACTTGGGCAGAATCTCAAATACGATCTGCATATTTTTGCTAATCATGGCATCACGCTGGCTGGCATTGCAGAAGACACGTTACTGCAATCCTACGTGCTGGAAAGCCACAAGCCACACGACATGGACAACCTCGCACTGCGTCATCTCAATGTAAAAACCATCAGCTTTGCCGAGGTTGCGGGCAAAGGCGCAAAACAGCTTTGCTTCGACCAGGTGGATATTGACACCGCCGCACACTATGCCGCCGAAGATGCGGACATCACGCTGCAATTACATCACGCCCTGTTGCCACAGATAACTGCGCAAAAAGGCTTACAGCATATCTATCGCGAGATTGAATTGCCGACTATGCGCGTGCTTTACAACATGGAGCGCAACGGGGTGTTGCTTGACAGCGCGTTGCTGCGCATTCAAAGCGGCGAGCTGGGAGAAAAACTCCTCGTGCTGGAAGCCAAAGCACATGGGGCTGCGGGGCAGCCCTTCAATCTTAATTCGCCCAAACAAATACAGGAAATTTTGTTCGACAAACTGCAGTTACCGGTGCGTAAAAAAACGCCGAGCGGCACACCCTCCACCGATGAAGAAGTGCTGCAAGAGCTTGCACTTGATTATCCGCTGCCGAAAATCCTGCTGGAATACCGCGGTATGGCAAAGCTTAAATCCACTTACACAGACAAACTTCCACAGATGGTGAACCGCCAAAGCGGGCGGGTGCACACCAGCTATTCGCAGGCGGTGGCAGTGACCGGACGGCTGGCTTCCAGTGACCCAAATCTGCAAAACATTCCGATCCGCAGCGCTGAAGGCAGGCGCATCCGTGAAGCTTTTATCGCCGCGCCCGGCAGCAGTCTGGTGTCTGCCGACTACTCACAAATCGAGCTGCGCATTATGGCGCATCTATCCGGTGATCCGGGTTTGTTGCAGGCTTTCGCCAACGACGAGGACATTCATCGCGCCACAGCAGCGGAGATTTTCATGGTGAGCCAGACTGAGGTTTCCAGCGAGCAACGCCGCTATGCCAAGGTCATCAACTTTGGTCTGATCTATGGAATGTCGGCGTTCGGGCTGGCCAAGCAACTCGGCATTGAGCGCGGTGCTGCGCAAGCCTATATCGAACAATACTTTGCGCGCTATCCCGGGGTAAAAACCTATATGGACAACACCCGCGAACAGGCCAGACAGCGCGGCTATGTCGAGACCTTGTTTGGACGCCGCTTATGGTTGCCGGAAATCAATGGCGGTAATGCCATGCGCCGCCAAGGCGCAGAACGTGCCGCGATCAACGCGCCCATGCAAGGCACGGCGGCGGACCTGATCAAGCTTGCCATGATCACGCTACAAAATTGGCTGGAAAACGAGAAATTGTCCAGCCGACTTATTATGCAAGTGCATGACGAGCTGGTGCTCGAAGTGCCGAATGCAGAATTGTCAATCATCAAGAAAGCGCTGCCTGAACTGATGTGCGGTGTCGCCAAGCTGCAGGTGCCGCTCTTGGTACAACTCGGGGTCGGGAATAATTGGGATGAGGCACATTAATCTAAAGTCCAGCTTGACCCGACGAATTAGGAATTTATGCAGGCTCTATTTTTGATTTCTTCCGGTTGTTGCCTTCACAGGAATACGATAGAGTTGTCCTGTGATTGTAGGGCACGATGGCAAGCGCAGGAACTCTTGTTGTTATCTTGAATAATGCTAAGGAGTAGAATTTTGAAGCCAGGTATTTTTCGCACGCATGTTTTGGCAGCCGTGGCTGCCGGGGTTTTGC
>DASRWN010000026.1:0-6330 GCA_035654595.1 Gallionella sp. | reverse complement strand
ACAAGGTGGCATTGACAAAATGATCCAGCGCCCTGACACCGGCACGCCCACGTTCCGTTTTGCCAAAAAAACCGATATACACAATGAGGAGATAACCCAGCACCGCGAGCGGCACAATAACGATCATCAGTGCAAAGCCGGCAAGCCGCTCCTTTAAACCATAGCGCATCTTTAAGACCCTGCTGAGTTCAGCATAATGAGAAGCGCACCGTGAACTTCTTATTGCTTCCAGCGCTCCTTGGGTTATTCAAAGGGATGACGTAACACGATGGTCTCGTCTCGATCCGGTCCGGTCGAAACCATGTCCACCGGTATCCGACAAACTTCGGCGATACGCTCCAGATAATTGCGTGCCGCTTGCGGCAGGTCCTGATAGTGCTGCACACCTAGCGTGCTTTCACGCCAACCCGGCATTTCTTCGTACACTGCCTGACAGTCTGTCAGCGCGTCCGCGCCTGCGGGCAAAATATCACTGTCTACTCCATTGATGCGATAGCCCACCCCGATACGCACTGCCTCCATGCCGTCCATCACATCCAGTTTGGTGACGCATAAACCGGATACGCCGTTGATTTGAATCGAACGCTTGAGCGCCGCCGCATCGAACCAGCCACAGCGACGTGCGCGACCGGTGGTAGATCCGAATTCCTGGCCGCGCTTGGCCAAACCTTCTCCGATCGGATCACGCTTGTTCATCGCGTCATAAAGCTCGGTCGGAAACGGACCGGAGCCAACGCGGGTTGTATAGGCTTTGGTGATACCCAGCACGTAATGCAGCATTTGCGGACCTATCCCTGCACCTGCGCATGCCGCGCCTGCAATGCAGTTACTCGATGTGACATACGGATAAGTACCATGATCGACGTCCAGCAATGCGCCTTGCGCACCTTCGAACAGCAAGCTGTTGCCGGCTTGATTGGCGTCGTACAAAGCGCGCGGCACATCCATCACCAGCGGCTTGATACGTTCGGCAAGCGCCAGCGTATCTTCCAGCGTCTTTTGAAAGTCGACCGTTTCAGCCTGAAAATAATTTTTCAGCACAAAATTATGATAGTCGAGCACCTCACCTAGCTTGGCAGCAAAGCGTTCGCGGAAAAAAATATCCTGCAGGCGAATCGCGCGACGGGCAATTTTATCTTCATACGCCGGGCCGATGCCGCGCCCGGTGGTGCCTATCTTGGCATCACCTTTTGCTAATTCGCGTGCTTTATCAATTGCCTCGTGATACGGCAAAATCAAAGGGCACGCTTCGGAAATTTTCAAGCGATTGTAGACATTGATGCCTGCTTGTTGCAGCTCGTCCATTTCTTTGAGCAAGGCTTGTGGTGACAACACTACGCCGTTACCGATGTAGCACATCACATGGTCACGCAGGATGCCGGACGGAATCAGATGCAATACGGTCTTTTTACCTGCGATGACCAAAGTGTGGCCGGCGTTGTGTCCACCTTGAAAACGGACCACCCCTTGCGCATGATCGGTCAGCCAATCGACGATTTTGCCCTTGCCCTCATCGCCCCATTGAGTACCGATTACCACTACGTTTTTAGCCATCAGCAAACTTCCAATTTAGAGATCACATGCCACAACTTGCCAGGCTTTATCGCGCAACACCAGCTCACGATCGCATTGCAGTTCACTACGCAATGCCACATCACCCAATAAATCGACCACAACGACTTCTCCCGCAGCGCGTAACTGCATGATTTTTTCCTGCAATGCAGCATCATCAAGATACGGCGCATATATTCCAGGTTGCGTAACCTGAACGGGTAACAGCGTATACAGTTGGCGCAGGTCCATACTGAAACCGGTCGCGGCACGCGCCCGGCCAAAGCTCTTGCCCAGATCGTCATAACGACCGCCCAAGGCAATGGCATCATGGCTGCCCGCGTGATAGACGGCGAACACCATGCCACTGTGATAGTGATAGCCGCGTAAGTCGGCAAGGTCTATCGCGACGTTTGTTCCCAGTTTTTCCAATTTTTCAGAAACCGTCTGCAACGCATCCAACGCCTTGTGTATTTGCACATCGCTCGGTAGTAACTTGCGCGCCCGCGCCAACACATCGGCACAATTACCATATAAAACAGGCAGGGCTAACAGGGCATTACGCAAAGTCAGGTCAAGCGGCTTGGTCAGGCTTTGTAGTGCGGCGCTGTCCTTGCGTTGCAAGGCAGCAAATAATGCGCCTTCCAACTCTTTGCCGAGTTTGCCCTGGTTGACCAGCGCACGAAAGACAGCAACATGACCCAGATCCAAATGGACATTGTTGATGGCCAATGCGTTAAGGGAATGCAGCATCAGCTGCACAATTTCCAGATCGCTTTCCAAGCCGGAATGTCCATATATTTCGGCACCGATTTGCAACAACTCACGGGTGCGCGTCAGCCCGACCGGTTGGGTGTGCAACACACTACCGGCATAGCACAGCCGCGTAATGCCCTGATGATTCAGCAAATGCGCATCAATGCGTGCAACTTGCGGGGTTATGTCTGCACGTAATGCCAGAGTGCGCCCACTTAACTGATCGACCAGCTTGAAAGTGCGCAAATTCATGTCATCGCTACCATCAATCAGCAGCGATTCAACATATTCAAGCAATGGTGGCGCGACCAATTGATATCCCGATTTGCGCAGCAAGCCAAGAATTTGTGCGCGCATCTGCTCAACGCGCCACGCCTCGTCTGGCAGTGTATCTTGGATAAATTCGGGGAGTAGCCAGTTAGGCATTACGGAATCTCTATAAATTTATAACCGATAGCCCGGCATTATTTACCTTCTTTGCCCGGCGTTTTGAGATACCTGAAAAACGCTGAGCTGGGGTCTAATACCATCACATCACTCTTGTTTTTAAAGCTTTGCTTGTAGGCCTCCAGACTGCGATAAAAAGCATAGAACTCGGGATTTTGCCCGAATGCTGCGCCATATAATGCCGAGGCCTTTGCATCACCTTCACCTTTGGTTTTTTGTGCGTCACGATAGGCTTTGGCTAATATGACCTCACGCTGCTTATCCGCATCGGCCTTGATCTTTTCACCATCAGCCGCGCCGGAGGCACGCAGCTCATTCGCCACACGTTTACGCTCTGCATCCATACGGCGATACACTGACTCGCTGATCTCGGGTGGAAAATCCACGCGCTTCAAACGCACATCAAGTACTTGCACGCCTATCTTGCGGGCATCGGCATCGGTTTTATCGCGCAGCACTGTCATGATTTTTTCACGTTCGCCGGATACCACTTCGTGTATGGTGCGTTTGCCAAACTCCTCACGCATACTGGAATTCACCGTTTGTTTGAGGCGCGTGATGGCACGAACTTCATCGCCTCCTACGCTGATGTAGTATTGCTTGACATCAACAATGCGCCATTTAACAAAAAAATCCACCATGACGTTTTTCTTCTCTGCCGTGATAAAGCGCTCAGGCTCATCCGTGTCCAACGTCAAAATACGCGAATCAAAGTAGTGCACGTTCTGCATGAGTGGCACTTTAAAATACAGACCAGGAGCAGTTTTTATTCCTACCACTTCCCCCAGTTGTAACACAATCGCAGCCTGCCGCTGGTCAACAATAAAAACGCTCAGACTAAGCGCAATCAGCAGTGCGACTGCGCCGATCAGGATGTTGGCAATATTGGCTCTCATCTTGACTCCCGATCACGGCCCAGCAGCGAATCACGCGCCTGCTGTGTAGCATTGTTATCGTTTCCCTGCGATGTAACCGGTGCGGCTTCTTTTACTACCGGTACATCGGACGGCATAATGCCTGTGCGGCCGGCCTCAAGCAGCTTATCCAGAGGCAGATACAACAAATTATTTCCGTTTTTTTGATCAATCATCACCTTGCTGATGTTGCCCATTACCTGCTGCATCATATCGAGATACATCCGCTCGCGTGTCACAACCGGAGCTTTCTCATATTCAACCAACACCTGTTTGAAGCGGCTGACATCACCTTCCGCGTTGGCAATGATGCTCTGCTTATAGCCTTCTGATTCCTGGATCAAGCGCGCCGCAGTACCACTGGCACGCGGTATCACATCATTGGCATAAGACTGCCCTTCATTTTTTTGGCGTTCCCGGTCCTGGCCCGCCTTGACTGCATCATCAAACGCGGCTTGAACCTGTTCGGGCGGTTGTGCATTTTGCATCGTTACCTTGCTGACCAGTATGCCGGACTTGTAGCGATCCAGAATATCCTGGATAAGTTGAGTGGCAGCGGCGGCAACTTGTTCGCGTCCTTCATATAATACGAAATCCATTTTATTTTTTCCTACTACTTCGCGTATCGCAGTTTCTGCAGCCTGGCGCACATTCTCATCAGGCATACGATTATTGAACAAATACTCACTCGGATCGCGCAAAAAATACTGCACCGCAAACTGAATATCGATAATATTTTCATCGTCGGTCAGCATCAGCGATTCTTGCAGAATTTTATTTTTGACGTTATCGCGATATCCCACTTCCACAGTACGAACCTGGCTCAGATTGACGATTTCTACTGTCTCAATCGGGTAAGGGAAATGCCAGCGTGGCCCCGGTTGGCTGATTTCAGCCTGCTTGCCGAAACGCAGCACCACACCACGTTGACTCGCATCGACAATGTAGAAGCCGCTGGCAAGCCAAATCAGCACAATAATGATTGCAATCAAACCAATTCCACTGCCAAAGCCTTGCGCGGGTCCGGTAGCGCCGGGTTTACCCGCACCACCTCTGCCGCCCATTAACGCAGCCACCTTGTCGTTGAGCTTGCGCAATAATTCTTCCAAGTCAGGCGGACCACCATTGTTTTTGTTACCCCATTGCGGATCATTCAATCCCATGATTCTCTCGCTTGTTTAATATGATTTTCAATTATTTCAGTTACCTGATGCGCAGCTCGCGCTTCGAGCAAAATTAGCTTCAAGTCATCCAGTCCAGCACCGCTTTGTGCGCTCAAAAAAACCTTTTCGATTCTACCATAATCGTCCCTCGACACACTTGGCGGCATGCCCTGCAAATCAATCTTGTTGAATACTAATATCTGTGGAATGTCTGTTGCGCCTATTTCCGCTAATACCTTATTTACCTCAACAATCTGGTCATCACGGTTGGCATTGTTGACATCCACCACATGCAACAGCAAGTCGGCCTGAGCAGTTTCCTCTAATGTACTGCGGAACGCCGCCACCAATGAATGAGGTAAATGGCGGATGAAACCGACCGTATCTGACACTACAATTTCACCCTGGCCCTCGGCAAACATTCGGCGTGACGTTGTATCCAGTGTGGCAAACAACTGATCGGCCACGTATGCGTTAGCGCGTGTCAGTTTGTTGAATAAAGTGGATTTGCCCGCATTGGTATATCCCACGATGGAGACCGACAACACGTCGGAACGATTGCGCGAGCGGCGTTGAACTACACGTTGATGCTTAAGTTTCTCCAGCCTGTCCTTTAGCGTATGCACGCGTTTGTCCAGCTTTCGCCTGTCAAGTTCCAGTTTGGTTTCACCAGGACCGCGTGCGCCTACTGCAAATTTTTGTTGTCCCATGCTGACGCCCTGCCCGACCAGACGGGTGGCCAAATAACGCAACTGAGCCAACTCTACTTGCACCTTGCCTTCATGGCTTTGCGCGCGCTGGGCAAATATATCCAGGATCAGCATGGTTCTGTCAATTACCCGTGTGTTCAATTTCAGGGTCAGATTACGCATCTGCGCCGGGCTCAGATCGTGATTGAAAATAACCAGCGGGGCTTCCATCTGCTCTACGAGGTCTGCAATTTCCTGCGCCTTGCCACTACCTACAAACAGGGCTGCATCCGGGCGTTGCCGCTTGCCTTTGATAACTGCGGAGGCTTTTACCCCGGCCGTTTCTGCCAGCAAGTTCAATTCATTCAAACTTTCGGCATAGTCCGAATCGCCAAGATCCATACCAACCAAAATAACGGTTGTCAGACCCGCAGATTTTTGCTGCATTATTATTCAGCGGTATCTTCGTATGGAATGGTGATGGCACGTGCAGGAACAATGGTGGAAATGGCGTGCTTGTAAACCATTTGCGTGACGGTATTTTTGAGTAATACCACATATTGGTCGAAAGACTCGATCTGACCTTGCAACTTGATACCGTTCACCAGATAAATTCCGACCTGGACATGCTCTTTACGCAGTACATTCAGAAATGGATCTTGTAGTTGCTGTCTTTTTTCATTCATGTTTTTACTCTTATTGTTAGGAATGGAAATGTACTGTACTGGATTCTGTCACGAGTGAATAGGGTCTGCACAAATACTCTTTCAAGTTGCTTCGTTATTTCTGAATTTTAATCTCCGCCTGAAG
>DASRWN010000025.1:0-3476 GCA_035654595.1 Gallionella sp. | reverse complement strand
GTTCGCCTATCTGCCACTCCTCGCGGCCAATGAAACCATCGGGGTGTTGGTGCTCGCCAGTGAAGACAGGCAACGTTTTTATCCGGAAATGGGTAGCGTATTCTTGCAGCATATTGCCCAAGTGGTGGGCGCTGCGCTGCAACCTCATGTGATGCAGTGATAGGGGAATCCGGACGATAGTCATGCTAGCGATTGCTACGCCAAACCAGCGATATCTGCACGGCTACATGGCGTGGTTGCGCAATGAGAAACAATATTCCATGTTGACGGTGAAAAATTACACGCTTGATCTGCGGCAGCTATTCAAGCTTACCGCTGACATACCGCTTGGCGAACTTAAGATTCATCATATCCGTCGTTTTATTGCGCAATTGCACAGCAGCGGCTTGGGAGGGCGTTCACTGGCGCGGATGCTGTCGGCGTGGCGCGGTTTTTTCACTTACCTGATGCGTGATCATGGCCTGACCGATAATCCTTGCGCGGGACTGCGCGCTCCGAAAGCAGCCAAGACTTTGCCACAAGCCTTATCGCCGGACGAAGCGGTGCGGCTGATGGATTTGCCTGCCGATACGCTGCCGACGATACGTGACAAGGCAATGTTTGAATTGTTTTACTCGTCCGGCCTGCGTTTGGCAGAGCTGGTTAATCTTGATCCCGCGCAACTTGACTTGACCGTCGGCGAAGTGCGTGTCACGGGTAAAGGCAACAAAACTCGCATTGTGCCACTCGGGCTATACGCCATCACTGCTTTGCAAGCCTGGCTGGCAGTGCGTAACCAGCTTGCCAAAGCGGGAGAAACGGCATTATTTGTGGGCCAACGCGGGCAACGTATTTCGCCGCGCGTGGTGCAACTGCGTATGAAGGAATGGGGCATCAAGCAAGGCATCACTAGTAGTGTGCATCCGCATTTATTACGCCACTCGTTCGCTACCCATGTGTTGCAATCCAGCGGAGATTTGCGCGCCGTGCAGGAAATGCTGGGCCACGCCAGTATTTCTACCACGCAAGTTTATACGCACCTTGATTTTCAATACCTCAGCAAAACTTATGATGCGGCACATCCGCGTGCCAAAAAGAAAACCTGATTTCATCCGGCGGTGTTGCTTTCATCAATGCAAATTGACCAACGGTTTGAATCCCAGTTTGGCTTTCAAACTTTCTGCACTGCTGTGCGCCTCGTTCTGGTCTGCATAAGGGCCAATGTGTACACGTATCCACCCATCCTTGACGAATATACTGAGCTGTTTGCCGATATCACCCAGTTCGGTATGCATTTTGGTTATGAAGTCTGCCGCTGCTTGCCGGGATTTGAAAGCGCCCAGTTGCAAATAGATATTGCTGCTTGCTGTTGTTACATCGGAGGCATTGGCTATAGATGGCGCAGTTGAGATAGGTTGCGTTGCCGGTTCAACTGATTTGGCCATCGCTATTGCGGAATCCGGTCTGATACTTTCAATTTCGACTTCCGCGCTTCCGTTACTGATGATGCCGAGCTTGTAGGCTGCCGCATAAGACAGGTCAATAACGCGGTCATGCAGAAACGGGCCTCTATCGTTGATGCGCACCACCACTGATTTATGGTTGGAGAGATTGGTGATACGGGCATAGCTGGGAACCGGTAAAGTCGGGTGCGCAGCAGACATTGCGTACATGTCATACGTTTCGCCGATAGAGGTGCGCTGGCCATGAAATTTTTTGCCATACCAGGAAGCGATACCGCGTTCCTTGAAATTGCCGGTGCTGGTCAACGGCGTATAAGTCTTGCCTAGCGCAACATAGGGACGATTCGCGTAGCGGTGTAGGGGTTCAATTTTTGGCACGGCATCGGGTATTGCATCAATGTTGGCAGGCGCATCGGCACCGGGGCCATCTCCGGCAAGATAACCGCCACTACCCGCAACAGGTGCGGCGGGCGCGGTGCGCGGCTCTATGTTGTGTTGGGGTACGCTGCTACATGCGGCGAGTAGCAATGTAATACATGCTGCACCGGCTGTTTTCCCATTCATCATGTGCTTTCCCTTTCCGGATAGGCGGTCAATTTGCAGTTTAAGTCTTGACCAGTTTTTTGTGCGTTTCTATGCACATCAGCATGCCAATGCCGACCATGAGCGTGAGCATGGATGTGCCGCCGTAACTAATCAGGGGGAGCGGTACGCCCACTACCGGCAAGATGCCACTGACCATGCCCATATTAACAAACGCATAGGTAGTAAACGTCAAAGTTATTGAGCCGGACATCAGGCGCGTAAAATAGGTAGAAGCGTTGGCGGTGATAATCAGGCCGCGAGCAATCACGAATAAATACAGCGACAGCAGAAGAAAGCTGCCGATGAAGCCAAATTCTTCGGCATATACCGCAAAAATAAAATCGGTGGTACGTTCCGGTAAAAAGTCGAGATGGGTTTGTGTCCCGTTCAGAAACCCTTTGCCAAAAATTCCGCCAGAGCCCACCGCAATCATGCCTTGTATGGTGTGATAGCCCTTACCCAGTGCATCCTGGGTCGGATCAAGCAACATCAGGATGCGATGTTGTTGATAGTCGTGCAGCATGGACCACAGCACAGGCGCGCTGGCGATTGCGGCGGCGAGTAGCACTCCCATAACGCGCCAACTCAAGCCAGCTAGAAACAGCACATAAAATCCGCTGGCCAGAATCAACAGCGCAGTGCCGAGATCCGGTTGTCTGGCAATCAACACCACCGGCACGAGCAGCAATAGCGTGGCAATAAAATAATTTTTTAAAGTAAGTGTAGCTTCATGTTTTTCGAAATACCATGCCATCATCAATGGCACACCGATCTTCATCAATTCGGAAGGTTGTATGGTGATCACACCAATATCCAGCCAGCGTCGCGCACCGTGGCTGATTTCACCAAACAGTGCGACACCGACCAGTAACAACATGCCTAACAAATAGATTGGCAAAGCGGTGCGTATCAAATAATGCAGTGGCAGATTGGCAACAATCCACATGAACACCAGCGCCACCAGAATATTGGTGCCTTGCGATAATACCCGCAGCCAGTTGCCGTCACTGGCGCTGTATAGGACTAGCAAACTGGTCAGCAACAACAATCCGACGCCGGACATTAACACCGGATCGATGTGGGCGATTAGGCGTCGCCATAACTGCCTTCTAATCATGTTGGCTATCTCCGTTGTCAGCTTCATCCGCCAAGGGTTTTGGAATGATGCCGAGCAGGTAATAGTCGAATACTTTGCGTGCAATGGGGGCGGCCGTACTGCCGCCGTGCCCGCCATTTTCCACCAATACAACCAGCGCCAGCCTGGGCTGCTCGGCTGGCGCAAACGAGATAAACCATGCGTGGTCTCGATGCCGTTCGTCGATCTTGTCGGCATTGTATGATTCGCCTTGTTTCATGGCGACTACCTGTGCGGTACCTGTTTTTCCGGCGATCTGATAAGGTGCGCCGGCTGCCGCTTGCGCTGCGGTGCCGCCAGGCTGGGTAACTGCC
>DASRWN010000024.1:0-12607 GCA_035654595.1 Gallionella sp. | reverse complement strand
CATGTTGCAGAAGAAATTTTTACCCGCTCCTTTTTGTATGCCGCTTTAGCTCAGTTGGTAGAGCAACCGCCTTGTAAGCGGTAGGTCGTCAGTTCGAATCCGACAAGCGGCACCACCCCCCATTTACGGCAGCAATCTGCTGCATCTGAGCAGCAGTATTTAGGTAAGATTACGTCCGCACGTTGAACGAACTGTGCGTTGCGTTTAACGATTTATCCAATATGAAAATCCACGAATATCAAGGCAAGCAGATTCTGCGTCAATTCGGTATACCGACTCCACGCGGCATGGCGTGCTTCAACGTTGCCGAGGCAGTCGCTGCCGCACAACAACTGGGCGGCAATGCCTGGGTAGTCAAAGCGCAAATCCATGCAGGTGGCCGTGGCAAGGGCGGCGGCGTAAAGGTGGCGCACTCTCTGGATGAAGTACGATACGCGGCGCAACAGATATTGGGTATGCATCTGGTCACCCAGCAAACCAGCGCAGAGGGTCAAGTAGTACATCGTTTACTCATTGAAGAAGGTGTGCAAATTGCCAAAGAGTTTTATGTGGGTATGGTGATTGATCGCAGCAAACAACGCGTGGCCTTGCTGGCAAGCAGTGAAGGCGGCATGGAAATCGAAGAAGTCGCCACACATACTCCAGAAAAGTTACACACGTTCTGGATTGATCCGATTACCGGACTGGACGCAACGCAAGCCGGACAGATTGCCGCCCGAATCGGCATTCCGGCAAGCTCGGTAAATGATGCAGCAACTATCTTGCAAGGCTTGTATCGCGCTTTTGTTGAGACCGATGCGCTACTGGCTGAAATCAACCCGCTGGTGTTAACCACTGATGGACGCATCCTGGCATTGGATGCAAAATTCGATTTCGACAGTAACGCGCAATACCGTCACCCTGAAATTGTCGCGTTACGTGATTTGGACGAAGAAGATCCGGATGAAATAGAAGCCGCAAAATTTGATCTCAGTTATATCGCACTGCAGGGCGATATCGGCTGCATGGTAAACGGAGCAGGCCTTGCGATGGCAACCATGGACATCATCAAACTGTACGGTGGCCATCCGGCAAATTTCCTTGATGTCGGCGGTGGAGCAAACCAGGAAAAAGTGACCGAGGCATTTAAATTGATGTTGCGTAATTCCAAGCTCAAGGCCATTCTGGTCAATATTTTCGGCGGCATCATGAAGTGTGATGTGATCGCCGCAGGTGTAGTGGCGGCGGCACGCGAGGTGCATCTGGCCGTGCCTTTAGTGGTACGTCTCGAGGGTACTAATGTCGACATCGGCAAAAAAATTCTGGCGCAATCCGGCTTGCCCGTCATTTCCGCCAATGACATGGCCGATGCCGCTGAGAAAGTTGTTACTGCGGCTGGGCGTTCCTGATGTCTATTCTAATCGACAAAAATACCCGGGTCATGACGCAAGGCATGACCGGCAAAACCGGCCAGTTCCACACCATTCATTGCAAGGCTTACGCGCATGGCGCAGATTGTTTTGTTGCGGGTGTGACGCCGGGCAAAGGTGGGCAATGTTTCGAAGATATTCCGATCTTTAACAGTGTAGCCGAGGCCAAAACGCAAAGCGGCGCAACCGTGTCAGTGATTTATGTACCGCCCGCTTATGCCGCCGCCGCAATAGATGAGGCGGTGGCAGCAGAAATGGATCTGGTGAT
The DNA here is from genome assembly GCA_035654595.1 of Gallionella sp. Taxonomy (GTDB): domain Bacteria; phylum Pseudomonadota; class Gammaproteobacteria; order Burkholderiales; family Gallionellaceae; genus Gallionella. Next base: position 10,930 of record DASRWN010000024.1, on the reverse strand, counting down.
TTGTATTACCGAGGGTATTCCGATACACGATATGCTGCGCACGCGCCGTAACATGGAGGGCAAGCGCACCTTGCTGATCGGCCCGAACTGTCCCGGATTGATTACACCGGACGAAATCAAGATCGGCATCATGCCGGGGCACATCCATCAAAAAGGGCGTGTCGGGGTGGTATCGCGCTCGGGCACGCTCACTTATGAAGCAGTCGCGCAGCTTACTGCGTTGGGCTTGGGACAGTCTTCCTGCGCCGGTATTGGCGGCGACCCAATCAACGGCCTTAAACACCTCGACGTCATGAAATTGTTCAATGATGATGCGGAAACCGATGCGGTCATCATGGTCGGCGAGATTGGCGGCAGTGACGAGGAAGAATGCGCACGCTGGATCAAACAAAATATGCATAAACCGGTGGTCGGATTTATCGCCGGCATGACCGCCCCACCCGGCAAGCGTATGGGCCATGCCGGTGCGATTATTTCCGGTGGGCAAGGCGGCGCGGCAGCCAAGCTTGCAGTAATGGAAGAATGCGGGATACATATCACCCGCAATCCTGCTGATATGGGACGCGTCATGCAAAAAATCCTGAGGGGTTAGCCATGCTGGAGATGTTTTTTGCTCCGCAATTCTGGATAGATGTATTCAAGATCATCGTGATTGATCTGCTGCTGAGCGGCGACAATGCGGTGGTGATCGCGCTGGCATGTCGTAATCTACCGCCACAACAACGTAAAAAAGGCATCCTGTTCGGTATCGGCGGCGCTATCGGACTGCGCGTCGTGCTGACTTTTTTTGCGGTCAACCTGCTCGCCCTGCCCTATCTCAAACTGATTGGTGCATTGCTGTTGCTCTGGATAGGCGTTAAATTGATTCAGCCCGAAGAAGAACATGCTGAAAATAACATCAAAGCGGATACGCGCCTGTTAGGCGCGATCAAGACCATCATCATCGCGGATTTTATAATGAGCCTGGACAATGTGCTGGGTGTGGCTGCCGCAGCCAAAGGCAATCTGTTCCTGCTCGTGTTTGGTTTGTTGATCAGCATTCCGCTGATTGCATGGAGCAGCCAGCTGGTATTGAAATTAATCGATCGTTTCCCGTTCACTATTTATGCCGGCGCGGCGCTGCTCGGTTATGTGGCAGGAGAAATGCTGGTCAGCGAGGCATCGCTGCGACCGTTGATTGAAACTCAACATGCCTTGCATTGGTTAATTCCGGCAGGCTGCGCAATATTGGTCGTCGTAATCGGAAAATGGTTTGCCGTTCGCAAAACAACCAAAGTTGACATCATTGATCTGGTCGACGAATCAGTTTCTGCCGCGCCGGACAGAGCGGGTGAAAAATAACATGAAAATATTATTGCCCATTGATGGTTCAACCAATGCTGACCGCGCCATAGACCATATCATTGGCAACCTGCATGACTACCACGATTTGCCACAGATATTGTTACTGAATGTACAGTGGAAGATCACCGCGGGGAATGTCAAACTGTTCATCGATAAAAATACCATCAATGACTATTATCTTGAACAAGGCATGCTGGCGCTGACGCAAGCGCGTGCCAAGTTGCAAATGGCCGGACTGCCCTATCAATATCACATCAGTATCGGCACGCCAGCCCAAGCCATCATCCAATATGCCAACGAGCAAGGCGTAGATCAGATTGTGATGACCAAACAGGGGCAAGGCGGACTGCATGCCCTGTTGCTCGGCTCAGTGGCGAGCGAAGTCACGCGCCTGACAACTTGCCCTGTGTTGGTAATTGAGTGAAGAACCGCCTCATATAATCTGCCTGACAGACCAAATTTCGCAGCAGCCCGCCGTAAATCAAAAGATGATGGTGTATTTCAGCAAAGTGCTTTAGTATCAGCGGCGTAGCTTCCTCACAAAAAAACCATCAGGGATAGGCAATGAATAAATGGTCGTTCTGGAAGAGAAACGAGTTTGCCGGATTACTGACTACGCTGGTTTTCCTGCTGGGCACGCGCAATGGTTTGGTATAAAGCCTGGAGCGCAAAGCTTATAGCTGCGGGCATGCTGGCCTCATCGCGCGCGCAACGACAAAATCATGCTGACCAGCGCTTTTGTTACGAAAGTTGGCGATCTGATCGTCACGCAAATCGTGCAAAACTGGCAGCAACATTACGCAAATGCACGGCTGATCTGTAGGAATTTGAAAAATGAACCTTAATGAAACTTTAGAAATCGTCTCGCAGACCAACCCTGGAATGGTGCGGTCGCATAACGAGGACAGCGTGACACAGGATGCCGTGTGCGGCTTGGTCGTGCTGGCTGACGGCATGGGTGGTTATAATGCTGGCGAGGTGGCAAGCGGCATAGCCGTTTCAGTGACAACCACGGAAATCAGTCAATATTTGCAGCACGCCAGCCCCACTGATATAGATGCGGATAGTGGCGACGAACTGGGCGTTGTACTGTTACGTGATAACATCCGAAAGGCCAATTCGTCGATTTATCATGCCTCACAAAGTCAGCCCCAATACTCGGGTATGGGTACGACTATTGTTGCAGGGTTGTTTTATGATAATCGCGTAGCGGTTGGGCATGTGGGTGACTCGCGCATGTATCGTCTGCGGAACGGGACTCTGCAAGCAATCACACGCGATCACTCTCTGTTACAGGAGCAGATCGATAGTGGCATGATTACCATGGAGGATGCGCGTCATTCCAAAAACAAGAATTTGGTCACACGTGCAGTCGGTATTGATGCAGAAGTAATACCGGAAATTCATGTGCACAAAGCACAACCCGGGGATATTTATCTGCTCTGCTCAGATGGACTGAACGACATGCTGGAGGATGAAGACATTGAATCTGCGCTGTACGCGATGCAAAGTAATTTAACGCTTGCCGCCGAGCAACTTATTCAAATGGCAAATGATAATGGTGGACGAGACAATGTTTCGGTCATACTGGTGAAAATTAAGGGTGAGTTTGCCGCTCCACGTCGTTGGCTGGCAAAATTATTTGGTTGGTTCAAGAAATAACTGGCATAAAGGTCACGACTATGACTGCAAAACTGATATTAAGCATGGACGGGGTAGTCATTAAAGAATACCCCCTGAGCCAGGAACGCCTGACGATTGGGCGCAAAGAACACAATGATATTGTCATTGATAATCTGGCGGTAAGCGGTGAGCATGCCGCTATCATCACCATACTGCACGATTCCTTTCTGGAAGATCTGGATAGTACCAATGGCGTGGAAGTAAATGGTGTCGCTACCAAAAAACATTTCTTGCACAATAATGATCTGATTGAAATCGGTAAACACAAGTTGAAATATATCACCGACGAAATAAGTCAGACCAGTGCAGCTGATTTCGAAAAAACCATGCTGATGCGCACGCCTGCCAAACAGGCACCCAGCCCTGCGAAGGCCGGGGATACCAGCAGTTTCATAAAAACTCAAAGCGTCATGGCCAAACCTGTCGATGACAAAGCAAGCGAAAAAACCGGCAAGTTTGAGGCGCGCGCACCCATTCCAGTCCCGGCACCACCCTCACCTTCACCCGCTGCTGCTACTGCCGTCCCCGCTGCGGCCATACAAATCCTGACTGGCCCAAATGCCGGTAAAGAATTGGAGCTGGTAAAAAACCTCACCACGCTGGGCAAGCCGGGATTGCAGGTAGCGGTATTAACCCGTCGCCCTCACGGCTTCTTTATCACTCACGTAGAGGGCGCAACCTTCCCTTCTGTGAACGGCCAAGTCATGGGCGCACAGCCTTTGCAAATGAAGAATCACGATATTATCGAGCTGGCCGGAGTGAAAATGGAGTTTTACCTCAAGGGCTAGTTTTGCGCCGGTCTGATTCGTTAGAGCGTCTTTTACGCTCTCGCTCGGTAGCCTCTTTTAAGGAAGCGGCGTGAAAAAAAATGCAGTTTTAGTTGGATTGGGGCTGATGCTGGTCTTGATCTTTGCGGGTAATGCAGCGCGTTTTTACCGGTTGAGTTTTGTCGATCAGCTGTCCGCCATTTTCTATGATTACCGCTTGCGCTTGACCATGCCACGCACTGTGGATGATCGCATCGTTATCCTGGATATAGACGAAAAAAGCCTCAAAGAAGAAGGCCGCTGGCCCTGGAGTCGCGACCGTCTGGCCACTTTGATGGACAAATTATTCGATCAATATGCTGTTGCGGTGGTTGGCTTTGACGTGGTGTTCGCAGAAAAAGATGAAAGCTCCGGACTGAAAGTGCTGCAAAAGCTGGGGCAGAATCAACTCAGGGCTGATGCGACATTTCAATCAACGCTGCGCCAGCTTCAACCGCGGCTGGAGTACGACAACTTATTTGCCGACAAAATCAAGAACCGCAAAGTTGTTCTGGGTTATTACCTGACCAATCAAAAAGATCAACACACCTCCGGAATGCTGCCCGCAGCGACTTTTCCAACAGGAGCATTCAAGAGAAGCCCCATCACCTTTACAGTGTGGAATGGTTACGGCGCCAATCTGCCCGAACTGCAAACTGCCGCCGCCGATGCCGGACACTTTAACCCCATGGTAGACGAAGACGGTGTAGTACGCCGCTTGCCCATGCTGGCAGAATATGGCGGCGCATATTATGAATCTCTGTCACTTGCCATGGTACGCACCCTGTTCGGCCATACCAAGTTGAGCGCCGGTTTTGCAGATGGCGAAAATAGCGACGGCGCTGATCTGGAATGGCTGGAACTGGCGACTGATAAGGGTGTGCTCAGAATCCCGGTCGATCAGACTGTCGCAACACTGGTGCCTTTCCGTGGTAAACAAAATAGTTTCCGCTACATCTCGATCACAGATGTACTGCATGATCGGGTCGACTTGGCGCAACTCAAAGGCAAGATCGTATTGGTCGGAACCACTGCGCCAGGATTGCTGGATATGCGCGCCACACCGGTTGCCGAGGTGTATCCAGGAGTGGAAATAAACGCCAGCATGATCGCCGGCATTCTTGATCAAAACCTGAAAGAGCAACCCGCTTACATGGTGGGGGCGGAAGTGCTGTGGCTATTACTGATCGGGGTTATATTGAGTTTTATATTGCCGCTACTAAGCCCGGCCAAAGTGTTGCTGGTTTCAATTTTTGCCCTGCTAATCAGTCTGGGTCTCAGCCTGACGCTGTGGTATTTCGGCAATCTGGTGATGCCGATCGTAAATAGTTTACTAATGGTCGTATTGTTGTTCGCGCTGGACATGTCTTATGGTTTTTTTGTGACATCACGTACCAAGCGCCAGATTACCAGCCTGTTTGGCCAATATGTGCCCAGCGAGTTGGTGGAGGAAATGGCAGCCAGCCCCGATAGCATTTCAATGGAAGGCAAAAGCCGCGAGATGAGCATCCTGTTTTCCGATGTGCGTGACTTCACCAGTATTTCAGAGGGGCTGGATCCGAAAGAGTTGACCTTGCTGATGAATGAGTTTTTAACCCCCTTGTCACGCATCATCTATAAACACCGTGGCACAATAGACAAGTATATGGGCGATTGCATCATGGCGTTCTGGGGCGCGCCTTTACAAGACGCGGAACATGCAAAACATGCCATACTAGCGGGACTTGAAATGCAAACAGCTTTGCTTTCACTGCGACCCCATTTCAAACAACGCGGTTGGCCGGAAATTCATATCGGCGTAGGCATCAATAGCGGACGTGTCAGCGTAGGTAATATGGGCTCAGAAGTACGGGTAGCCTATACGGTGATGGGAGACGAGGTAAATCTGGCCTCGCGCCTGGAGGGAATTACCAAGCAATATGGCGTGGGTATCATCGTTGGCGAGAATACCCGTAACGGGGTAACGGACTTTGTCTACCGTGAACTTGACCATGTGCGCGTAAAAGGTAAAGATAAGCCTATCGCAATTTATCAGCCCGTCGGTTTGGCTGGCGAAGTGAGCAAGGCGATGCAGGATGAAATCAAGCTATTCCATGAGGTACGCCGCTTATACCGACAGCAGGATTGGGATCAGGCTGAATTACAATTGACAAATTTGCAGCGCATGTCGCCCGATACCGCCTTGTATGGAATTTATATTGAGCGCATCAGCTATTTCCGTAACAACCCACCGCCTGTCGACTGGGACGGCGTGTTTGTATTTGAAACTAAATAAATGCTTAACAACATGCAATGAAATTGAGGGTATTAGGTTGTAGTGGCGGCATCGGTGGCAATTTGCGCACCACTTCGTTCTTGCTCGACCATGATGTATTGATCGACGCCGGCACGGGTGTAAATGAACTCAGCCTCACCGAATTGAGCATGATAGATCATGTCTTCGTTACCCACTCTCATCTGGACCACATTGCCAGCATTCCATTGATGGTTGACAGCTCCGGGTTCATGCGTGATCACCCGATTACTGTTTATGCCAGCGAACAGACCATAGCCATACTCAGACAGCACATTTTTAACTGGAAAATATGGCCGGATTTCAGCGAAATACCCAGCGCGGATAATCCTTACATGCGTTATCAGGTCATTGAACTGGGGGAGACCATAACCCTGAATGGGCGAAAAATAACCTCTGTCCCGGCCAATCACGTGGTTCCTGCAGTGGGTTATCATCTGGACAGCGGCGAAGCCAGCCTGGTATTCAGCGGCGACACCACCACCAATGACGCACTATGGAAGGTAGTAAATAAAATCAAAAATCTGCGCTACCTGATTATCGAGACGGCCTTTTCCAACAGTGAAAGAGAATTGGCTATTCTGTCCAAGCACCTGTGCCCAAGTTTGCTGGCGGCAGAATTAGCCAAACTTAAACTTGAGACAGCCGTATTTGTCACGCACCTTAAACCGGGCGAGATGGAAATCACCATGCGCGAAATCGAAAATTGTTTGCCGGGGATACGCCCAAAGATGTTGCTGAATAATCAGGAGTTCGAATTCTAGCCAACCATGAGCTACTCTCTCGACATCAAAGTATTGGCTGGTTTAGAACCCATATCCTCGTTCAGCCCGACGCGGTTGCGCGAGCTGCTGGATTATTGCCATATTGAAAACGTTGCCGAAGGTGACGACCCATTCAAGGCATATGGGCTGAAAGGACAATCGGTTTACCTGATACGTGGCGAAATTGAGTTGATCTATGAGGATAACAACCGGGTTATCGTCAACGCCCAATCAGAGTGGGCCAAGCACCCCCTCGGCAAACGCCAGCCTTACGTCGTTTCGGCAGTTACCCTGACTGCCAGTCAGCTATTAAGAATAGACGATGATCTTTTGGATCGGCTGGTAACCTGGGATCAGATATCCAAATACGATTTGAACAATGCGATGCATAATGCCGCCGCGACACAAAGCAGCACCGACACTGCAGCCAGTGTCAAGCGGTTGCTGACCTCAAATATGTTCAATGCGGACAGCCTGAAAAATGGCCCTCTGGCGCATCTACCCGCAGGAAACATCAGTACCCTGTTGCAGCGTATCGAAGCGATTGTCGTATGGGTGGATGATGTCATCATCCGCGAGGGCAACGAAGGCGACTATTATTACCTGATCGATAGTGGGCGCGCCCAGGTTACGCGCCACATTGGCGGCGTTGATGTCCTGCTGGCTGACCTGAAAGCGGGTGATGTGTTTGGCGAAGAGGCATTGGTTTCGGATGCCAAACGTAACGCCACGGTCACCATGAAATCCAATGGCGTACTGCTGCGGCTGAACAGGCAGGATTTTCTGGCGTTGCTGCAAGAACCCTTGTTACGCAAGGTCAATTATTCGCGAGCCAGGCATGGCGTAGACTCCGGTGCAACCTGGCTGGATGTTCGTCACCCGTCGGAATATCGTTATGACAAACTGCACGGCGCAATGAACGTGCCCCTGAATGACATACGCAGTGCGGTTGGCGTACTTAGCCGCGATAAAAAATATATCGCATACTGCCAAAGCGGTCGACGCAGCGCGGCTGCCACCTTTATCCTGGCACAGGCTGGCTACGACGTGCAGGTACTGGAAGGCGGATTATGGTCTATACCGCGCGAACCTGACGGAAATCATAGCGCGAGGGAACGGTAATGGGCACAGTGACGGCAGCCAGCAATACGGCAAATATCAGCAATGAGGTGAGCCTTAAACTCGAGTTCACAAAAAATCTCAATCACGTCACCAACAAAGTTCATGCCGCCAGCAATATTGATGAAATCATGCTGGATGTCAGCAAGGACATCTGCGCATTATTCAACGCCGATCGCCTCACCATCTATGTGGTCGGTGACGACAACGTATCACTCATCTCCAAAGTCAAAACCGGGCTGAATTCATTTAAAGACCTCAAGCTGCCGATTGCTGAACAAAGCGTTGCCGGCTATGCGGCCATGCACAAGAAAATGCTCAACATCAAGGATGTCTATGATGAGAAAGAGCTGGCTGCATACAGCACGCAGCTGCGTTTCCTGCAGGAAGTGGACAAACGCACCGGATATCGCACCAAACAGATGTTGGTCGCGCCAATTCTGGACGCCAGCACGGATGATTTGGTCGGCATCATCCAAGTCATCAACAACAAAGCCGGCTTCATGTTCTCGACAGTTGTCGAGGAAGGCATACAGGAATTGGCCATCAGCATGGCAGTCGCATTACGCCAGCGGCAACAAAGCAGTACGGTAAAAACAAAATATGATTTCCTGGTGACCGATGCGGTTTTATCCGCTGCGGAATTCGAGCTCGCAGCACGCACCGCACGGCGCAAGGGAATCGACATCGAAGAAGTGTTGATAGATGAATTTCAGGTCAGCATCCCGGCACTGGGCAAGGCGTTATCGTCTTTTTTCGGGGTCGCTTACGAGCCGTATAAAGCCGAGCGCGTCAAACCTGCAGATTTGTTGCGCAACCTGAAGCGTGAATATGTACAAAGCAGCCATTGGATACCGATAGAAGAAAATCAGAATGGCCTGCTGATTTTGACCACCGACCCCGAAAGAATCCAGGCCTCGCGAGTGGTAAACAACATTTTTTCCAAGCATCGGCTGGCATATAAGGTTTGCTCGCAACGCGAATTCACCCAGACACTGAATTTATTTTACGGCGGCGGCTCCGGTGCGGACACCACAGGCGGCTTCGCCGCAGATGAATCATCCATGGATGATTTGCTCTCCAGTATGGGTGGAGAGGAGGGAGAAGACACCGGTAGCGCAAGCCAGGATGATGTCAGTGCGGCGGCCGATAATGAGCTGGTCAAGCTGGTCAATAAAATCATCGTCGACGCCTATCGTATGGGCGCGTCGGACATTCATATCGAGCCTCAACCCGGCAAAGGCAAAACACGTATACGCGTGCGCAAAGATGGTTCGCTGCTCGAATACATCGAAGTGCCAGCCTCCTATCGTAACGCGCTAATCACGCGCCTGAAAATCATGTGCGATCTGGATATTTCAGAAAAACGCAAACCACAGGACGGTAAGATCAAGTTCAAGAAATTTGGTCCGCTGGACATAGAACTGCGTGTCGCAACCATCCCCTCGCAGGGTAGCGTTGAAGATGTGGTGATGCGTATTCTTGCCTCGGGCGAGCCGTTGCCGCTGGAAAAAATGGGGTTCTCGGCACGCAATAACGAGCTAATCAAATCGACAGTGAGCAAACCGTATGGTTTATTCTTTGTCTGCGGTCCGACCGGCTCAGGTAAAACGACTACCCTGCACTCCATCCTGAAATATATCAACACCCCGGACACCAAGATATGGACTGCGGAAGACCCGGTAGAAATCACCCAGGCCGGGCTGCGGCAGGTGCAGATCAACAAAAAAGCCGGAATGGACTTCGCCGTGATCATGCGCGCCTTTTTGCGTGCCGATCCCGATGTCATCATGGTAGGTGAAATGCGTGACAAGGAAACCGTGTCCATCGGCATTGAAGCTTCGCTGACAGGTCACTTGGTGTTCGCCACCCTGCATACCAACAGCGCGCCGGAATCCATCATTCGACTGCTGGACATGGGCATGGATCCGTTCAATTTTGCAGACGCCCTGCTGGGAATTCTTGCGCAACGTTTGGCAAAGCGCTTGTGCGGTGATTGCAAAAAACCTCACATTCCTACCATTGATGAAATAAAAGCACTGCTCAGCGAATACAGCGTTGAACTAAGTAACACGGCAACCTGGAAAAAAGATCCGGCCGCCGCTGCCAAAGCTTTATACGCCGACTGGGTCAAACTGTTCGCCGATAGCAAGGGGCAATTTACACTATACGAACCGGTGGGCTGCGAGAAGTGCTCCGGCACCGGCTACCGCGGGCGGGTCGGCTTGCACGAACTGCTGATCGGATCGGATCCGGTTAAAAAAGCCATTCAGGAACATGCGCGCGTCGCGGAACTCTTGGCCATCGCGCTTGACGAGGGCATGCACACCCTCAAACAGGATGGCATGGAAAAGGTGTTGCAGGGCGTTACCGATATGCACCAGGTGCGCGCCGTTTGCATCAAATAACCAGCACATGCGCGCTTCGGATAACTTACTGCATCGCCTCAAGGAACTGAATGAAATCGGTATCGCCCTGTCGCAACGGCACGATATCAATACCCTGCTGGAAACCATTCTGGAAGCAGCACGGCGCATCACCCATGCTGATGCCGGAACACTTTATCTGTTTGAAGCGCAGCAGCAGGTGTTGCGCTTTGAAATATTGCGCAATGATTCGCTGAACATCGCCATGGGCGGCACCAGCGGCGCACCTGTCACCTTTTATCCCATTGAGCTTTATGACCAAGCTGGCAACGCAAACCACGCCATGGTGGTGAGCCATGTGGCGTTGAGCGGCGAAACAGTCAATATTCATGACGCTTACACGGCAAAGGGTTTCGATTTTTCGGGCACCAAAAAATTCGATAGCATGACCGGCTATCGTTCACAATCATTCTTGACCGTGCCGATGTGCAATCACGAAAAAGAAATCATCGGCGTGTTGCAACTGATCAACGCACAAGACCGGAAAAGCGGAAA
>DASRWN010000023.1:0-21775 GCA_035654595.1 Gallionella sp. | reverse complement strand
CCAATTCTCCGCTGCCCAACAGCATGACACGTAGGGCAGAAGGAGACAGTGGAGTACCAATGCTCAGTTTGTTTGTGCGGGTAGACATGTCACTTGAATAAAGACTTTAACCAGAAAAATTATACAGGCGCAGATGATTGCGGTTTGAACAATTCCATCCAAGCAAAACTTCTTTGTAAAGCAGGCCGCCCAAATATTTTCCCGGCACTCGGTAGCAGCATTCACCAAAGCAGACGGCCGCCATATAGACAGTTAAAATAACCTATTAAAGCCACACTAATATTGTAATAATTTAATTTATAACATAGATATAATTAATATATTTAATGTGTTATTTCACTTGACATAGACAGATTAACTGATATATATATGGACAGTCTATTTATATAGTCCATCCGTTCAAATCATGTTGACCAGTTATGAAGTGATGCAAGCTGCAAACATTTCTCGCGCCACCCTCAACAACTACATTGCGTTGGGGCTGCTGCCCCGCCCGCTGGTAAAAAATCCCGGGCCGGGTGCTGCAACCAGTGCACGCCAGATAGGGTACTTTCCCGAAGAGGTATTGGCGCGACTGGAGCGCATCCGAAAACTGAAAAAGGAAGGTTACGCCATGTTAGAAATAGCTCAACAGCTTGATAAGGATGCGCCTGAGGTGGTTTCACAAGAAGCCGTTGTCACTCCCAAAGCCTTTTCAGAGTCGGTTATGCAACCAGTCATGGCAGGCGGAAAATCGGCAGCTCAATATTTCAAGTCCTCAAGTTCGCTCCAGCTCACCATAGACCACATTCCCTTCGCGGCCTATATGGTTAACTACAATTTCGAAATTACCTGGTATAACGAGCAGGCTCGCAACGAATTATTAGGGAAGTTTGAGAGTTTGCCTGCAGATATAAAAGGTCGTAATGCCCTGACCTATCTGCTAAAAGGGCCGTTGGAGAAAAGCGGGGTCAATCGCGAGGAACTGATTCAATTCTTTCTGCTGCTCGCAAAAGGGCGGCTATCACGTAATGAATTAGTAGGCGCGGTCACCGGTCAAGCTGACAACCCCGTCAAGCCAACGGGACAATCGCCGGGTGAACCTCATATCAGCACGCCACTGATACAAATACCACTTACGCTACACCGAGAAAAAGGTGAAATCGCACGATATAACGTTTATGCCTCCTATTATCGCGAAGGTATCTTGTGCGTTTACCTGCCCGCCCAAGCCGACAGCAATGATAGCCTGCTGGGTTTATTGGAACGGCGTGACGAGGTCATTCGCAGCTTGCTCAAAAAGCATTTGCCGGTATTGACCGATGTTGCGGTACTGGTGGCTGATTTACAAAGCTCGGTACGCATCTGCACCGAGCTGCCACCCGAGGAATACTTCGAGATGATCAACCAGATATGGGCCGCCATGGAGCCCATTTTCCGCAAGTATTACGGTACACATGGCAAACATGTAGGTGATGGTATGGTCTATTATTTTTTCCCGCAACCCGACTGTAACTACATACTGAACGCTTTGAAATGCGCTCAGGAAATGAAAGACGCGATGCGCAAGATCAGCAAGGAATGGCAAATACGAAAGAATTGGCTGAACGAGCTGTATCTCAATACCGGACTCAACGAAGGCCAGGAATGGCTGGGAATATTTCATATCGAGACCAAGGTGGAATTCACCGTGCTGGGAGACACTATCAACCATGCTGCACGGTTATCGGATTTTGCTCGCAGCGGCGCCATTTGGGCTACCAAAAATCTGCTCGGCAAGCTTCCTGCCGAAACCAGACAACGCATACAGTTCGGCATTCGTCGCAAGGATGCCGAAGGACGTGAAATATTTGTTGCGGCATCCTATTCCCGTATTACCGAACTGCTGGGTACAAATGCTCCTCACCATGAAAAGCTGTATGACATCGCCGCCCTGCCCATTACAGAAATCATGAAGATCGAGGTTTAGTCCTTTACAACAGCTGTTGTTAAAATGCATCGCTGCGCTGCTGGCTGCCAAAAGCTGGCGGTATAATTTGGTTTCTACCAAACGCTCAGGAGCCAGCATGCAAGCAATATTGATCGCCAACCCCAAGGGCGGCAGTGGTAAAACCACTCTTTCAACTAATATTGCCGGCTACCTCGCAGCACAAGGTCAACACGTCACTTTGCTTGATCTGGATAGGCAACAATCGTCCATGCAGTGGCTGAAAAATCGACCTGGCAACTTGCCCCGAATTGTGTCTCAAGCAGAACAAAAAACGGGAGCCGTACGTTCTGATTGGCTGGTGATAGATTCACCAGCCGGTTTACATGGAAAAAACCTTGAGCACGCATTACGTTTGGTCGATCGGGTAATCGTGCCGATTGCCCCTTCTGTATTTGATATACAGGCCAGCCACGAATTTTTGAGGGTGTTGGGCCGTGAAAAAATAATACGCAAAGGCAAGGTGTCCATTGGTGTGGTTGGGATGCGCATGGATCCGCGCACCCGTGCAGCCCTCACTTTAGAACAATTTCTTGCCACACTGGATTTGCCGGTGCTGGCTTATTTACGTGAAGCGCAAACCTATGTGAGCGCAGCCTTTGAGGGTAAAACACTATTCGATATGCCGCCTCATCTGGCCGGGCGAGAGCTGGAGCAATGGGCTTATCTTTTGCGTTGGCTTGAAGAGCAGCCTTGACCCGATCACCCCATTAGTTTTTTGGCGTGGAATATATTCTGCCAGAAAAAATGCTGGCTGAAATAATGAGCACCGCACCCAGCCAATCGCGTGGCTGCATCACTTCATCAGCCAAAATGTATGAAGCCAGGGCAGCAAAGACCAGCTCAAAAAGAAACAGAATGATTGCTCTGTTGGCAGGTAGACGAGAAATGCTATATTGGATCGCATAGCTGGTTGCACACAACACAATACCCAACAAAGTCAACAAAACCCAAGTCTGTGCGTGGATTGCGAACAATTGATCAAAGACCTTGCCCTGCCAATATATCAGCGGCGTAGTCAGTATGGTCGTACCAAACCAGACGCCAAAAGATTTTACTTCCAGACTTAAATGCTTGGCGCGCAGCGAAAACACGTTCGACAGCGCAAATCCCATACCGGCTGACAATCCCAGCCATTCAGAAATATTTTTGGGCAACGGTACTCCCAGATGAGGTTCCCAAAGCATGATAAATGCGCCGCCCAGCGAGAGTGAAATCACTAAATAGCCATAGCGGTTAAGCTTTTCATTCAGTAGCCAGTAAGAAAACAAAATAGTCCAGACCGGCGCAAGGTAAAACAACAACAATACCCGCATGACTTCGCCGTTCAACATGGCTAATACATAACCAAAATTTGCCCAGCCCGCAGTCAGAGCTAAACCCACCAACCACCATCCATTTTGCGGGAATTTCCACCAACCGCGCGGCAACATGAAGACGCCACACAAGATTGCCAGCGTATAGCTTACCAATGTCGCCAATGGCGCAGACATACCGGCCTCTTGAATCGCTCGATAGGGATACCAGATCAATCCCCACACCAGCGCACCGCTCAAAATTCCTGCAACCGGTAATATATTTTGTTTTGAAGCCACCTACTCGCCCCTTATAATGCGCAACTGCTTTTTGCGCCCTTAACAACCGCAATGAATCCTGACCTGAATCGCTCACAGCCTTATCCGTTTCAGAAGCTCGCCACCCTGTTTCGCGACGTTCAGCCGAACCGAGCGCTCCAACCCATCAACTTATCTATCGGCGAACCGAAACATGCCACGCCACAATTCATTCGTGAAGCATTGACCAACAATCTTGCCGGATTGGCAAATTATCCCACAACTGTCGGCAGCGACAGCCTGCGCCACACCATAGCCAAGTGGTTAGCCACACGCTATGGCATTCCTGTGCCGGATGAAAAAACACAAGTCTTGCCGGTAAACGGCAGTCGCGAGGCATTGTTTTCTTTTGCGCAAGCGATAATTGACCGCAGCAAAAAAGATCCCAGCGTGGTCTGCCCCAATCCGTTCTACCAGATTTACGAGGGCGCAGCTTTCCTGGCAGGAGCTAAACCTTATTTCCTTAATACCCTGCCGACAGACGATTACGCACTGAATTTTTCGCAACTTGCGGAAGAAATTTGGCAGCAGGTACAGCTGGTTTATGTCTGCACACCGGGAAACCCGTCTGGTCACATAATGCCACTGACGGAATGGAAAACGCTATTCGAGATGTCTGACCGTTATGGTTTTGTCATTGCATCGGACGAGTGCTATTCGGAAATTTATTTTGCCGACAAACCGCTCGGTGCGTTACAGGCCGCTCAGTTGCTACGGCGTGGTGATTATCGCAATTTGGTGGTATTTTCGAGTTTGTCGAAGCGCTCCAATGTGCCTGGCATGCGTTCCGGTTTCGTCGCTGGCGATGCCGGACTGCTCGAAAAATTTACGCTATACCGCACCTATCACGGCTCAGCCATGAACCCGGCGATTCAAGCTGCCAGCGTTGCCGCCTGGAATGATGAAACCCATGTTGCCGAGAACCGCCGTCTGTATGGCGAAAAATTCACCAAAACACTGGAGATACTCAAACCGGTGCTGCCTGCCACTTTACCGGATGCCGGTTTCTACCTGTGGATACGTACGCCTGTTGCTGACCACGATTTCGCGCAGGCTTTATATCGTGACTATAATGTCACGGTGTTGCCGGGCAGCTACCTTGCCCGATTTGCGCAAGGTATCAACCCCGGCGAAAATTTTGTGCGTTTGGCTCTGGTCCCAAGTGTGACGGAAACAGTGGAAGCCGCACAACGCATTGCAGATTTTGTAACATCGTTGAACAAGGCTTAAATCATTAACCGGAAGAACATTATGGATCAATTAAAACAAATCATCGAACATAGTTTTGAACGCCGTGCAGAAATCACGCCACGCAACGTCGATGCACAACTGAAAGAGGCGATTGATACCGTCATCACCCAACTTGATCAAGGCAAATTGCGTGTCGCCGAAAAAATCGACGGGCAATGGGTAACGCATCAATGGTTGAAAAAGGCTGTACTACTATCGTTCCGCATCGAGGACAATACCTTCATCAAAGGCGGCTTTACCAATTACTACGACAAAGTGCCGTCCAAATTTGCCGACTACAATAGCCGTGACTTCCGTGAAGGCGGCTTTCGTGTCGTGCCACCCGCTGCGGCACGCAGGGGTGCATTTATCGCCAAGAACGTGGTGTTAATGCCTTCCTATGTAAACATTGGCGCTTATGTTGATGAAGGCACGATGGTGGACACATGGGCGACGGTTGGTTCCTGCGCCCAGATCGGCAAGAATGTGCATTTGAGCGGCGGCGTAGGTATTGGCGGCGTACTTGAACCGGTGCAAGCCAATCCGACTATTATCGGCGACAACTGCTTCGTCGGCGCACGCTCGGAAATCGTGGAAGGCGTGATCCTGGAGGACAACGTAGTGATTTCGATGGGCGTGTTCATTGGCCAAAGCACCAAGATTTATGATCGCGAAACAGGTGAAATCAGCTATGGCCGGGTACCCGCCGGCTCCGTTGTGGTTAGCGGCAACTTGCCTTCCAAGGATAATAGCTACAGCTTGTATTGTGCAGTTATCGTCAAAAAAGTGGATGCAAAAACCTTATCAAAAGTTGGCATCAACGAATTACTGCGAGGGATTTGACCAGAGAATATATTCAAGCATGTTCACCGGACTTTAAAACGCAGCGTTACACGGCGATAAAGTTTCAAACTTTGAGGGACAGACAATGATTATTACTCCATTACTACAATTGGCCTCTGAAAAACAGGCTTCCGATTTGTTTTTCTCGGTTGGCGCGCCCGTCAATATCAAGATAGATGGCGTGGTCATGCCAGTCAATGCGCAGATTCTGGATGTTGATTTCGTTAAACGCATCGCCTACGAATTGATGAGCCCACAACGTATCGCCCAATTCGAATCCAATATGGAAATGAATTTTTCGTTACGCGTAGAGAAAATCGGAAATTTTCGCGTCAATATTTTCAGGCAGCGCGGCACAATCAGCTGCGTCATTCGATGCATCAGAACACAAGTATCCGGCACCGCCGAGTTAAATCTGCCGGGAATACTTAATGAGTTGGTTATGGAAAAACGCGGGCTGGTACTGGTGGTTGGCTCAACCGGCTCCGGTAAATCCACCTCTCTGGCCGCGATGATCCAATATCGTAATACCAAACAAACCGGTCATATTCTTACCATCGAAGATCCGCTTGAATATTTGTTTCGCCACGATAAATGCATCGTTAATCAGCGCGAGATCGGAACCGACACACTGACATATGAAGAGGCGCTCAGCAATGGTATGCGTGAAGCTCCGGATGTATTGATGATAGGCGAAGTACGTGATCGGGACACGCTCAAGCATGCTCTGATTTTTGCGCAAACCGGACACCTGTGCCTGACCACGTTACACGCAAACAACAGCTATCATGCACTGAACCGCATCGTAAATTTCTTCCCTCACGATGCGCGGAAAAGTGTGCTTGCCGATTTATCCATGTGCCTGCGTGCAGTTATTTCACAACGCCTGGTGCGCAGTGTCGAAGGTAAACAGTTGCCCGCAGTTGAAGTTCTGCTGAACACATCGTTGATTGCAGATTTAATCAAGAATGACGAGATCGACAAGATTCGCACTGCTATTGAACAAAGTGTTTCCGCCGGATCGCAAACTTTCGAGCAAGCGCTTTATAAATTATTCAAAAGCAAAAAAATCAGCAAGGAAGAAGCGATGCGTAACGCAGATTCGGCAAGCAATCTGTCCACTTTGATTGATTTTTCTGAGCGCACTGACACAATGAAAGTCCCGGCCTTTGACCCCAGCAAGGCACCGCCGCCATCTGATTTCAGCAAGATCAAACTTAATCTGGGTGATGAAAAGCCATGAAGCTGTACGGTATCTCCAACTGTAGCACTGTAAAAAAAGCGCGTGATTGGTTAGCCGAGCATGAGATTTCCGTGGAGTTTCATGACTTCAAAAAACATGGTCTGGATATCGCCATTGCACAAAACTGGCTACGCCAAAATGACTGGAGCAAGCTGGTCAATCGCAGCGGATTGACCTGGCGCGGACTGCCTGAAACACAAAAACAAAAAATATGCGACAACGCCTCGGCGTTGCTACTGATGCTGGATAAGACCAGTGTCATCAAACGCCCTGTGCTGGAAAAAAATGGCAAGCTACTACACGTCGGCTTTAACGAAGCTGCCTATTCTAAAATTTTTAATTTATCTCCCTGATCACAATTATGTCCGATACTTTGTCGCTCGCGAAAGCGCTGATTGCACGTCGTTCACTTACTCCAGACGATGCTGGCTGCCAAGACATACTCATCGAGCGCCTGGAGAAACTGGGCTTTAAAATCGAACGTATGCGCTTTGGCAACGTAGATAATTTTTGGGCACGGCATGGCACCGCCGCCCCCATCATGGCATTTGCCGGACATACCGATGTGGTGCCGAGCGGGCCAGCTGAATCCTGGTTCAGCCCGCCGTTCGAGCCAACTATGCGGGATGGCTTGTTATACGGGCGCGGGGCAGCAGATATGAAAACCTCTTTAGCGGCATTTATTACCGCTATCGAAGCTTTTCTTGCACAGCACCCCAATCACGCCGGTTCAATCGCTTTGCTGATTACCTCCGATGAGGAAGGCGTGGCAGTAGATGGCACAGTACGCGTGGTAGAAGCTCTGCGCGCGCGTGGCGAAAGCATAGACTATTGCGTTGTAGGCGAGCCAACTTCAAACAAGCAGGTCGGCGATACGATCAAAAACGGAAGACGTGGTTCTTTGTCTGGCACACTGACCGTGAAGGGTGTGCAGGGTCACATCGCTTATCCGCATCTGGTTAAAAATCCCATCCATCTTGCAGCGCCGGCAATTGCTGAGCTCGCAGCCACCATTTGGGATAATGGCAACGAATATTTTCCGCCTACCTCCTGGCAGATTTCCAATATCAAAGGTGGCACAGGCGCAACCAATGTGGTCCCCGGCACACTGGATATCCTGTTTAATTTCCGCTTTTCCACTGCCAGCACAGAACAAGGTTTAAAAGACAAGGTCCATGCGATTCTGGATAAGCATGGCTTGGAATATGATTTGGCTTGGGAGCTTTCCGGTAAACCGTACCTCACCGCCCAGGGTAGTTTGGTTGCCGCAATCAGCAAGGCGATTCAACAATCTTATGGCATCACACCGGAGCTCTCTACTACAGGCGGCACGTCCGATGGACGCTTCATCGCTGATATTTGCCCACAAGTGATTGAGTTTGGCCCGCTGAATGCCACCATCCACAAACTTAACGAGTGCGTAGGCGTGGCTGACATTGAGCCGCTTAAACTGACCTATCAGCGCACACTTGAAAACCTGCTGTGTAAATGAGCGAATATTTTTTCGAGGCATCGGCCAACTTACTGACAATACGCGACTGGTTGCGCTTTGCGGTGAGCCGTTTCAGGCAGGCCAAGTTATTTTTCGGCCAGGGCAGCAATGACGCTTACGACGAAGCTGCCTATCTCATCCTGCATACCCTACATCTTCCGCTCGACAAGCTAGAGCCGTTTCTCGACACCCGTTTGACCGATGGCGAGCACGCCGAGGTGTTGAGTATCATCCGGCGGCGCGTCGAACAACGTATCCCGGCTGCCTATTTGACCCATGAAGCATTTCTGGGTGATTTCAAATTTTATGTAGACGAACGTGTCATCGTGCCGCGTTCTTTCATTGCTGAACTGCTGCGCGATCAACTGCGCCCCTGGATCACCGATCCGGAGGAAATTGACAGCGTACTGGACTTGGGCACGGGTAGTGGTTGCCTGGCTATTCTTGCGGCACATGCCTTCCCCAACGCCAACGTGGATGCGGTGGATATATCCGGCGCTGCGCTTGCCGTCGCAGAGCGTAACGTCGTCGACTATGATCTGGGGGACTGCATTAACCTGATCGAGTCTGATTTTTTCGCCAAGCTCAATGGCGAGCAATATGACCTGATCATCAGTAACCCGCCTTACGTGGATGCAGCATCTGTCGCAACACTTCCACAGGAATGTTTGAGCGAGCCGAAACTCGCGCTCGGTAGCGGCACCGACGGACTGGATGCTACCCGAACCATACTTAAATATGCTGCACAATATCTCACCGAAGATGGATTACTGGTGGTTGAAATAGGACATAACCGCGACGCGCTTGAAGCCGCCTACCCCGACTTGCCATTCATCTGGCTGGAGGTCAACGCGGGCGACCAATTTGTATTCATGCTGCATCGTGACGATTTAATTTAATCAATGTCGGTCGATCATTACGAAAATTTTCCGGTTGCTTCCATTCTCATGCCAAAGCGTTTGCGCAAGCCAGTTGCGGCGATTTATCATTTCGCCAGGGCGGCGGACGATATTGCCGATGAAGGTGATCTGTCCGATCCGGAACGACTGAAGCAACTGGACGAATTCCGCGCCGAGCTGACGCGCATCTCAACAGGTGAAACGCCATTAACAGGCCTGTTCAAAAATCTCGCCGTAGAGATAAGACAGCACACGCTGCCGTTACAACCATTCCATGACTTGCTTGATGCATTTTCGCAAGACGTTATAAAAAAACGCTATGCCAATTTTGCTGATTTACTCGACTATTGCCGCCGTTCCGCCAACCCAGTCGGCAAATTATTACTACACCTTTACGATGAAGCGACACCGCAGAATATTGCTTACTCGAATGCCATTTGCACCAGTTTGCAAATCATCAATTTCTGGCAAGATATCGCCAAGGACTACGCGATCGGGCGTATCTACTTACCGTTGAATGAAATCGCACAATATGGTGTAAACGACGCTCAGATCGCGCAAGGCACTGTGGATGAAAATTGGCGCACGCTAATGAAATTTCAGGTTGACCGAGCACGCGCCATGATGCTTTCTGGCGCTCCGCTGGGCAGCATCTTAACCGGGCGTCTGGGCTTGGAGATGCGCATGATCATCGCCGGAGGGCTGCGCATACTCGACAAGCTGGAACGTGCACAGTTCGATATGTTCAGCCATCGACCGGTATTACGCCGGTTCGACTGGATTGTCATGTTGACGAAGTCCGCACCCTTCTCGTATTAATGACTGAATAACTGGCTAATGTTTATATGACCCCAGATCAATATTGCCAGAACAAGGCTGCTGCCAGCGGGTCCAGTTTTTACTATAGCTTCATGTTT
This sequence comes from Gallionella sp., assembly GCA_035654595.1. Classification (GTDB taxonomy): domain Bacteria; phylum Pseudomonadota; class Gammaproteobacteria; order Burkholderiales; family Gallionellaceae; genus Gallionella. The sequence goes on along the minus strand of DASRWN010000023.1, from coordinate 11,572 downwards.
CTGCCGCCGGATAAGCGCCGTGCCATCACTGCCCTGTATGCTTTTTGCCGCGAAGTTGACGATCTCGTTGACGAATGTTCCGATGAACAAATAGCGCGCACCACACTTGATTGGTGGCGCATTCAGGTAGCAGAAATCTATGGCGGGAAACCACAACACCCGGTTGCACTGGCCTTGGTTCCGGTAGTCAAGCAATTCAACTTGGCTCAGGAGCATCTGCTGGAAATCATCGACGGGATGGAAATGGATCTGGAGCTGGTACGCTATCAAGATTTTAAATCATTGCAACTTTATTGTTATCGCGTCGCGTCGGTGGTCGGCTTGCTGTCGGTGGAGATTTTTGGGTATAGCGACAGAACTACCCTGAAGTATGCGCATGATCTCGGCATCGCCTTGCAGCTGACCAACATTATTCGTGACGTAGGTGAGGATGCACAGCGTAATCGTATTTACTTGCCGATGGATGAGATGAAACAATTCAATGTGACGGCGTCGGACATATTGAATCGACAAGACAGCGAAAATTTTCAACAACTCATGGCATTTCAAGTTGCGCGTGCACAGCAATATTATCAGCAGGCATTAGAGTACCTTCCCGCAGCAGACCGTAAAGTCCAGCGTACCGGACTGATCATGGCGGCTATCTATCGTGCCACTTTGGATGAATTGGTTAGCAGCGGATGCCATGTGCTTAGAGAACGCATCTCACTGACACCGCTGCGCAAACTCTGGCTGGCCTGGAAAACTTGGATCAGCATCTAACCACTCCCTGTCATCCTGACACAGGAGAGTTATTGCCTTCTCCACCAGAAGGAAACAACACCGCAGGATTATCAGTCGCTGTCATTGGCGGTGGCTATGCGGGCATGGCAGCAGCCGTGGAGTTGTCCAGACAGGGTATTCAAGTCACCGTGTTCGAAAGTGCCAAGCAACTCGGGGGGCGCGCGCGCGGTGTAACGTATCAAAACACCCAACTGGATAATGGTCAGCATCTGCTGCTTGGCTGCTATCACGAAACATTACGGCTGATCGAACAAGTTGGCGGCAATATTGAGCAGGATTTTTTGCGCCTGCCGTTACAACTCACTCTGCATCAACAATTCCAATTCAAGACACCTGCGCTACCTGCACCCTTACATCTGTTGGCTGGATTGCTCTTCGCTCGTGGATTATCCTGGCCATCCCGATTGAATGCCATGCGTTTTATCTCAACTTTACGTTCGGCGCAGTTTCATCTGCCTCATGACATGACTGTTGCCACCATGCTTGAACAGTATAAACAAGATAACGATCTGATCTGGAAGCTCTGGGAACCACTCTGCATCGCCGCGCTGAACACCCCAATAGATAAGGCTTCTGCGCAGGTGCTGCTTAATGTATTGAATGATGCATTGAATCAACATTATGCTGACAGCAATATGCTATTGCCGCGTACAGATCTCACCACATTATTTCCACAACGTGCCGCAACTTATATCAGGCGGCATGGCGGAAAGGTACTCGGTTCTTGCGGCGTGGAAAAAATTGTGCCCCATGATAATCATATCGAACTTGTCACCACACAAGGCCACGTCACTTTTAGCCACGCTATTTGTGCTACTCAACCTGCAGTTGCAGCAAAACTATTGCGCCCGATTTCGGCACTGATAAAAGTCACCGAACAAATCGAAGCTTTAACTCACCAGCCGATCTACACCGTATATTTGCAGTATCCGGGACACGTAAAACTTCCGGATGCCATGCTCGGGTTACACCAACGCTACAGCCAGTGGTTATTTGACAAGGGACGTATTAGCCGACAACGGGGGTTGATTGCAGCAGTCATCAGCGCAGAAGGTATGCACCAAGAATTGAGTCAGGATGAATTGGTGCAAAAAATTGTTACTGAATTACGCAATGAATTTAATATCAACGAACCACCACAATGGCATATGCTTATCGCCGAAAAACGTGCCACCTTTTCTTGTGAGCCGGATATCCAACGCCCGCAACAACAAACCGCCCTGCCAAGATTACTGTTGGCTGGTGACTATACGGCAGGCAGATATCCGGCAACACTGGAAGGCGCAGTACAGAGTGGCCTGCGCTGTGCTGCGTACATCACACAGGCGTAAATTCATCGTCTTGGCGCACAGCCATTACTTGACAAAATTACTAGAATATGCATAGTATAGACGCACACACTTTAGGAGCACACGTTGTGGAGTGTGGTCGTCAGCAACGTTGACGTTTAATCTTATCGATAGGAGATTGCTATCATGAAACTAATCCTACAATCCCTTTATGAAAGAAGGCATGAATTTGGGAGTGCCCAATACATCAGTGTTCTTGGGTGGCTTACTGCGCTATCGTTAGCGGTAGCCATGTTCGCTGAAAGTTTCGTATATACATGCACTAGGTGAGTAGTGCTTGGCTACTGCCAGGTTGCAATGGAGGGCGGTTTTCCCGCCCTCTTTTTATTTGGGGAATCCGGCTATAAACCCGACCCCTTGATGGTTTTTCCTAAATGAAGCTAAACAGCATGCCCAGCTGCATATCCTGAAGCCCATGCCCACTGGAAGTTATACCCACCCAGTTGCCCGGTAACATCCACCACCTCCCCGATAAAATGTAGTCCGGGCATGGCGCTGCATTCCATCGTTTTCGACGACAACGCGCGCGTATCAATCCCGCCACAGGTCACTTCGGCTTTGTTATAACCAACCGTGCCGGATGGGACAATCTGCCAGTCATGCAGTTTTGCGGCGATTTGTTTACGTTGCTTGTCATTGTACTGATTCAACGCCTGATTCTGAATCAGCTGCGTGCACCACACATCAGCAAATTTTTTCGGCAGCCATTGCGCAAGAAAATTACCAAGTAATTTTTTGCTACTTTTTTGCCGATCAAGCAGGGCTTCAATATCACAATCCGGTAAAAGATTGATGTGTAATGCTTCGCCGTGTTGCCAATAAGATGAAATTTGCAAAATAGCAGGCCCACTCAAGCCACGATGGGTGAACAATATATTTTCGCGGAATGACTGCTTGCCAAACGACACGGTTGTTTCCAGTGAAATGCCGGCCAAATCAACATAAGGCTGCCAAACATCCGGGGTGAAAGTCAGCGGCACCAGGCCGGGCTTGATTTTGGTAATCGGGATATTGAATTGTTCGGCAATGTGGTAACCGAATGGCGTGGCCCCTATCTTTGGCACAGACAGGCCGCCTGTTGCTATCACCAGTGACGCTGCCTCAAAAAATTCCCGCGAAGTACTGACCTTGAAATTTCCATCATGCCTTACCTCACTTACTGCGCAGCTCATAAAACGCTTGACGCCAGCGGTATCGCACTCGCCACGCAGCATGGCAATCACCGCCTCGGATTCCTGATCACAAAACATTTGACCAAGCGTTTTTTCGTGGAAACCTATACCGTATTTTTGCAGCAACCCAATAAAATTCTGCGGGGTGTAGCGCGCTAATGCCGAACGACAGAAATCCGGGTTGGTAGAAATAAAGTTTTCCGGGGTAGTGTTAATATTGGTGAAGTTGCATCGCCCTCCACCCGAGATGCGTATTTTTTCGGCAAGTTTTTTAGCATGATCAAGCAACACCACCGAACGTCCGCGCTGCCCGGCTTGTATGGCACACATCATGCCGGCAGCACCTGAGCCAATAATGATTACATCCACTTTCATATAAAACCCTATGGTAATTTTGTTTCGGCATACGAATAAACATTTGCTTCTCGACCCGCCCGTAAACTGAAGGGGTATTCATTTCTGCCTCAGCATGCTTTGAGTTATGAAACTGTCCATCGCATCGTGATATTCAACCGAGCCAACTGCCCCGCTGTTGTTATGTTCTCCGCCCTCAATCAAAACCAATTTCTTGGGCTGCGGCGCTGCCTCGTACAACTCATGAGCCATCTTGACCGGGACCGTTTTGTCCCATGTTCCATGGATCAACAATACCGGTATTTTGAGCTGGGTAATCTTTTTTAATGACTCGAAACGTTGATTCAACAAGAGACCCACCGGTAAAAACCCATACTCCAGTTCACCCATTGCCTGCATTGATGTAAAGGTGCTCTCAGTAATCAGCCCTGCTGCCTCAGGATGATGAATGGCCAGATCAATCGCAATCGCACCGCCCAATGAATGCCCGTAAATAAAAGATTGCTGCGGTTTTATGCCGCGCTGCTTGAGTAAATATTGCCAGGCAGCATCGGCATCGGCATACACTTTTATTTCAGAGGGCTTGCCGCCTGTGCTTTCGCCGAAGCCGCGATAATCGACCAGCAACACGTTGTAGCCAAAATTATGCAGGCGCAAAGTATGTTCCAAATTATTACCGATGTTGCGATAGTTGCCGTGCAGGTACAGCAAGGTCGGCGCATTTGGTTGTTCAGCGGGAATCCACCAGGCAAAGAGCTCGCCTTTATCTACGCCGTTGCCAACAGGTATATGAACCTTCTCGAACCGCATGCCCAAACGGTCTGGGGTTGTTTGTAGCACCGCTTCCGGAACAAACACATGTTTCATCTGTGTCGCCCACATGTAAACGCACGTCAAAGCATATGAAACCAGCACCGCGACAACGCCTGCAGCGACGCGCCTCTTCCATCTGGTCAAATTCATTCGATACCTGCCGAATCTTGCATACTTTTCCATATACAAACACCATTGCTGGCTTTATCTATATCTGCCAACTGTTGTTTATGTTCAGCCAGTTCGTCAACATTCGCTCGTAACACATGTACTTTAAGACGTGCAGTATCCAGCCTCGGCGACACGGGCGGACGTATCTCGGCCACAACATCCTCGCTTAAAAAACTGTCTTGCCCACGAGTCATGGCGAAATACACCTCAGCGAGCAATTCTGTATCCAGCAACGCCCCGTGCAAGGTGCGATGTGTATTGTCTATCGCGTAGCGATTACATAAAGCATTCAGACTATTTTTCTTCCCCGGATGCACATCACGGGCGATTTTTAGCGTATCCACCACGCTATTTTTCAACGTCGGCAGTCCCATCAATTCGAGCTCACGATTAAGGAAACCCATATCAAAGGGTGCGTTATGTATGATCAGCTCTGCGCCCGCTATAAACTCTAAAAAACTCGCTGCAATATCGGAAAATTTTGGTTCGTTCTGCAACCGCTCATAAGTCAGTCCATGCACTGCCACGGCACCTGCCTCAATCTCCCGCTCCGGATTAAGATAACGATGAAAGCGGCGTAACGACAATTTGCGCCCCTCCAGTTCGATCGCTGCCAACTCAATGATGCGATGTCCCTGTTTAGGGTCCAATCCTGTCGTTTCGGTGTCCAGCACAATCTTACGCATCGTCGCTCTCCGTCAGCAGAGAGTTGGCTGATATGCTGTTGCTGCGATGGGTTGATTTTTCTGCACCGTCCAACATGAGTTGCACCCCCCGATTTGCCAACTCATCGGCACGCTCATTACCGTCATGCCCGGCGTGTCCTTTTACCCACACCCATTCGACTTGATGCTGCGCAGCCAGTGTGTCCAGCCTGCGCCACAAGTCTTCGTTCTTCACCGGTTTTTTGTCAGCAGTTTTCCAACCGCGTAGTTTCCAGTTATGCACCCATGCAGTAATGCCTTGCTGCACGTATTTTGAATCGGTGTGCAAACGCACATGGCAATGGCGCTTCAACGCTTCCAATGCAGATATTGCCGCCATCAACTCCATGCGATTATTCGTCGTATAAGGCTCCCCACCATACAGCTCAAGCTCTTTACCTTTAGTGCATAGCAGCACACCCCATCCCCCCAAACCAGGATTACCTTTACATGCACCGTCGGTAAATACTTCTATCACTGCTTTGCTCATTCGGGCGTCCGGACATAAGTTTTTTGTTGCGGATCGGCCTCACCATGTTGTGAAACCCTGTTATTCAGCTTGGTAGTAACAGGCAACAACTTACTGACCAGGCCTTCGTTCCACTTGGGTTTGATCAGTCGCATTCCCGGCACACGCTTGATCGCATGCAAGAAATACACTCCCCCGCTCACTGCCCACCAGCGGTCGCCCGCCGCTTCCATAAAGGCACACCGCTCCAACCATTTGCTTTGTTGAAATGGTGGCGCATATGCCGCAAAACGACCCGCTACCACCTCCAGACCCAACAAAGCCAGCCAATCTTTAAGGCGGGTCAACGCGATAAAGTCCCCGCACCAAGGATAACCTTGCGCGCCGCCGAATGTCCGGCACAACCCTGCAAATATTTTGTGCAACCCCCACAAACTGTATGGATTAAAACCGCTGATAATAAGGTTACCCTCCGGCATTAACACTCGCTCTACTTCGCGCAGGATTTGATGAGGGTTTGCACTAAATTCAAGGATGTGCGGCAACAACACCAAATCCAGACTATCGCCAGCGAATGGCAGCTCTTCGCTTGACAGCAACACCTGCGCGCCATTACGGTCAGCGCCGCAAAAACGGAGTGGCATGCGGCTACTGTGTAAAAAATCATATTCCGGGGAACCTAATTGCAGCGCGTTGAAACCAAATATGTCACTGACAGTACGTTCAAAAAACGCTTGCTCACACCTTAATACATAAGCGCCTTGCGCAGTCGTAAACCACTCGCTCAAACTTTGTTCAGTTGCATTACAATTAAACATCGCTCAAATTCCATCCATTCTTATGTTCAACATTACTGCAATCCCTGCCTTCAAAGATAACTACATCTGGGTCGTACACAACCAGCAGTATGCCGCCATAGTCGACCCCGGCGAAGCGCTGCCGGTACTTGAATTTTTGAATACCCACAGCCTGCAGCCGACAGCCATTCTTTGTACGCATCGCCACGCGGATCATATCGGCGGCATCGCCAAACTGCGCGAAGTATACAACGTGCCTGTATATGGACGAAGACATCCGAATAATCCCCATATAACTAATAATTTAGTTGAACACGATCAAGTCGTGCTTGAGCAATTCGGTATCAACCTGGATATTATTGATGTCCCCGGCCATCTGGATGACCACATCGCCTTCATCACTCCCGACCTTATTTTTTGCGGCGACATACTATTTGGCGCGGGCTGTGGCAGGAATTTTGAAGGTACTCCCGAACAACTGCATTTTTCTTTGCAACGTCTGGCGCAACTACCTGACAATACCCGCGTGTATTGCGCTCACGAATACACCCTCGCTAACATTCGCTTTGCTCTCGCCTGTGAACCTGGCAATCAGGCACTGCAACAACGTGCCGAACAAGCCACACAATTACGTGCAGCCGGGCTGGCAACTGTACCGTCCACCATCGCGCTGGAAAAAGCGACCAACCCGTTTATGCGCTGCACGCAGCCGGAAATCATCCAGACTTTGCAACAGCGTGGTTTGCAAGATACCAGTGAGATCGCCGTGTTTACTGCCCTGCGGAAATGGAGAAATGACTTTTGATTGCGATGAGTACCGTTCTGGTTTATCCTTCGCGCCCCTTCGGAGAGGTGGATGAGTGGTTTAAGTCGCACGCCTGGAAAGCGTGTTTGGGATAACATCCCAACGGGGGTTCGAATCCCCCCTTCTCCGCCAGAATATCTAAATTAAGCCCAAGATTCGTTGGGCTTTTTTCTTGTCTAAACCTTCTGTAAGCCTTTATTTATCTGCCTTTCAACCGTCCATCGTTGTGCGCTGTTGTCCATAGCTGTCCATGTGTACGCGACGCGCCCGAAACCCCGCTATCGGGCGGGGTTGCTGTACAATCGGCTTCCCGTAGCAGATCCAGTAATTTTTTATGCTGAAATTTGAAATATAGTGAGCGTCCACATAAAGGCATAAAGTTTGAACCCCAGAAAATATGCTACAACAAGGGCGCCATAAAAAAACGTTGCTGACATTAATGAAGCTGTAAACAGGTTTGCTAATATAAACCGCTTTTCTGATATTTCATTGGTTGATTTTTTTGCTGAAGGAATAATAGACAGTAGGAAGTAATTTAAAAGAACGATAGGTAAGCTCAGTGAGGCCGAAAGCAAGACAAGTTTCATTAAATCAAGCGACACGAACAGATCGCGTTTGAATAAGAAAAGAGTTAGCAAGCCGGGGGATATAACCCCAACGAATGCCGTTACAATTTTAACGAGATCATGTGCCTCGACTTTCTTTATTTGCTCCAGTATGTCCATTCTCAGTTTATCCGTTGAGTCCTTCTAGTGAGTATGCCATATTGGAGCAAATCAAAAACATCAAACTCGTTCTAGTCTGATTTTGTTACTAGGCCTCAGTTTTACCACCACATTTTTGGTTTCCCAAAAGATATCATTGATCTCAACGCGCTCAAATCTATGCCACCCCTACTGAAGCTTATAAGCGCAATCTGTCTTTGGTACACCATCAAGCCCCCATCTTGGCCCGCAGACGTCCTAACATGCCCAGAAAATTCCCCGCCTGTATTTTTTCCTGAGGGTCGCTGATCGGCGCTACCGTCTGGCGATTTTGCAGTGCAGGCTGGTTGCGTAATGCGTGGAAGCGCTCCAGCATGGATTCAAGGTTACGCACCAGGATGCCCTTGCTGACGGGCTTGGGCAGGAAGCGGGTGATCTGTGCCTGGTTGATGAGTTCAATCAGGCGCGAAGTGTCGTTGAACGAAGTCACCACGATGCATTGCGTCTGCGGATTGAGCTGTTTGATGGTCTTGAGTATGTAACCGACATTCGTTGCCCCCAGCATGAGGTCTGATACGACAACCGACACATCCTGTTTAGCCAGTTCTTCCATCGCGTGCTGCGCATCGGCAGCCCAAATGATTTCACAGCGATCACCCAATGTCTCGTGCACTGTCTTGGCGATGGATTCGTCGTGATCTATGATCAGCACGCGCGGCTTGGCCCCTGCCATATCAACGGGAACCTCGGTATGCAGCTGCACTTCATGCAGTTGCACTGCAAAGCTGGCCTCGGCGATTGCGGCTGCATCGGCTACCACTTTCTTCACTTCTTCGGCATCCCACGGCTTCATCAGGTAGCGAAATACTTCTCCTTCGTTCACGCTGGCGATGGACGCATCCAGATCGGAATAGCCGGTAAGCAATATGCGCATGGTGGCGGGAGAAGCCTCGCGGGCGAGGCGCAGCAGTTCGGAGCCTTGCATCACGGGCATACGTTGGTCGCTGACGATGACATGCACTCTTTCATCGCGCAGCATCCTGATGGCTTCATGCGGATCGGTAGTCATGTGTACCTTGTAACCGCTGAAGAACAACATGCGCAAAGAACGCAGGATGCGTTCTTCATCGTCGATCAGCAATAATGTGGGTTTGCTCATGATTTTCTCCTTGTGTTATGCCACAGCCTCAAGCACTGCGCGCTGATGCGGCACTATGGCAGGGGCGATCGGCAACTTGATGTGGAAGCAGGCACCTTCTCCGACGCGCGAATCGACATGAATTTCTCCGCCGTGCTTCTGGATAATCTGATGCGTGATGGCCAGCCCAAGACCGGTACCTTCGCCCACTGGCTTGGTGGTGAAGAACGGGTCAAAGATGCGCGTCAATATTTCTTCCGGGATACCTTTGCCGTTGTCCGCCACGCTGATGTGAACCGCACCGTCGGCAAACCATGTCTTGATGTGCAACTTGCCCTGCCCTTCCATTGCCTGCGCAGCATTGGTGAAGAGATTGAGGAATACCTGATTCAGTTGTGACGGGGCACAAGAAATCTTGGGTATATCGCCCAGCTCCTTGATCACTTCCACTTTGTCCTTGAGTACGTTGCGCCCGATATTGAGGGCACTTGTTATGCATTCGTTCAGGTTTACAGCTTCTGTGGCTGCCGCATCCATGCGCGAGAAGTTTTTGAGGTTGAGTACCAATTCGGATATCTGGGCGATCCCATACAGCGAGTCTCCCATCAACCCTTGCATCTCGCCCAGCATCTCCTGAGCGTTGACATCGGCACGTTTCTCGACGATCTGCTGCATTCGCGCCGCGATCTGTTCTTCGGTCGCCTGTTCATCCAGCAGATCATCGACCAAGGCTTCATACCCGGCAATCATGGACTGTACCTGCTGGAATAGCTCCTGGCCCATCGCCACATTGTTTTGCACGTAGCCAAGCGGAGTGTTGATCTCATGCGCGATGCCTGCCACCATCTGGCCGAGCGAGGCCATTTTTTCCGATTGCACCAACGCCAACTGGGATGATTTGAGCTGCGCATTAGCTTGTTCAAGTTCCATCGTGTTGGCCAGCATTTGCTGTTCCATTGCATGCAGCAGATCCATCACAAAACCGACACCAAGATAGCGGCCGTGTCGTGTCACAATGAAATCTTCGGTGAGCGGGAATTGCATGTTAGCCAAGACATGCCGTGCAGCAACGGCCAGAGGTTGATCCAGTTCCACTAACAACGGCTTGCCATCTATAAATTTGCGAATAGGACGCTTGCCATGAAGTTCGCGTGCATAGCGTTTAAGGTAGATATCCATAAAACGATATCGACTTATCATGCCGACAGGACGCCCTTCTTCCACGACCGGCAAGGAAAGCAACTTCGAGTATTTTGGGTGGGTAAAAAAGGCAGCGACATCTTCCAACGGACAATCCGGCGAAATGGCATCGACCGTATTGACCAGCGAAAAGATTTCCTTGCCTGTTTGGGTGGCTTGGTGCATGCATCCTCCTAAAGTACAGATCGTTATGAGACCATTTTCTTAAAACGATTCTATAAAAGTTAGATGACAAATAAGTTACGCATGTTATTTTTATGGGCAACCTCCCAACAGGGGTTCGAATCCTCCTTTTCCGTCAGTCACATCGCTTGCGTCGTCTGGCATTCAGTCAATGCTATAATTTTCACGCAGCAACCCTGTCTATTGTATGTATGCGAAGCGCTATCCTGAAAGCCATGAAAATTTCTTAACATGAATATCCCGATGATCTCCACCTTGCGCGAATGGCTGAATATTTCCGGCACGCTGCCACATATGGTTATCATTCTCTTGCTGGCCTGGTTTCTACTTAGAATAAGCCGCAAGATAATTCATCTGTTCCGCCGCCATATGAATGCACGGGTTAGCACCCCTGAAGATGTAAAAAGGATAGAAACACTGGCGAACGTGTTCCACCATGCAGTTAGCATCATGATCAGCCTGATTGCGGGTATGCTGATCTTGAGTGAAATGGGTATTTCCATCGCGCCCATATTGGGCGCGGCAGGCGTGGCTGGGCTTGCTGTCGGTTTCGGCGCGCAGAGCTTGATTAAGGATTACTTCAACGGTTTTTTCATCCTGCTTGAAAATCAGCTTGGCCAGGGAGACCAAGTTGAGGTGTGTGGTAAAGCGGGTGCCGTAGAAAAGGTTACCCTGCGTTATATCAACTTGCGTGACGATAACGGCAATGTTCACCATATCCCAAACGGATTGATCACCACCGTCACCAATAAATCACGTGAATTTTCTTATGCCGTGATGGATATAGGAGTGGCTTACCACGAAAATCTTGAAACGGTTTTTGAGATCATGCGTGAGGTAGGTGCACAGCTGCGTGCAACCGAGGGTTTTGCCGGCAAAATAAACGCCGATATGGAAATCGCGGGGGTCGAGGCATTTGTTAACTCTGCG
>DASRWN010000022.1:0-18862 GCA_035654595.1 Gallionella sp. | reverse complement strand
ATGGACATGCAACTGGTGCCCAAATACGCCGACGAAAAAGAGGCTGGTGGTGGCGCGCACATCGACCCGTTACTCAGCCAAAATACCGGTGTGAAATTCGCCACGGTTGAAACCGGACGGCTTGCCCAAGGTATAGAGGCGACGGCCAGTGTCGGCTTTAACGAACGCTTGGTAGCGGTGGTGCAAGCACGCAGCGGTGGCATCGTGGAGCGGGTTTATGCACGCGCGCCAAACGATGTAATTGCGGCAGGCACAGCGCTTGCTGATGTGCGCGTACCGGAATGGTATGGCGCGCAAGCCGAATATCTCGCGCTGCACAACAGCGGCGATGCGCAGCTTGCTGCCGCTGCGCGCAGCCGTCTGCAACAACTCGGCATGAGCGAAACACAAATTGCGCAGACGGAAAAAACCGGCGAACCGCAGGCCATGTTGACTGTTTACGCGCCACTCAGCGGCATGCTGCAGGAGATTGGCGTGCGTCAAGGCATGATCGTCATGCCCGGCCAGATGTTTGCCAGAATCAACGGAATCGGCAGCGTGTGGCTGGAAGCCGAAGTGCCGGAAGCACAGGCAACAGAACTTGCTATCGGCATGAAGGTATCCGCGACATTCGCCGCGTGGCCGGAGCGGCAATTCAGCGCCAGAATAACGGCGCTGCTGCCGGAACTCAATCGTGACGCGCGCACTATCCGGGTCCGGGTTGAGTTGCCTAATCCGGACGGGAAATTGCGCCCCGGCATGTATGCACGGGTAAAAATTGATACCACTGCCGGTCGCGATGTGCTGCTCGTGCCATCCGAGGCATTGATTACCACCGGTCAGCGCAGCCTGGTGATTGTGGCCCAGGACGACAGCCATTTCCGTCCGGCAGAAGTGCAAATCGGTCGCGAAGCAAACGGCAAGACAGAAATTATCACCGGCCTGAAACAAGGCGAAAAAATCGTGGCTGCCGGTCAGTTCCTGATTGATTCCGAAGCCAGCCTCAGTGGTGTCCTGGCGCGTATGGAAACAGCCGCCAAACCCGACGCGATGTCAATGTCGATGTCGAAGCATGATGCACAAGGCACAATCGAAGCGGTATCCGCCAATGAGGTGACCATCTCGCACGGCCCTGTTCCGACACTCAACTGGGGGCCGATGACGATGCCCTTCAAACTCGCTGACCCAAAGCTTGTTCAGGGTATCAAGGTCGGTGACAAAGTCGGTTTTACCTTTCATCAGGATGATGCGGGCGTGACGATCGAACATCTGCAAAAAACCGGAGATGGACAATGATTACGCGCCTCATTGAATGGTCGGTCCACAACCGTTTTCTGGTTCTGCTCGCCACTGTGTTCATCGTCGCCTGGGGTTTGTGGGCAGTGCGCACCACACCGGTGGACGCGCTGCCGGATCTTTCCGACGTGCAGGTCATCATTCGCACCACGCTCCCCGGCCAAGCGCCGCAAATCGTGGAAAACCAGGTGACCTATCCTCTCGCCACTACCATGCTATCCGTGCCGGGCGCGAAGACGGTGCGCGGTTATTCATTCTTTGGCGATTCTTTTGTCTATGTGCTGTTCGATGATGGCACGGATCTCTATTGGGCGCGTTCGCGCGTTTTGGAATATCTCAATCAGGTGCAAGGACGATTGCCCGCCGGTGCGAAAACGGCTCTCGGCCCGGACGCGACCGGGGTGGGATGGATTTTTGAGTATGCTCTGGTAGACCGGAGCGGGAAGCATGATCTCTCGGATTTACGCACCTTGCAGGACTGGTTCCTCAAATACGAGTTGAAAACCCTGCCCAACGTGGCAGAGGTTGCAGCCATCGGCGGCATGGTCAAGCAATACCAGATCGTGCTTGATCCAGTGAAACTCGCGGCGTTCCGCATTTCTCACAACACCGTGATTGACGCAATCCGCAACGGTAATCAGGAAACCGGCGGTTCGGTGGTCGAGCTTGGCGAAGCGGAATACATGGTGCGCGCGACCGGCTATCTGAAAAGCCTTGATGATTTTCGCAACACTCCCTTAACCACCACCACGTCAGGTGTACCGGTGCGGCTGGGTGATGTGGCGAGAGTGCAGCTAGGGCCTGAAATGCGGCGCGGTGTCGCCGAGCTTGATGGGCAGGGAGAAGTGGCCGGAGGCGTGGTCATTTTGCGTTCCGGAAAAAATGCCCGCGAGACCATCGCCGCAGTCAAGGCCAAGTTGGTCGATCTGAAAAAAAGTTTGCCACCCGGGGTGGAAATCGTGACCACCTACGACCGCAGCCAACTGATCGACCGTGCTGTGGAAAACCTGAGCCATAAGCTGATCGAGGAGTTCATTGTCGTCGCGCTCATTTGCGCATTATTCCTCTGGCATTTACGCTCGGCGCTGGTGGCGATTATCTCGTTACCGCTCGGCGTACTGGTTGCTTTTATCGTGATGCGCTACCAAGGCATCAACGCCAACATCATGTCTTTGGGCGGCATCGCCATCGCCGTTGGTGCAATGGTGGACGCCGCAGTGGTGATGATCGAAAACGCCCACAAGAAACTTGAAGCCTGGCATCACGAACATCCCGGCCAGCCGCTCGAAAGAGACGAACACTGGCGGGTAATCACGCGTGCAGCAACCGAAGTCGGGCCTGCTTTGTTCTTTAGCCTGCTCATCATCACGTTTTCTTTTTTGCCGGTATTCACGCTGGAAGCGCAGGAAGGACGGCTGTTTGGCCCGCTCGCCTTTACCAAGAGTTATGCCATGGCCGGTGCAGCGGGTCTGGCCGTAACGCTGATTCCAATCCTGATGGGATACTGGATTCGCGGACGTATCCCAAGCGAACAGGCCAACCCGCTCAATCGCTGGTTGACCGCCTTCTATCGACCGTTGCTGGATGTCGTGCTGCGTAAACCAAAGCTGACGCTGGCAATAGCCGTGTTGTTATTCGCCACTTCGCTGTGGCCGATTGCGCAACTGGGTGGCGAATTCATGCCGCCACTGAACGAGGGCGACCTGCTCTATATGCCTTCTGCATTGCCGGGGCTGTCGGTGGCAAAGGCGGCGGAACTTCTGCAGCAGACCGATCGGTTAATTAAAACTGTGCCGGAAGTCGCCAGTGTGTTCGGCAAGGCCGGGCGAGCCGAAACCGCCACCGACCCGGCACCGGTCGAAATGTTTGAAACCACCATCCAGTTCAAACCTCACGAACAATGGCGGCCCGGCATGACTCAGGAAAAACTCGTGGAGGAGTTGGATCGCACAGTGAAAGTGCCGGGACTCGCTAACCTTTGGGTGCCGCCGATTCGCAATCGCATCGACATGCTGGCCTCCGGCATTAAAAGTACGATTGGCGTAAAAATTTATGGTGCCGATCCAGCCGCCATTGAGCGCGTCGCGCTTGATGTGGAACGTGTCGCCAAGAATGTGCTAGGCGTTTCTTCCGCCTTCGCCGAACGGCTCTCCGGCGGACGTTATATTGATGTCACAATCGACCGCGCTGCCGCTTCCCGCTATGGACTCAATATTGGCGACGTGCAATCGGTAGTGGCATCCCTCATCGGTGGGGAAAACGTGGGCGAGACAGTGGAAGGAACGGCACGCTTCCCGATTAATGTGCGCTATCCGCGCGAGTTGCGCGACTCTCTGGAAAATCTGCGGCAACTGCCTGTCGTCACCCCGAGCGGACAGACCATCACGCTCGCCACCGTCGCCGATCTGCGCATCAATGACGGACCGCCGATGCTGAAAAGCGAGAATGCACGGCTCACCAGCTGGGTGTACATCGACACGCGCGGCCGTGACTTGGCTTCGGTGGTGAGTGACCTGCGCCAAGCGGTGGCAAAAGAAGTCAAACTGGCGCCGGGAATCAGCGTGGCTTACTCCGGCCAGTTCGAGTTTCTGGAACGCGCCAACGCACGCCTCAAGTTGGTCGTACCGGCGACGCTGTTCATCATCTTCATCCTGCTCTATCTCACCTTCCGGCGTGTGGATGAAGCCGTGCTGATTATGGCCACACTGCCATTCGCCCTGGTCGGCGGCCTGTGGCTGCTGTATTGCCTGCGCTATAACCTGTCGGTCGCTACCGCAGTCGGATTCATCGCGCTGGCAGGTGTCGCAGCCGAGTTTGGCGTGATCATGCTCCTGTATCTGAGGCAGGCACTGGAAGCGCGGCTTGCCTCGGGCGCAACGCTCACGCGGGATTTAATCGAGGACGCCATTCGCGAAGGCGCAGTGCTGAGAGTGCGCCCCAAGGCCATGACCGTTGCCGTAATTCTTGCCGGTCTGTTACCCATCATGTGGGGGGGTGGTACCGGTTCGGAAGTCATGAGTCGTATCGCCGCGCCCATGGTCGGCGGGATGGTGACGGCCCCATTGCTCTCCATGTTCGTCATCCCGGCGGCTTATCTGTTGCTGCGCTCACCACGCAGCAGCGGCAAGCCACGTTTTTTAACTTCAACTGAAAGGAAATAATCCATGAAAACACTACACTTAACAATCCTTCTGCTATCCAGCTTTATCGGAGTGGGGCTCGCCCACGCCGACAACATGAACGGCATGGACATGCCGATGAAAGACATGCCTATGTCAGGCCAGATGGACGGCAAAACCCACCACACGGTCGGTATCGTCAAGAAGGTGGATACGGCAAAAAGCCGCGTCACCATCAGCCACGAACCGATAGCAAGCCTCCAGTGGCCAGCGATGACCATGGCTTTTGCCGTGCAGGACAAGGAGTGGTTGAACAAACTTGCCGAGGGTGAAAAAATTGAGTTCGATCTGGCCGAAAAAACGAAAGGGCAATACATCATCACCAAAATAACCCCCGCCAAATAACCAGCTTCGATACCAGAAACCCCATCAATCCGGGTTTTTCATAAATACCGGTACACGACAGCGTGTACCGGTTCTTTTTTTGCGCTGGCAAACGACAAGCGGCATAATCAAGCTGACCGGTCTGTCCACAAAACCGGATTTGGTTTAACCCATACATGAATAACGACGAACAATTTATGCGTATCGCGCTGGAACTGGCAGCACAAGCGCAGACTGCCGATGAAGTGCCGGTAGGCGCGCTGGTGGTAAAGGCCGGCGAGATCATCGGACGCGGCTTCAACGCGCCGATCTCACGCCGTGATCCCTCGGCTCACGCCGAGATATTGGCGCTGCGCGATGCGGCGCAGCACACGGGCAACTACCGGCTGGTGGATTGCGAGCTGTTTGTTACCCTGGAGCCTTGCGCGATGTGCGCTGGCGCGATCATGCACGCGCGTATCGCACGGGTGGTTTATGGCGCATCGGATCTTAAAACCGGCGCATGCGGTGGCGTACTCGACCTGTTTGCGCAAGCGCGGCTGAATCATCACACCACAATCAGCGGCGGCACACTCGCCACGGAATGCGGCTTGATGCTCAGCCAGTTTTTTGCGCTGCGCCGCGCTCAACACGCCAGCGTTTAGCGGTCATGAAAATCATTATCCATATCGGCACGCAACAACTTGAATTGCGCGACGACGACAACCGGCTAATCCGCCATTTTCCGGTATCGACAGCCAAAAATGGGGTGGGCGAGGCATGGGGCAGTTTTTGCACACCGCGCGGCAAACACATTATTCGCGCCAAAATCGGTGCCGGTCAGCCGGAAAATACTGTATTTGTACGCCGCCGTCCCAGCGGAGAGAGATATACTGCCGAGCTGGTCGCGCAGTTTCCGCAACGCGACTGGATTTTGACGCGCATCTTGTGGCTATCCGGTTGTGAGGTCGGCTTTAATCGGCTCGGTAAAAATGACACCATGCGCCGCTATATTTACATCCACGGCACGCCGGACTCAATGCCGCCCGGAATACCGGATTCGCACGGCTGTATTCGAATGCGTAATGCTGATGTAATTGAGTTATTTGATCTTGTTCCAATAAGAACTGCTGTTGAAATCACAGAATAATAAACAACGTAATGACCAGGGGGGTTAACTATGAGTCATCCTTTTACAGTGAGTTTGATCGCGTGGCACGATGCTGAACCTTTGCTTAAAGCAGTTCGCGAGACGGTGTTTATACAGGAACAGGGCATTCCGGCGGAGTTAGAGTGGGATGGTCTGGATAAAGATTGCCGACATGCCTTGGCGCTCAGCCATCAGGGCGATGCCATCGGTTGTGGACGCCTCTTGGCCAACGGCCATATCGGGCGCATCGCGGTCTTGCCACAATGGCGCAAACAAAAAGTCGGCACAGCCATCATGGAATCGCTGCTGGCCTATGCCCGCACCCACGAATATGCGCAAGTAGATGTGGATGCACAAACTCAGGCTGTCGCGTTTTATTACACCTTCGGTTATAGGGAGAGCGGTGAATCGTTTATGGATGCGGGTTTACCGCACATCAAGATGATTTTGCAATTGTGATTATACGCGTCACGGGCAAACCGCAGAGGTCCCGTCCGCGCCATTGCAAAAGCCAGAGAATTATTTTCAGCAGCTCAACAGCCGATCAGCCTTGCCCTATCGGATAGGGTGGCGGCAAAAATTGTAACGCCTTGCCCTGTGATGATTTCCACAGGATCGCCTGCGTTTCACGGCTGGTTGTCTGTATCACTGCCAGCACGTCAAAACCACCAGACGGCGCAGGCGCAGCATTAACAATCATCCCGCTGGGCTGCCCTTCCATGTCTGCACTGAACAATTCGTCTCCGGCCTGTGGCGCTTCGGGCGTTTCGATATGCGCCAGATACATACGCCGTTTCAACTTGCCGAGATATTGCATGCGCGCCACGATTTCTTGCCCCGGATAACAGCCCTTTTTGAAATTCACGCCATTGATGACATCGAAATTTGTCATCTGCGCGACAAACTGTTCCTGGGTTTGCGGCAAGATGATCGGGATGCCAGCACGTATATTGAGCCAATCCCAACATATGCTGGCAACGGGTTGCGCATGCTGACCGAGTGCAAGCCAAAGCGGTTGCGCATGTTGCGCGCCGGGGTTGATCTGCCAGCGTGTGCCGCTGATACGCATCACACTGGCTTGTGCAGTGTTTATCAGACCAAGCGGTTGTTGCGGCAAATCGCCAAACAGTTTGGTCAAAATTGCCTGCGCATCCGGACCGGATAATCCCAGTGAAATAAATGTGTCGCTGATGTCAGTAATTTTGACTTTGGCGCGCAACACATACATGCCCAATTTTTTACTGATCGCGGCAGTCAGTACCAGCGGCAACTGCACCAGATAGTCTGCGCCCTCGCGCCAGATCACCATGCTCGCCAGCATTCTGCCCTTGGGGCTGTTCAAACTACTGAGCTGCGCACGAGTATCACTGACTTCACGAATGTCATTGCTCAACAGGTTTTGCAAAAACGACTCGGCATCTTCACCAGCAACACGCAACGTGCCGCATTGCCCCAAATCACACAACACCGTGCTGGTTGCGCTCGCGTTCAGCTCGGCGGCAAGGTCACCAAAGCGTTGCACTACGCCCGCTTCAATCGTTGCGCCCTGTTGCGCCAGAAAACTTTGCCAACCCGTATTCATGGTGATTCTGCCTGATTATGTCTCACCCATAATGATACGCGGAATGGCATAAAAACAGGCAACAACCTAAACCCCAAGTTGACCAACCAAAGCAAAATCTCTATGATGCGCCCCTCTTCATTCCCTGATAGCTCAGTCGGTAGAGCGACGGACTGTTAATCCGCAGGTCCCTGGTTCGAGTCCAGGTCGGGGAGCCAATTCGGCGCATATCTGGACACCCTTTCAACGGGTAGTCAATGCTGGTTTGCTGCCAGTTTTAGTGCCAAGAGTTGAGGGAGAAATTCCCTGCCCGCTTAAGGAAAAAGAACTTAAAAATAGCGGCGACAGGAAAACGTTTCAAAGCAGCGCAGATTGTCGATTTATCACAAAAAACTCACGTTTTAATAACCAATGGCAGGACTTTAAACTGGAGGAAAAACAATGAAATCGGAAATGATGTATTTAGTTTGGGCAACTATTCTCGCAGGTCTAACCTGGCTTCCGTATGTCCTCGACCGGATTATGGTGTGGGGCCTCAAGGACGCCCTCGGTTATCCCGAGTCTCCCAAGCCACAGTCACCTTGGGCAATACGCATGAAAGCTGCACATGCGAACGCGATTGAAAATCTGGCCGTCTTTTCTGTTTTGGTCTTGGTTGCAAACGCTGCCGGGATCAGCAATAGCACAACGGTGCTTGCAGCCTCGTTGTACTTCTGGGCACGCCTTGTGCATCTGTTGGCCTACACATTTGCCATACCTTTGGTGCGCACGCTGGCATTTGCGGGTGGCTTTATTGCGCAGGCAATATTCGCTTGGCAGCTTGTCGTTGGGTAATGTCGTCGCCTAACCGTGTCGCTCAACCCGGTTGGGTGATGTTTTTTGGTACTCTTGAGATATAGCCTTTATTGGCGGCAATGTTTATAATCGGTTGCCGGAATTTTAACGTTATGCCGCCCTTGAATCACAACTTGTTGGCATGGCACGGATCTAAACTTACTCTTAATCATTGAAGGGGCTTACTATGCACGAATATGGATTCTTGTTATTTATCATCGGTACGTATGCGTTTGCCGGGATTGTCATCGCGCTGGATACTGCTATCCAGCAAGAATCAAAATAAGCGCTCAGTCCAAGTAGAACAATCGGTACTTGGTGCAGTGTAATAAGGGTCGACAGCAATGTCGGCCCTTTTATTTTTTGCATTGCACGGCACCCTTGACAACAGAACAGTCGTTCTTTACAGTACGCAGCACGTTCGTTCTGTATTGGTGCCGCCATGACTGACTTCAACCTCAAAGACGCTGAGTATCTCAGCAAGCTCCAGGATTACTATGCCGACTGGAAAAGTATCCCCTCTTACGCGAAGCTGTGCGAAGTGTTCAGCATTGCCTCCAAATCCTGGGTCAAAGCCATCCTCAACCGTTTGAGCGAGGCAAATCTCATCATGCGCACACCGGATGGGGTCTGGGTGCCCACCCGTCAATTCTTTGCCCGTCCGCTGGCAGAATCTGCCGTACCGGCCGGCATGCCCGTCGCGGTGAATGCCCATCAGGGTGAGCTGTTCGTGATTGATGAGATGCTGATTGATACCCCGTCCCAAACCAGCCTGATTCCGGTAAAGGGTGATTCGATGATAGAGGCAGGGATTCATGATGGCGATGTCGCCGTGGTAGAGAAACGCAACTTGGCCAAGGTGGGCGACATCGTGGTGGCGATTGTGGACAACGAATTCACCCTGAAGACGCTGGCAAGCGAGCGCGGCAAATTCATTCTGCGCCCCGCTAATCAGGCCTACCCCATCATCCGTCCACAAGGCACACTGGAAATTTTTGGTGTGCTGATCGGCTTGATTCGCAAATACCGGAAATAATCAAACCAGTGTGCCAAAATCGGCTCAATGGAATTATTTCTCTTACTCACACTCATCGCGCTTGGCTGGTTTTGGCTGGACAGCCTGCGCGCCCTTGACGCCGCACGAAATGCAGGAAGACAAGCCTGCAAGAGCGCGGGGGTACAATTTCTTGATGACACGGTGGCAGGTACGGCACTTGCCCTGGTGCGCGATGCGTCAGGGCACAGAACACTGCGTCGCACTTATCGTTTTGAATTCAGCGATACCGGAAACACCCGGCTCGAAGGTCAACTAATCCTGCTGGGGAAAAAGCTTGATTCAGTCACGATGGAACCTTATCACATATACGAAGATGAGTGACGGCTGGACACCGATGAACCGCGACACGGCCAACGCACCGCGCAAAGAGCAGCTGTTTTCACCCGATACGCCCTTGTAAAAAAAGCAGTCGCCAGTCGTCAACTATCCTTTTTTTGACCGCGCAACGCGGCTGCGGCCATCGTCACGCTGGCGGCAAGCCGGTCAGTGCATGCTGCTAACTGGTGCAATTCGTTGGCGCTATCCGGCGTAAGCTCGTCTTTGTTGAATTCGGCTTTTTTCCCGAGCGAAATTGCCGACATGACTGCACTCAGGTGCTTGATGCGTTGCACCACGCCCACCTGCATGAACACAAACGGAATGATAAACACCCCCGCCAAAAGCACGATATCCCATATCGAAATAACGTTCAGTATTACCTGTAAAAAGGGTTTGGTCGGAATGATTACGCTGATGATGCCTGCCACATCGCCTTCTTTGAAGTTGAAGCCGTGCTCCACCCCATAGCGCGCCTTAACGTCATCAGGTGCATTTTCAGGGTTACCATGGCAGACAATGCACGATGCCTGATCATACAAGGTGCGTGCATAGCGAAAGCTGCCCGGCAGCACCTCATAATATTCTTTACTCCCGCCGTTGCGCGCAATGCCCAGTGCTTTTTCTTCAAATGCGTCTGGTTTGTTGTTGGGGTTCATCACGTTGTGCGAAGTCATGTGAAACTTCGCCGGTGAATTTGACTTGGCAACCACCTCTGAAAACTCGCGTTGCGCCAGAGCCGGATTTTTTGAGTAAAAGTTGACTGCCGACGGGGCCGTCACTCCTGAAGCAGGAGCCAGAGCCTCGGCGGGCAACATCAATGGACCCATATGTCCGAGATAACTCTGGTCATTATCCTTCACCCACACTCTTCCATACTGCGCCACCCAATTGCCAAATGCATCAACACTATCGGCAACCGTTTCAGCCTGGGTTTTTAATTGGTTTATGTAAATTTCCGAGAAAGTAAAATAAAGCGCAGTGCCCAGCAAACTCAATGTCACCAAAAAAACCAGCGCAAACTGGGTTGCAATCGAACGTTTTTTAAACATTTTTATTACCCTGAGTTTATCCTGCGAAAAATTTTACCGTTATGATGAAGCACGAAAAATCATGCTCGCTCTTACGGCCAACCCGGCACACGCTCCAGATGCAACCTAGAGCACGCACTTCCTTGCTCGATTTACAAAACCCTGCTTTTTTTCCGGCTCAACAATATTCTCTGACAGGATAGTAATATATTCGAGCAGATGGGTAGTGATCATTCTGCGCCGGGAGGCTAACCAAGCGGTGCGCGCCTCCTCAGCTAAAAATTTCCCGAAGGGGCCCGTCTCGTTGATGAAATGTCCATCAATAAGCGCACACTTGGCCAGAAGGTCAGGGTTCAAGGTGTTTGTTGTCATGGTGACAAAAGGGCAAGGTTGAAGTTGTTTACGCTTTTAGCAGCTAAATTCAATCGCAGCCTCAGCATACACCCACCACAACGGAAATACCATCAGTACCCGTTTTCATATTGCCGCCCTAAGTATACATTCGTAAAAATTATGCTGTGGATTTTAGCAAACATCCCGATGGTGGGGTGTCAGAACTAATGAGCTCGGCCAACTGCGCGCGGATGCGGAGGTATCGCTTCGACCACTTCCGAGGTTTAGTCGTAGCGTTGTGGTCAAGGTCAATGTAACGCTTTATTCGACGCTTGCCTTCTTAATTTAATGCGCCTAGAAAAATAAATAACTGGCACTTGAAACAAAAAGACAACGGCTAAAACAGGCAATACAAAACTATCGGACCATGCTACGCCCCCATGAATCTTTACCACCACAAAAATTCCAAAAATCAAAGCGCCAATTGGAAGCAAACATAAAATCAAAAGGCTCATAAGGCCATAAAAGACGCCTGGATGTTTAATTTTATTCCATGGGGTGACAAGCAATGCGCTCGCCATTACGAGTGCCGTGATACCAGAATACCAAAGCTCCAAATTGGCTGTTGGTCTTTCAAACAACAGCACGTAACCTCCGCAAGTTAGCCCGGCGGCCCCGAGCAACACCCCTAAACTTCTTGCGATATACAAACCTACAATCATTTCCAATCCCACCCTTCGTTTTTTCGAACGCTTCGCCAGCGTGGCGGGTGTCGGGACAGCGCAACCGTCTGATCCTTGGTTGCAAGTATTTTATCAGGCATTCCGATGGTGGGATGTGCTCCTGAAAACGTGGCTACCCAATTGGGAACACCTACCCACGAGCTGCAACGGATGGCTGGCTGGAAAAAAGTAGCGATGGTTGAGCGGTATGTTTTAGTTACGGCGTAAGTCTCAGATGACAGCCAACGATGTATGCAACCACCACAGTCTTGCATCGCAAGTTGTGGTCACGCACTCACAAGTACATAACTTTGTGGCTGTTGAATTATCGCGCCATGTCCCTTATAGTGCGGTCATGGCTCCCAAATCACTTCTTGAACACAACCCGCACTTGCACAATGCGCAGGAATATCAGCGTGCCTTGCGTGCCAGTGTGCTTTCCTCGATTGCGATTGAGGGTGTCAGAAAAGCTGCGGAACGCGCACTTACCCCCAAGCGCAACAAGCAGCCCACCAAAACGCGCTAACCAGCGACTTAGCGCATGTTTCATCGCGCTTAGTCGAATGGCTATGCAAAGCTAACTGCTGGCCTTCACCACTTTCCTAAAAATCTCGACCATCGGTGCATAGTCGCGTCCCATGCCTGCGCGCACTGCAGCAAAATAGGCCTCACGCTGTTTGCCCTTGATGCTGGAAAAATTCAACAGCGGCAGCCCCGCCTGCAATGCCATAAGCTGGCAAAGCAAACGTGACAAACGTCCGTTGCCTTCGCGGAATGGATGGATTAGCACCAGCTCGCAATGCGTAATCGCCAATGCCTCCAGCACGTTCTCCAGGTTATCGAAGGTGCATGGCGTAAATCGCGCTAGTTCCTTCCGCTCAAATTCCGACATCAAACGCGGCACTTGCGCCGCCATTGCAAACACAAAACCGTCCTTGCTGATATTCACCTGCCGATACTCGCCCGCCCACGGATATATCTTCCCTAGCCATTGCTTGTGCCACTGGTAAATATCAGCGGCGGTGAAACGCTGGTTAGCGGAAACGCGACGGATTGCCCGATCGGTTGCGTCCGCCAGCCTCGTGGCTTCCAGTTCATCCATTGCACGCTTGCTGCGAATGCCGAGGAGATTTTTCAGGACACGACCACGCGAACCCGACTCAAATTGGGCTTCGGTGAGTTGGTCTATGTCGTAGCGGCTAAGATGCGGCATATTTTGTCTTCTATCTCCAGTAATCTAAAGGCTACCTTTACCAAGCTTTAGCTCTTCCGGTACACGTTTACTACTGTATCGAAAAATCACAGGATGAAGTAAAACAAGCACTTCTAGGCCATCATGATGTGATCGAAAAAGAAACGGGCACCAAAGTGCCCGTTTCGTATCGGTGCCCTTTTAAGGGCTTGTTGCCGACAGTCCCCACCATCGGAATACCTGATACAGTTCGCATCCTACAGAACGAAACTCAAAGGGGCAAGCGACTATGGTGGTCAAATATCGTTTGGGGTTGGACGTGGGTACTGCATCGGTTGGTGCGGCGGCAGTGTCGTTGGATAAGGATGGTCAACCGGATGCGCTGATCTGGCATCACGTCAGAATTTTCAATGAGCCATTGGAGAATGGACAAGCTGGGTTGGTCTCCAAGAAAGCCGGACGGCGCAAAGCGCGGATGCAACGCCGCCAGATTGATCGGCGTGCTTCGCGCTTGCGGCACATCGCTCACCTCTCCAGCTTGCTCGGATTAAAGCGTGCAGAAATCACTCCTGATGATGGTAGCACTCTCCCCTACCTCCGCGCCCAAGCCGCAACAGAACGCGTTGAGCTTGACAATTTATTGCGCATCTTCCTACGCCTTTCCAAACGACGTGGATACAAGGGCGAATTTAAGGCCAAGAAAAAAGGCGAAGTCGCGGAGGGTTCCAGCGAACTCAGCTTTGCCATGAGAGCGCTCGCCACAGAGCGTGGCATTGTACTCAAGAATGAAAACGACACGGGCATCACGCTTGGGCAATACCTGCTGTATCGCTTAGAAAGTGGACTTCCAACAAAACTCAAAATCAAAGAGATCAACGACGAATCCAAGAACAAAAAAGGCGAAGACGCGAACGCCCCAAAGAATCTCTACGCGCTTCGCAAAATGATCGAACATGAGTTCAACACCATCTGGGATACGCAAGCCAAATTTCACAACATCTTGAATGGGACACACGACGGTATACCCATCCGAGAACATTTCTATGAAGCCCTGTTCTACCAGCGCCCGCTCAAATCCGCCGCTGAATTGGTCGCGCAATGCAGCCTTGAACCAACATTATCTCGCGCACCACGTGCGCAAATGGCATTTCAGCGTTTCCGCATTGAAAAGACGCTGGCCGACTTACGCTGGGCCGCTGGCAAACGCGCCGAACCAATTACACCGGATCAAAAACGAGTTATCCGCGATTTGCTTGACCGCAACGACAAGGTGAAATTCGATGAAATCTACGAAGCTTTAAAAAATGCAGAATGCGCAAAACCAGAAACTAAAGGTCTCAACCTTGAACGCGCCAGCCGCGAAGAACTGCTTGGTAACAGCACATTGGCAGCACTGCGCAAGCTGGATAAATACAGCACAAAACATCACCCGGAGCGCGCAGCCAATCTTGAACAAGCCTTCCGTGCACTGGATGAAAAAATACAGATTGCCACCATCAACTTTCTGGCAGAGATCGGCTCACCTGAACAACTCGATGATCCGGAATGGCACACTTGCTTTGTGAAATCTGTAAAAGACGTCAAAGTTAAGGACAACAAGAGCAAAGAGCAATGGAAATACAAAAATGTCCCTCGCGTTTTCTCTCCCGAATTGATCAGCTTCGTCAACTGCATCAAGGAGCACGACAATTTTGACCGCCTGAGCAAAATGGACTTTGACGGTGGACGCGCATCCTACTCCGTCAAAGCGTTGAACAATCTCGCTGGCTGGCTAGAAGAACCAAACTGGCCGGGTGATTGGCAAGATGATATGAAACGCATGGATGAAGAAGCTGCCATTCGCGTGTGTTACCCAAAATCGCTCAACCCCGAAATCAAACGCTTACAGACACTGCCCTCGCCCGAATCCACTGGCAACGCCGTAGTGGATGGCTCACTACGACAGATTCGCTGGACAGTGAATAAGATGATTGCAGAGCTTGGCGGGCCACCTGATGAAATCGTAGTCGAAATGGCACGCGAAATGAGCCTTGGCATCGCACGGCGAAATGAGCGCGAAAAGGAGATCACCAACAACCAGAAAGCGCGCCGAGAGGCTGAAAAAACAATACGAGAACACGGGGAAGTTCCAACACGACCTAAAATATTTCGGTATTTACTTTGGGCGGAACAAGATGAGAGTTTCTGTCCCTACTGTAACAAAACCATCAACCTTACTGAAGCGTTATCTGGTGGTGCAACTGCAAATGAACACATCATCCCGAAAAAACTTACTCAGGTAGGCAAAAAACGTTCTGAACTCGTTTTATCGCACAGTGTCTGCAATGATGCAAAAGGCGATTTTACGCCATTTGAAGCATGGGGCAATGGCAAAAATGAAATGCGCTGGCAAGCAGTGGAAGCAGCAGCTAAACGGTTTTTAGCCAAAGCACTCAGTTTGAAAAAGAAAATTGACAATGCTCGTCGCAACGACACGCTCGCACCCTATCGGGGGGAAATGAACGGTCTTTTCCGCAAAGCAGCACTGCTTCGATTGCAAGATGCTGGAGATGATGAATCTGTGGAGGGTTTTGCTGACCGTCAACTTCACCAGACTGGATGGATTGCCAAAGAGGCCGTTCAATGGTTGGAATGCTTATGCCCTAAGAGGGTATCAGTTTCACGCGGTGAACTTACCGCCATGTTGCGCCGCAGTTGGAAACTGGAAACAGTCATTCCAGAAGTACGCATTGAAAATAACTTGCCTGTGCTGGATAACGAAGGAAAACCGATTGAGCCTGAGTATTTTTCCCAACTAAAGAAATATCTAGAAGGCCATCCGGTCAGGCGCGAAGACCGTGAGGCAAATCCCGGTTTCGAATTCAATCGCCGCCCGGACAAACGCCTCGACCATCGCCATCACCTTATTGATGCCATCACGCTGTCACTCACCTCACGCAGTCTATTCCAGCAAATGGCGAAGAACTACAAAGCAGCAGCCGAAAAAATGCAGCCACGCGATGGGGAGACAGCGGACGACCGCGAACGCCGCATCAAGAACGAAACACGGTTACGCCTCGAAGTGCCGGAACCGCCTTTGCGCAACGTGCGCGCAGCCGCACTTGATGCCGTGCGTGAATGCCGCATCACCATCAAGCCGGATCGTTACCCAGATGGTGCGCTATTTAAGGAAACTGCTTACGGGGTCGCACAACGAGACGGCGAAGATAGATTGCGACTTTCTCTGCGCCAGCCAGTTGCCAGATTGGGGAAGGCTCAGGGAAAGACCAACCTAGAAGCCGCGCGCAAAGCGATTGCCAATATCATCAGCGACAATGTGCGGCGCATCATTGCGGAAACATTCGAGGTGCGCATTGCACAGGGCATGGAGGCAGGTGCTTCGCTCACACAACCTATTCTGCATCCATTCTATGGCAAACTGATTCGCAAAGTACGTTGCTTTGAAACTTACGCCGAAGATGCGCAACCCATCGGTTTCACCAGCCGTCATGGTGAACACCGCAAATACCTTATCAATGCCGGGTATGCCTATTTGGAACTTTGCACTGATGGCTCACGAGAACCACGGCTCGTCAAAACTCGTGACGCAATGCACGAAAAAGGAAAGCCCACGCCGCAAAATTCAATGCGGATTTATAAGGGTGATGTCGTGATGGATTCCAAAGACAGTCTATTGTACAAAGCCTGCTTCTTTAAGGCGGCAGGAGTAATAGGCCTGTTACCAATTTGGGAGCCACGCTCTTTCAAGGAAGCCAACGAAAAGGCTGATAAAGGCATCAAGGTTGGTGGAACCATCTCCTTCACTCCTGCTGCAAAACGCTTGAAAGTGGTCTGTTAGCCATGTCTGAGCAGCGCGTCCTCGTCATCGAAAACCCTGCTCACCTGCGCATAGACACAGGGCGGCTAAAAATTGAGCGCGACGGTTTTGACCATGCGTTTATCTCGCCCAAGGACGTAGCAGTGCTTTGCCTCGAACACCACACGGCCACGCTTTCGGTCGCTGTTTTGCGCGCACTCGCCGAAGCAGGGGCAGCAATAATAGTCACCGATGCGCGACACATGCCTTGCGCTATGCAGATTCCACTTGCCGCTACAGGCTTGGATGCCGGTAGGCTGCGACAGCAAATCGCACTAGATGCCAGCGAGAAACGCGGCGAGTTATGGCAACAATTGATTTCAGCAAAGTTGTCCATGCAGGCCAACGCCTTGCGTCGACTACAACGCAATGGGGCATTACGCTTGGAACGTCTCGCAACGCAAGTACAGCATGGCGACACAAGCAATGCCGAAGGCCAAGGTGCAAAGCACTATTGGAATAACCTATTCCCGGAAACATTCAAACGTAGCAAGGAAGGCGCGGAAGACCCACTGAACATTCGCCTTAACTATGGCTACGCCGTACTACGCGCCATGATTGCCCGCTCGCTGGTCTCTGCCGGACTCAACGGCACACTAGGACTAGGACATTGCAACGCGGGTAATGCGTTCAACTTGGCGGACGATTTCATCGAGCCATATCGATTCTTGGTGGATATACATCTGGCTGATGATGCCGATACATGGAGCGAAGCGCCAGAATTTGACAGCCGCGCCAAGCGCTATTTGCTTGGATTCGTCGAACGTCCTGTGCGCATGGCGGGACAGGATATGCGGCTACACGCCGCAATTGATGCAAGCATTGCCAGCTACGTGCGCATCCTTGATGGTCAGAGCAAGAAGTTGACACTTCCCGATGGACTAGATACTAGCAGGGGCGCTAAAGAATGGCGGTCAACGGATGGCGCGTGATGTGGGTGATCGCGGTTTATGATTGCCCGATGATAGAACGCGAGGAACGGCGCGATTACACGCTGTTCCGCAAAAGCCTGTTGCAAGAAAATTTCTTCCAGTTGCAAAACTCGCTCTATGTACGGCATTTCCCCACAATGGCAGTTGCCGAAGCTACTATACAGCGCATCCGTTTAGGCATTCCGGCAGGGGCACAAGTGGCCTTTTTCCTCGTGACCGATAAACAGTACGGGATGACCCGTGAGTTTTTTGGCTCGAAGCCCACAAGAAAAAAGCCCAACCAGCCGGAGCAAGTTGGGCTTTTCTAAAACAACTTCACAATCAAAACAACCGACTGCGTGCGATCTATTTTATCAGGCATTCCGATGGTGGGGTGTCGGAACTGTACAGCAAGCTGCTGTAGTGTATTGTATATTTTATCAGGCATTCCGATGGTGGGGTGTCGGAACGTTAAACCTGGCTGTGTAATGACCGGCGCAATTTTATCAGGCATTCCGATGGTGGGGTGTCGGAACGACGCGATGAATTCGGTCACGGTAGGCGTGATTTTATCAGGCATTCCGATGGTGGGGTGTCGGAACTTTACCTCCAAGCCCTATCTGTGATGTAGCATTTTATCAGGCATTCCGATGGTGGGGTGTCGGAACTGTAATTTATTTGCGCTCACATTGCACCAAATTTTATCAGGCATTCCGATGGTGGGGTGTCGGAACCAAACCCGCTTTCGAGTGTTTCAAAAGTTCGATTTTATCAGGCATTCCGATGGTGGGGTGTCGGAACGTTCGTGCAACTTGCCCGGGTTGTTTGAGGATTTTATCAGGCATTCCGATGGTGGGGTGTCGGAACTGATCAACTTGGCTCCCAGCATGTCGCGTTATTTTATCAGGCATTCCGATGGTGGGGTGTCGGAACTGTGTTTTGGTTAAGTCGCAAACGTTTGCGATTTTATCAGGCATTCCGATGGTGGGGTGTCGGAACTGTTTGGTCAACGATGCGATCTGGCTGCTCATTTTATCAGGCATTCCGATGGTGGGGTGTCGGAACTATATGGAGTAGG
The DNA here is from genome assembly GCA_035654595.1 of Gallionella sp. Taxonomy (GTDB): domain Bacteria; phylum Pseudomonadota; class Gammaproteobacteria; order Burkholderiales; family Gallionellaceae; genus Gallionella. Next base: position 65 of record DASRWN010000022.1, on the reverse strand, counting down.
CGTTGATCGGGAGTTGGATTTTATCAGGCATTCCGATGGTGGGGTGTCGGAACGATATTTTCCCC
>DASRWN010000021.1:0-8192 GCA_035654595.1 Gallionella sp. | reverse complement strand
CCCAACGTCAAATTGACCGTGATGATTTTACGCATCTTGCCCAGCATGTCAGCTGCTTCCTTCCAGCGCTGCTTGGCAACGTGCAGGTTGAAAGGCACATAGCAGGCGAAAAACAGATAGCCGAAAATCACCATCATGGTTATCCCTGAAAGCAGCATAAGGCAAACGGAGCGTGACACTTGCGTAATGCCGCCATATAGATACATCATATAAAAACCACTGACTAACAAGGTTCCAACAGCACTCCATACCCAGCCGAAAAAGCGGCGGAACACCACATCCCACAAGCGCAGGCGATCGGGTGGTGCCAACGTATCAACTGCGGCCGGACGCAGTACCATGTAGGCGAAGAACATCCCACCCACCCAGATGAGCGCAGCCAGTAAGTGCAAAAGTTTAAATAAAGCCATGATGACCTTAAAAAATATCAAGCGGAGCGTACTGTAACACTGCGCGCACCGGTTTAAAGCTCCTGCGATGCACCGCCGATGCGCCATGTTTTTGTAACGCAGCAAGATGTGCAGCGGTTGGGTAACCCTTATGGCCGGCAAATCCATAATGCGGATAGTGCTGGTGCAGCTCCAGCATCAAGGCATCACGTGCCGTCTTCGCCAAGATGGAAGCGGCAGAAATCGCCGCAACTTTGCTGTCTCCTTTGACAATGGCCAGGCTGGGAATACCGGTTGCCGGGCAATACAAGCCGTCTACCAAAACCCGCTGCGGACGCACCGTTAAAGCCTCCACAGCACGGCGCATCGCCAACAGCGTGGCTTGCAAAATATTGAGCCGATCTATTTCGGCGACTTCTGCATAAGCCACCGCCCATGCTAACGCCCGCTTGCGGATGATGACCGCCAGTTGGTCACGTCGCAGCTCAGAAAGTTTTTTTGAGTCCGCAAGGCCCTCAATCGGATTGTTCTCATCGAGTATCACCGCTGCCGCAGCCACCGGCCCGGCCAACGGTCCGCGCCCCGCCTCATCCACTCCGCAGATCAACAGCATATCAGTCATGTTGTACGGACAAATACGGCAGAATAGCTTCAGCCGCTTTTTTTGCGGTGTTCTGGCGCAATGTATGGTGCAACCTGGTGAAGGTCTCTTCGAGCTGAGCTAGCGCACCTTTTTCATTGAGCAAATTCAATAACGCCTGGGTAAGATTTTCCGGCGTTGCATCTTCCTGTATTAGCTCGGGTACAACAAAGCGTCCGCACAAAATATTGGGCAGCCCGACATAAGGCTGATAGCGTTTGCGTTTAATCATCCACCATGACAGTGCAGGCATGCGATACGTGATCACCATGGCACGTTTGAGTAATGCCGCCTCAAGCGTTGCTGTACCGGACGCAACCAGTACCGCATCAGCAGCAATCATCGCATCTTGTGCGTGGCCGAACAGCAATGTGATCGGCAATTGCTGCGCATCACAGTCATAAATCGCCTGTTCAAAAATCAGGCGCGTCTCGCGACTCACCAGAGGCACCAAAAAACGCGCATCGGGTATTTGCTGCAAAATCAATTTTGCCGTCTCAACATAAGTGCGCGCCAAATACTTGACCTCGCTTTGACGACTGCCCGGCAAAAAAGCGAATACGACTGCCTGTAACGGAATGCGCATTGCCTCGCGCATTTCGGCACGTTTGGGCTGATCAGGGAACAAATCGGCGAGAGGATGCCCGACATAATCCACCGGTATGCCAGCTTGCTCATACAAGCTTGGTTCATGGGGAAACAATGCCAACAGATGCGAAACCGCGCGTTTGATTTTACCGATACGCTCGGCACGCCATGCCCAAATCGATGGGCTGACGTAATGGATGGTTGGAATGCCGTGCTGTTTGAGTGAGATTTCCAGATCAAGATTAAAATCCGGCGCGTCAACCGCAATGAACAAATCGGGACGATGCGCTAAAAAATATTTGCGCAGCTTGTGGCGTATGCCAACTATCTCAAAGTAGTGCAGCAACACTTCGACATAGCCGCGTACCGCCAGTTTTTCCATCGGGAATAGCACCTGCATACCGACAGCCTGCATTCTGGGACCGCCGATACCGATGAATTCGACATCAGGTCTGGCTTCTTTGATGGCCGTCATCAGGTGGCTGCCCAGCATATCTCCCGAAGCCTCACCCGCTACAATAGCCACTACGATTTTTTGTCGCGTCATTTAAAAAAACCTGTCAAAGGGATTCTGCACAACCCGGCGGACACACTGATTCGGCATCCCTCGTCAGCGGACAATGCCGCGCTCTGATCTGGCAAGAAAATCCGCCATCGGCTGTAGCTCAACATGCTCTGCCAGTTGTAATTGAATAGCGGCTTTTGCCTCGGTGAAACTCAAGCCGGATTTGTATAGTGTCTTGTAGGCGCGCTTGATTGCCATAATGGCAGGGCTGTTAAATCCTCTGCGTTTCAAACCTTCTGCGTTGATACCATATACTGCCGCCGGGTTACCGGAGGCCAACACATATGGGGGCAAGTCCTGCAACAAAATCGTACCCATGCCGGTAATAATATGGGCGCCGATTTTGACGAATTGATGTGCCACGGTAAAGCCGCCCAGAATCGCATAATCGCCCACCTCAACATGACCGGCCAACTGAGCGTTATTGGCAAAAACGGTGTGGTTGCCTACCTGACAATCGTGTGCCAGATGCACATAAGCCATGATCCAGTTATGACTGCCAACCCTTGTTACGCCGATGTCTTGCGCAGTGCCTGTATTGAAGGTGCAGAATTCACGAATTACGTTGTGATCACCGATTTCCAGCCGCGTCGGTTCGCCGGCATATTTTTTGTCCTGTGGTATCTCACCCAGAGAACAAAATTGAAAAATACGGTTATTCCGGCCGATACGGGTATGCCCGTTGATCACCACATGCGGACCAACCGAAGTATCAGAACCAATCTCGACATGCTCTCCGATAACCGAATACGCACCGACTTCAACACTATCGGCAAGCTTGGCGGCAGGATGAATAATGGCCGTTGGATGACGCATTATTCGACCGATTTAATGGTGCACATCAATTCTGCTTCAGCCGCCAGTTGCCCGTCCACTTCTGCCGTTGCACTAAACTTGAACACCCCGCGCATGGTGCGTACCAGCGTCGCTTTAACGATCAATTGATCGCCCGGGCCAACTGGTCGCTTGAAGCGTGCCCCGTCTATACCGGCAAAGTAATACACGGATTTATCGTCCGGCTTGTTCCCCATTGTCTTGAATGACAGCAACGCGGCAACTTGCGCCATGGTTTCGATAATCATCACGCCAGGCATCACCGGATGATGCGGGTAATGGCCGGGGAAATAGGGCTCATTGATAGTGACATTTTTCAATGCAACGATATTTTTGCCCGGTTCGAGCGAAAGCACGCGATCTACCAGTAAAAAAGGATAGCGGTGTGGAAGGTGCTCCAGAATTGCATGTATATCCATTTGCGTATCCATCAGATTTTCCCTGTTAACGAGCTAACTTGCTGCTCCAATATCCGTATGCGTTCTACTAATTTATCAAGATGGCGGACATGTACTGCATTTTTTCGCCACGCTTCGGTTTTATCAAACGGAAAAATACCAGTATAAGAACCCGCCTCCAGTATGGACTTGCTGATTAAGGTGCATGCGCCAATATCAACATGATCAGCCAGTTTTAAATGTCCCAGTATCGCCGAGCCGCCGCCGATCCGGCAATATTTGCCGATTTCCGTGCTCCCCGCTATCCCGACGCATCCGGCAATTGCGCTATACGCGCCAATACGCACGTTATGCGCGATCTGGATCTGATTGTCCAGCTTTACGCCATCTTCGATGACTGTATCGTCTAACGTACCCCGGTCAATTGTTGTATTGGCACCAATCTCAACATCATTACCAATCAGCACCCTGCCAATTTGCGGGACCTTTATCCAGCAGCCCTCATCCATCGCCATACCAAAACCATCTGCGCCAATTACCACTCCGGAATGAGCGATAAAGTTATCACCCAGCACGCAACCCTGATAAATCACCACACGCGGATACAACCGTGCATGGCTGCCAATCAGCACATTTGCACCAATACTGCAGCCTTCTCCGATAATCGAAAAAGCACCTATCTTCGCCCCATCGGCAATCACCGCGGTTGCGGCAATGCTGGCAGTGACATCCACCTGCGCCGACCGACTGACCACTGCATCGGGATGCACACCAGGCTCGATTTTTGGCATTGGATTCAACAAAGCCGAGACCTTGGCAAAATAGGCATAAGGATTGCTGGAAACGATACGCGGAATACGTGTCGCATCGGCATCGGCCTGGCCGAGAATCACTGCACCGGCGCGCGTGCCGCTTAGTTGCGTACGGTATTTGCTGTTGGCAAGGAAACTGATATGGTGGGCTTGGGCGGCCTCCAGAGTAGCAACCTGAGAAATGGATGCATCGGCATCACCTAATAGTTGCCCGCCCAGTTGCGCTACTATCTCTGTTAATCGCCATGAATCTGCCATAAGACCAACACCTTATTTATCCGTCTTGCTATCAGTCTTGTTGTCAGATTTATCGTTACCAAGATAAGCAATGACCTTATCGGTAATATCGATCTTGATATTGCGGTATGCTGCTTCCTGCAAAATTAGATCGTATTTTTCAGTCTCGGCGATTATCTGAATTGCCTTATTTGCACGTTCCAGAACTACTGCCAACTCTTCGTTTTTACGCAGATTCAAATCTTCGCGAAACTCCCGCTGCAAACGTTGCAAGTTCACATTCATGCCACTTAGCTCACGCTCTTTATTACGTCGATCAGAGTCGGATAGCGTCAGTGCGTCGCGTTCCAATGAAGCCTGCAAATCTTTTGCCTGTTTAGCCAGAGCTTTAATTTCCTGCTCGCGAGAAGAAAATTCCTTTTCAATCTTTTTTTCAGCTTTTATCGCAGGCGCTGATTCACGCAACACACGCTCTGTGTCGACAACCCCCACCTTGAAATCTCCGGCCAACACAACGCCGGCATTCAGAATAGCCGCCAACAGGACGGCCTTGAATATCGTTTTCATTTCTTAAACTCCTTGCCAATCAAAATATATTGCCCAACGTAAACTGGAATTGCTGCAATTTATCACCGTTCTGTTTGTTCAATGGAACACCATAACTCAACTTTAGTGGCCCCACGGGCGATACCCAGGTAACGGCCAAGCCGGTTGAAAAACGAAACCCGACCGTACCTGGCAAATCACCCGGGCCATACACAGCGCCACCATCCACAAAACCGCTCAGGCGTACCGCCTTTTCTTTGCTCATGCCCGGGAAGGGAATAAATAATTCGGAGCTGCCTACGATCCGACGCGTCCCACCCAGTGACAGGTCATTTATATCACGCGGCCCTAATGAATTTGTATCATATCCGCGCACCGAACCGATACCTCCCGCGTAGAAATTCTTGAAGAATGGTAGCCCTTGCCCGGAATATCCTCCACCTACGCCGACTTGTCCATTCAACAGCAGTACTACATTCTCTTTAACCGGATAGAACCACTGGTGCTCATAACTCAATTTATAGTAGTGCAGGTCCAGCACCGGTAGCGCAACCTCCGCAACGGCACGCTGCACAGTGCCTTGGGTGGTATCAATTGCACTGTCACGCGTATCTCTGGTCCACCCCGCCGTGCCGCTCAAAGTGCTGGTGGTCGCACCGAATGTATCAATAAAAGTGGCATATCGAGCCGGACTGATGGGGGTCAACCCCAGGGTGGTTCGCTCTGCAGTCAGGCCGTAACTGATGCTTTCATCTTCCTTGATTGGCACGCCAAAACGTATCCCTGCGCCCGACGTGTTCGAGGTAAACTGGCTTAACGATGCGCTGGTCGCATTGACATCACGTTTATATAAATCAAAACCACGGCTCACCCCATCATCTGTATAGTATGGATTGGTAAAGGAAAGCGCATATACCCGATTAATCCTGCTGGTACTGATTTGGGTAGAGAGATAATTACCGCTACCGAAAAGATTCGCCTGTGTGACCCCTGCGGAAAGTACGATACCTTCCCCGCTGCTGAATCCGCCGCCAACGCTAATGCTGCCGGTATTTTTTTCCTTGACCGCCATATTCACATCCATTTGGTCTGACGTGCCTTGTACCGCCGGCGTTTCAATATTTACCTCGGAGAAGAAATCCAGTTTGTCGACGCGCTGTTTAGATTTCTTGATCTTGTCACCATCGAACCACGCACCTTCAAATTGGCGAAACTCGCGTCGGATTACCTCATCTTGTGTCCGGGTGTTGCCTGAAATATTGATCCGACGAATATAGACACGCCGCCCCGGATCGACGACAAAATTAAAAGCCACTTTATGTTTTTCCTTATCCGTCGCCGGAATCGCGTTGACATTCGCAAACGCGTATCCCTCTGCACCCAGGCGTTCACCTACTTTTTTACTGGTCTCAGTCAATGCTTTGCGGGAAAAAACATCGCCCGGTTTAACCTGTATGAGCTTTTCGATTTGCTCTTTGGCAATCAAAGTGTTGCCGGACACCTCCACTTTTGAGACAGTGTATTTAGGGCCTTCAGTGACATTAATTGTGATGTAGATATCTTTTTTGTCGGGCGTGATGGACACTTGGGTCGAGTCAACGGTGAACTCCAAATAACCATTGTCCAAATAGGTGGAGCGCATTGTTTCTATATCCGCAGATAATTTTTGTTTGGAATATTGATCATTTTTACTGAACCAGCTTATCCAGTCCGGCGTACTCAGTTTCATCAATGCAAGCAAATCGTCTTCCTTGTAAGCCTTGTTACCGACAATATTGATTTGCTTGATCCTGGATACATCGCCTTCAACCACATCGAAGACCACGCTGACACGATTCCGCGCCAGATCAGACACCTTGGCGGTGACGGTGACGCCGTATTTACCGCGTGCGACGTACTGTCGCTTTAATTCCTGCACGGATTTGTCCAGCAAACTTTGATCGAATATGCGCCCTTCGGCCAGCCCCGCAGATTTCAGACCGTCTTTCAGTTGATCCTGTGGGATATCGCTGATGCCGTTAAATTTCACGCTGGCGATGGTAGGCCGTTCACTGACAACAACAACCAGCACACCCCGATCAACTTCCAGTCGCACATCTTTGAAAAAACCGGTGGCGTACAGGGCATGAATCGCTTCTACAGATTTTTTATCGTCTATGGTTTCGCCCACTTTCACCGGTAAATAGCTGAATACAGTACCAGCTTCGGTACGCTGAATGCCTTCAACGCGAATATCCTTGATGACAAATGGCTCAATAGCCCAAGCAGGCAAAGCGTAAAACAGGGAAACGAGTCCTGCCAGTCTGAATAATTTCATTGGTCTCAGCCAGATGTAATGAGGCGATTAATATCGTTGTACAAGGCAAAAAACATCATTGTGCCAAGCAGGGCTATCCCAATCTTCTGCCCGAGTTCCCAAATCTGCTCAGGAACCGGGCTACCCTTGATTAACTCGACAACATAATACAGCAAGTGGCCCCCATCCAATAAGGGAATGGGCAACAAATTCAAGACACCCAGACTGATACTGATAAGCGCAAGGAACCCCAGATAGGCGAGTAACCCTATTTGGGCAGATTGCCCGGCATAATCGGCAATGGTTATCGGACCGCTCAGATTCTTCAGCGACACCTGGCCTACTACCATCTTGCCTAACATTTTCAGCGTGATGACTGAAGTTTCCCAAGTCTTGCGCAAAGACTGCGTCAGACTCTCCAGCGGTGTATAGCGCACCTCGGTCAACATTGCCTGCCATGCGGCCTGATCAATTTTCGGAGCCGCACCGATCTTGCCGACTTGCTTGCCAGACTCGGTGATAGCCTGCGGAATCACTGACAAGCTCATGGTTAACTCGCCGCGTTGAATATCAAGTTGCACCGGCTGGCCGGGATGTGCGCGCACAACTGCAACAACATCGCTCCAGTACTGCACTGCTTGATTGGCTGCACGTAAAATACGGTCGCTTTCCCGTAGCCCGGCACGCTGTGCCACGCTGTCTGTAGCAATTTGACCAATGACAGGCAGGATAACCGGCTGATAGAGATGCAACCCCAGTTTATCCAAAAACTCACCGTCCAGATCTTTTGCCTCCAAGCTGCTCATATCCAGTGTGTGCAGCAAATGTTCGCCTTGCGTACTGCGCCCTTCAATTTTCACTTCGCCCCGTTGTAACGCCGAATCCAA
>DASRWN010000020.1:0-7372 GCA_035654595.1 Gallionella sp. | reverse complement strand
TCATCAATCACCGGAAATAGCGCCATTGCCGGAATGCCGAGCTGCAGACATTGTTCGGCATCTGCCAGCACCTTATCCAGGGTCTTGCGCTGCACCCCAGGCATGGACTTTACCGGTTCACTACGGTTATTGCCCTCCAGCACAAATACCGGATAAATAAAATCTGCTGATGTGAGTGCATACTCCCGCATTAAGTTGCGTGAAAAGTTGTCACGACGCATACGGCGCATTCTAATATGTGGGTATTGTCCAAGTGTTTGCATGATTTTCTCTACAAAATATTTTCTTTTGAACTATTTAAGAAAAGGCTAATCTCACGCTGTGAATGATGTCAGTCATTCCACGTTTCTCCTCCCTGTGAACGTGCATCTTAACCTTAAGTTAAGATTTTTGCCCCCACTAGCTGGGGGCTTTTTTATCCCTTCACTGCCGTAGCCACCCAGCGATGACACTTTCTGCCTCCTCCATGCCAAGTTTCTTCAAGCTGGAAAACAATTGTACGGAACAGAGTGGATAAAATTCGTCCAGATGAGATTTTATGCGATTCAAGGTCAGCACAGCTTGCTGACGGCTGAGTTTGTCCGACTTGGTGAGCAGAATATGAACCGGCTTGCCGGTAGGGACAAACCACGCCAGCATATTTTCATCCAGCGCGGTCATCGGGTGACGAGCGTCCATGATTACCACCAAGCCGCATAATTCTTCACGACTTTGCAAATACTCGCTGAGTAGTCCTTCCCAATGTCGCTTGCTTTCTACCGGCACTTTAGCGTAGCCATAGCCTGGCAAATCGACTAAAAACTTGTCTTTTGCCAGCAAAAAATAATTCAGATGCTGGGTACGTCCAGGCGTTTTGCTGGTGTAAGCCAGGCGCACATGATTTGCCAGTGTGTTAATCGCACTTGATTTGCCCGCATTGGAGCGCCCCACAAATGCTACTTCTTTACCGCCATGTAGCGGCAAGTCTTGCAAATGATTTACGGTTGTAAAAAAAACGGCTTGCGAAAACAAGCCCATTATTTCCAGGCCGCGAAAATCTTATCGGCAGCCGCCACTGTTGTGGCAACATCCGCTTCCGTGTGAGCGGCTGAGACAAAACCAGCCTCGAAAGCGGAAGGTGCGAAATAAATACCCTCTTGTAACATGGCATGAAAAAAACGATTGAACGCTTCCTTGTCACAGCTCATCACTTCTGTATAGCTGGTGGGTAATTCAGCGCTAAAATACAGACCAAACATGCCCCCCACCGCTTGCGCACAGAACGGAACAGCGTGCTTTTGCGCACTTGCCATCAGCCCCTCGGTTAGTTGTTTGGCGCGCGTGGACAGGTGTTCATAAAAACCCGCAGTCTGGACCAATTTCAGGGTGGCTAGCCCGGCTGCGACTGCCACCGGATTGCCGGACAGCGTACCCGCCTGATACACCGCGCCAAGCGGGGCAAGACACTGCATGATGTCGCGGCGACCGCCAAACGCCGCCGCCGGCAGCCCGCCGCCCATCACTTTACCCAGCGTGAGCAGGTCCGGCTGAATGTTGTAATAACCCTGTGCACCTTGCAAACCGACGCGGAAACCAGTCATCACTTCGTCCAAAATTAATACCGCGCCATGCCGAGTACATAACTTACGCAACGCACTCAAAAATACCAACTTGGGCGTGACGAGGTTCATATTGCCCGCCACCGGTTCAACAATCACTGCGGCGATTTCATCGCCCAGCTCAGCAAAAGTCCGCTCCAGACCTGCCACATCGTTGTAATCCAAGACCGTGGTGAGCGCTGCAATTTCTGCAGGTACACCCGAAGAGCTGGGCTGGCCAAAGGTCAATGCGCCAGAACCAGCTTTGACCAACAGGCCATCCGAATGCCCATGATAACAACCTTCAAATTTGATGATGCGTTTACGCCCGGTAAAGCCGCGCGCCAAACGAATAGCCGACATCGTCGCCTCGGTACCGGAACTGACCAGACGCACCATTTCCAGGCTCGGCAGCAATTTACACAATAGCTGTGCCAATTCTAATTCAGACGCAGTTGGTGCGCCAAAACCCAAGCCTCGTGCGGCCGCATTCTGCACTGCCTTAACCACTTCAGGATGACAATGCCCAACAATCATTGGCCCCCACGAACCGACATAATCCGTATAACGCTTGCCGTCCGCGTCCCACACATACGCACCCAGCCCTCGCTCAAAAAAGAGCGGTGTACCGCCCACTGAGCGGAATGCACGCACCGGTGAATTCACTCCGCCAGGGATAATTTTTTGGGATTGTTCAAATAGCTGCTGGTTATGCGAGGTCATGCCGTGTCTTTCCACCAAAAATGTTTTAAGAAAATTTCAAATGTGAAAGCTGTTGTGCCGCACTTTGAATATCCTGCGCAGCAAATACTGCCGAAATGACTGCCAGCGCATCGGCACCAGACGCCAATAACTGCGGGCCGTTATGTGCAGTAATGCCACCAATCGCGACCAATGGAACAAGCAGTTCGCGGCGCGCCAGACGCAGCAAATCAAACGTTGCCAGCACGGCATCCGGCTTCACCGTCGAGGCAAAGAAACTGCCGAACGCTACGTAATCTGCGCCCTGCAACACAGCAGCCTGCGCCAAAGAGACTTGATTATAACAAGACACACCGATAATTTTGTCCGCGCCAAGCTGTTTTCTCGCAGCCTGAACACCCATATCTGCGCCACCTAAATGCACGCCGTCAGCAGCTACTTGCCGTGCCAACACCGCATCATCATTGATGATTAACGGCACAGAAAACTCGTTGGTCAGATCGCGCAGTGCATTGGCTTGCTGTAAACGCAGTGCCGTGTCAGCGAGTTTGTTGCGATATTGCAATACCCGTGCGCCGCCTAACAAAGCCAGCTTTACCTTACGTAGCAATTCTGCCGTATTTGATTCATCCGGCGTAATCGCATATAAACCTTTAATTTTGGCGTTCAGGTTGAAGCTCATCCTCTTCGCCACGCGCCCAGAATAATCGATCTGGAATATGTTGCCCCATGCCCGGGCGGAAACCCGCATGCAATGTCTGCCACGTGTATTCCTGCGCTTCTTTTACCGCATCCGGTACGGCCACTCCTTGCGCCAGCAAGGCTGCAATAGCAGAAGCCAGCGTGCACCCAGAGCCGTGATATATACCAGCGAGCCGCGTCCAGCTGTCGCTGCGCTGCAGGCCCTGCTCGCTATACAGGGTGTTGATGACTTTTGGTGTTTGCTCATGTGTACCGGTAATCAACACATATTCGCAACCCATGCGCAGAATACGTTTGGCACATTCCTCCAGTGTTGGGTCGTCTTCATCATTATCTTCGTTCAATGCCAGACGCCGCGCTTCCATACTGTTAGGCGTAATGATGGTTGCCTGCGGGATCAGCAACTCACGCATTGCATCCAGCATGTCTTCATCTGCCAACTCATCACCGCGCCCCGAAGCCAACACCGGATCAAGCACCAGCGGAATATCCGGATAGTCTGCCAATACTTCGGCAATCGCCGCAATATTTTCTACGCTGCCCAACAACCCTATTTTAAATGCCGCCACCGGCACGTCCTCAAGCATGGCGCGCGCCTGGTCCACCACCCACTCGGGATCAATCGCCAGCACATCGTCCACGCCACTGGTGTCCTGCACCGTGATTGCGGTGACGATTGAAAGCGGATGACAACCCATGCTGGAAATGGTCAAAATGTCAGCCTGCAACCCGGCGCCGCCACTGGGGTCAGTGGCGGCAAAACTCATCACGAGCGGAAACGATTCGGACATGGAATAAGCAATGATAAAATACGTGGCGTGTGCACATTTTACCCTATTCAAGGACGATGACTACTGAATACAAAACCTATCTATGCCTGATATGCGGCTGGATTTACGACGAAGCAACCGGTTCACCCGACGAAGGTATCGCACCCGGCACACGTTGGGCAGACATGCCGATCAACTGGGTTTGTCCGGAATGCGGCGCGCGCAAAGAAGATTTTGAAATGGTGGAAATTTGATTGACTGTCAATAACCGCCGTGATGGTCAAAAAATTGAATTCCAAGCCCGTGCTCAATGACAACCAGAACTGAGGTACAAGTTTAGAGTAATCAATTTGGAGCTTAACTGTCCAGATAGTTTGCCAACTTGGCGAACTCGTTTACCGATAAATTCTCGGCTCGAAGTTGTGCGTCAATATCCAATTTTTGGAAATCCGCTGCATTCAAATAATGCCGTAGCGCGTTGCGCAAAGTCTTGCGCCGTTGACCGAACGCTGCGCTCACAATTGCAGCGTAGAGCTGCTCATTGCGCACGACAATGGCACTGCTCGCCAGAGGAATCATACGCACGATGGCGGAGTTCACTTTGGGTGCAGGGCGAAACGATTCCGGCATGACATCAAACAACTTTTCCATATGGAAACGATATTGCAACATGACCGACAGCCGCCCATATTCTGGCGTAGAAGGTGCCGCAACCATGCGTTCAACCACTTCGTTTTGCAGCATGAAGTGCATATCACAGATGCGCTCCGCATAAGCAGCACAGTGAAACAATAATGGCGAGGAGATGTTGTAAGGCAGATTGCCGACTATCCGTAGTGGCATATCCAGCAGAGCAAAATCAAACGTCAGTGCATCTTGCGCATGAACGGTTAATTTCGATTTTGGTTGATCTTGCGGGTAATCGTTTTCCAGACGAGCGACAATATCCCGGTCAATTTCTATCACATGTAAATGGTTTAATTTTTTCAGCAGCGGTCGAGTTAATGCGCCCAGGCCAGGTCCAATTTCAACCATACTGTCGCTTTGTTCAGGTCGGATTGCAGCAATGATGTCGTTGATAACGCGCTCATTGACCAAAAAATTCTGGCCAAAACGTTTACGCGCTTTATGCATTCCGGTTAGGTGTTTGCCGCACCATCTGTGCAGCGATTTTTATCGCCTCCATCATGCTCCCACAATCAGCCCTGCCGGTTCCCGCCAAATCCAGCGCTGTGCCATGGTCAACCGAGGTACGGATAATAGGCAAGCCAAGCGTGACATTCACCCCTTGACCAAAACTGGCATGCTTTAGCGTTGGCAACCCTTGGTCGTGATACATCGCCACCACGCAGTCACCTTGCGCCAGACTGTACGGTGTGAACAGCGTGTCAGCAGGTAACGGCCCGCTTACATTGATACCTTGATTGCGCAATTTATCGAGCAGCGGGATGATCACTTCGATTTCTTCTCGCCCCAAATAACCATCCTCACCGGCATGAGGGTTCAGCCCTGCGACCAGAATGCGCGGCTGGTTGATATTAAATCGGGTTTGTAACTCACGATGAATGATGTGCAACACATTTTCCAGCAGCACCGCAGTAATCGCACCGGGAACATCCTTCAGAGCAAGATGCGTAGTAGCAAGTGCTACGCGCATTCCGCCCCCGACCAGTAGCATCACCACTAATTTTGTACCGGTTTGTTCGGCCAGGAATTCAGTGTGTCCGGTAAATGTAATTCCTGCATCATTGATAATACTTTTGTGAACCGGGCCGGTTACCATGCCGGAAAATTCACCCGTTTGACAGCCCTGCACAGCATGCTGCAACGTCGCCAACACATACTGGCTATTAGCCGCATTTAACACGCCAGCGCGACATGGTACGTTGAGCGGCACATGGATAACCGTCAGAATATCCGGTCGATCGGTATTGACTTGGCCCGCGATGTAATCACGGACTTGTAAATCAATTTGAAGTTGTGCGGCACGCTCAAGCAGCAAGTTTTTATCTGCGATCACGACCAGAGGAACGATATGTGTGTGTTTCGCCAACTGCACGCATAAATCCGGGCCTATACCGGCCGGCTCGCCCGCTGTAACCACCAAGGGGGCAAAAACCAAACCCGCTGTCACAACTTGTTTTTTGCTTCGAGGTGGTACTCAACAAAGGCGCGGTCGCGTAATTGGCGTAACCAATCTTCGTAAAGCTCATCTGATTTAAGTGTGCCGATCGCTATGCGCGCCTGCTGACGCTGTTGTTGCACGCTCACATCGGTGCTACGCCGCCCCAACACCTGAATTAGATGCCAGCCAAACTGGGTCTGCACCATTACCATTTCGGCAGGTTGTAACTTGTTCATCGCTGCTTCGAATTCAGGAACGGTTTGACCCGGTGAAATCCAGTCCAGCTCGCCGCCTTGTTGTGCGCTGCCATCTTCTGAATAACGCTTGGCTTGTTCGACAAAATCTGCGCCGGCTTCGATACGTTGCTTGATTTCCAGAATACGTCGCTGTGCCTCCGACGCTGACGTGATCTCGTTGGCCTTGATCAGAATGTGGCGCACGTGGGTTTGCGTAACCACCACCGGCGCGTTGCCACTACGTTTTTCTACCAGTTTTACAATATGAAAACCGCTTGGGCTGCGCAATATTGGCGTGATTTGTCCGGGCTGGAGCTTCTGCAATGCCTCAATAAACAGCGGTGGAATTCGGTCACCGGCACGCCAACCAAGGTCTCCGCCAGTCAAGGCGTCCTTGGCATCAGATAATCCTGCGGCAACTTGCGCAAATTCGGCCCCGCTTTGCAATTGGTTCAATGCCTGTTCGGCACGCAGATGACTGGACTGGATTTTTTCCGCGCTGGCTTGCTCAGGCACCACCAGCAAAATGTGAGCAAGATGATATTCCTGCTGTGCATCACCCAGCTTTGCTTTGCTGGCAAGATAATTGTCTATTTCAGAGTCGCTGATCTGCAACTTACTGTCTATTTCACGCTCGCGTAGCCGGGTAGAGATAATTTCCATGCGCACCTCCTCACGGAATTTTTCGTAATCCACTCCATCCGATTCCAGCTTGACGCGGAAGCCGGCCAAGTCAGCAAAATTATTCTGCTGCGCAATACGGTTTATCGCTAAGTCAAGTTGCGCATCCTCCACGCGTACACCGGCATCTTTGGCAAATTGCGTTTGCAGCATGTCGCTAATCATGCGCTCCAACATCTGTTTTTCCAGCACTTCCGGTGCCGGCAATGGCGTACCTTGTTTTTTCAATTGACGCGCCGCCAACGCTACTTTTTCACCCAGTTCATGGCGCGTGATTACATCACCATTCACTACAGCTACGACTGAATCAATCGGAGCAACCTGTCTTTGCGGGTCCGCCTTCTGGCCGCCAGACTCGGCTGATGACCGTGTTTGTGCCGTATCCGCAGCATGTGCGGCCGACAGCACAAATAAGCCATAACAAATTATTAGGTAATATTTACGCATCATCACTTTCTGTGTTAACGCAACCCCTGCGGAGCGGGATTATCTGGTTTATCATTCAGCTTGGTATAACCGACTACGCTTTGTTTGAGCAAGTTCAAGGGATCTGACCCGACCTTAACAAAATCATTCAAC
>DASRWN010000019.1:0-11593 GCA_035654595.1 Gallionella sp. | reverse complement strand
GTGTCGCGCTTTTGGAACGCCAGATTCTGGCGACTGAAAATCAAGCTGCTTGGGCCATCGTTGCGCTCGACAGCGGCCACCCAGGCGACAGCCGATTCGACTGTATCGCAGGGCCGCCATACTTCCATGTTAGGAATATAGCGCAAGGTTGCGGTCTGCTCGACCGGTTGATGGGTTGGGCCGTCTTCGCCCAGCCCGATGGAATCGTGCGTGTAAACAAAAATCACGCGCTGCTTCATCAGCGCCGCCATGCGCAAAGCATTGCGCGCATATTCCGAGAACATCAAAAAAGTACCGCCGAATGGCAACAGGCCGCCATGCAAAGACATACCGTTCATGATGGCGGACATGCCAAACTCGCGCACGCCGTAGCTGATGTAATTGCCAATCGATTTGGCATGTACCGGTTTACAGCCATTCCAGTTGGTGAAATTAGAGCCGGTCAAGTCCGCCGAGCCGCCCAAAAACTCAGGAAGCACGGGTTGCAAAGCGTTGATGGCGTTTTGCGATGCCTTGCGGCTGGAAATGGTTTCTGCCTTTTCATTGGTTTTAGCAATTATCTCGGCTGTATGTGCGCTCCAATTGGCAGGCAACTCGCCCTTGTTGCGGCGCTCGAATTCGGCGGCTTCTTTCGGGAATGCTGCGCGATATTGGGCGAACTTGTTGCTCCACAATTTTTCCAGGCCTTCGCCTTTGGTACGCGCATCCCATGCTTTGTAGACATGTTCTGGAATTTCAAAAGGTGGATATTTCCAGCCTATGTGTTCGCGTGTTGCAGCCACTTCGGCGTCACCCAAGGCAGCACCGTGCACATCGTGAGAGTCGGCTTTATTTGGCGAACCCATGCCGATAATCGTCTTGCAGCAAATCAATGTTGGCTTGTCTGTAACGGCTTTACCCGCGTTGATTGCGGCATGTACCGCTTCAGAATTATGGCCATTCACATCGGCAACCACATGCCAGCCATAAGCTTCAAAGCGTTTGGCGGTGTCATCGGTGAACCAGCCCTGGGTGTGGCTATCAATCGAAATGTTGTTGTCATCCCAGAATGCAATCAGCTTGCCCAAACCCCAGGTACCTGCCAACGCACAGGCTTCATGGGAAATCCCCTCCATCATGCAGCCATCGCCCAGAAACACGTAGGTGTGATGATTGACGATTTCGTGACCGGGGCGATTAAATTCTGCCGCCAATAATTTTTCCGCCATCGCCATGCCCACTGCATTGGTGATGCCCTGTCCTAACGGGCCGGTGGTCGTTTCAACACCGGGCGCGTAGCCGTATTCAGGGTGGCCCGGAGTTTTAGAATGCAACTGACGAAAACGCTTCAGTTCTTCCATGGGCAAGTCGTAGCCGGACAAATGCAGCAGCGCGTAAATCAGCATTGAGCCGTGCCCGTTGGATAACACGAAGCGATCACGATCAATCCACTTCGGGTTGGCCGGATTGTGGCGCAAATGGCGATTCCATAATACCTCGGCGATTTCCGCCATCCCCATCGGTGCGCCGGGGTGGCCAGAGTTGGCTTTTTGCACAGCGTCTACCGCCAACATACGAATCGCGCCGGTAATGTCGTTAAACTTGGGTGGGGTAATATTGCGCGTGGCTGTCATTACTTACTTCCTCCTGAACGATCCCGCTAGAACGGGTTATATCAAAGCGTTAAAGCCCGCAATTATGCCGCAGCCCCTCGCTGAGGGCAACCGCTTTGCCGTTATTCGTCGTTGCTGCTCTTTTTATTGAACTTGATGCCCAATTGCTTAAGCTTCCGGTATAAATGCGTGCGCTCCAAGCCGATTTTTTCCGCGATACGCGACACGTTACCCACTTCTTTTTGCATATGGTAATCAAAATAAATGGCATCAAAATGTTCGCGCGCCTCGCGCAACGGCAGATCCAGCGGCAAGGCAAAATATTGATTTGCGCCATCAACTGCGATGCTCACGCTCTGGATATCACCATCGGCTGGGCGCCGCGCCTTGACCGACCATTCCCGGAGCGATTGCGCTACAGTGTCAAGCAACTTTTGTAATGCGATCGGCTTCTCCAAAAAATCCATTGCACCGATACGGGTGGCTTCCACGGCTGTCTCTATCGTGCCATGCCCTGACATCATCACAACGGGCATGGTCAGCAAGTCTTGCTCTACCCATTCCTTGAGTAAAGTAACACCATCGGTATCCGGCATCCAGATATCCAGCAGCACCATGTCCGGCTCGTGTTCGTGACGGTACGCGCGTGCCTGTGCGGCATTTTCTGCCAACACGGCTTGGTAACCTTCATCAAACAAAATTTCGGCCAACAATTCACGAATTCCGACTTCGTCGTCAACCACCAGTATCCGTTTGGCTGTCATGATTTCTCCGCCACGGTTGGCAAACTTAAATTGACTGCCGCTCCGCCATTCACGCCATTTTCAATTTTGACCTGCCCGTGATGCTCTTCGATGATTTTTTTCACAATCGCCAAGCCCAGTCCGGTACCCTTTGCTTTAGTAGTTATATAGGGTTCAAAGGCCTGAGCGAGAACCTTCACAGAAAACCCGCCGCCGTTATCTAGAACTTGCAAATGAATTTCTCCCGGTTGCGTCTTGGTAATTAATGTGATTTGCGGCTGATCTACGTTTTGTAGGGCATCCTGGGCATTCTGCAGCAGATTATGCAGCACTTGTCGTAAACGCGTGGCATCACCATCCACCCAGGTTTGGCTGGCTTGAAGTTTCAATGTGATCGGAATGCGATGCGACTCATATAAACCCAATACCTCTACGATAAGCTGGTGCAGGTTCAGCCGCGCCACTCGAGTTGACGGACCGCGCGCATAGTCGGCAAAATCAACCACCATATTTTTCATCGCGGCCACCTGGCTGACAATAGTCTGCGTCGCCCGCTGCAACAATTGTGCGCCTTCGCTATCCAGTTGTGCACTCAACTTGTGCTGCAAACGCTCTGCGGAGAGCTGTATCGGCGTGAGCGGATTCTTGATTTCGTGTGCCAAACGGCGCGCCACTTCGCCCCAAGCTGCCTGTCGTTCTGCCTGCAACAAATGACTGATGTCATCGAACACCACCACGTAACCCGCTTCTGAACCTGCTGGCAGACGCGTCCCACGTATCAACAAAATCTGATTGCCATTCTTGCTCAATCGCTCAATTTGCCGTTGCCATTCGCCATTGGTGGTCTCGGTAAATGCGTCAGTAATGGCGCGACAAAATGAATTGAGCAAGCCAAATTTTTCAGAAATTTGTGCTAAAGACATGCGCTGCATCTCTTGCAGCGGCACAGCCAGAATCTGTGCCGCGCTGCGGTTCGCCGAACGCAAGCGCAGCTCATCATCCAAGCCCAGCACGCCGGAAGAAAGGTGCGTCAAAACACTTTCCAGATAGCCTTTGGCACCCTCAACCTGGCGCTGATGTACCTCGCTGGCGGCCTTGGCGTCCGATAGCTGGTGCGTCATCTGGTTAAACAATCCGGTCAAGGCGCCCAATTCATCTCTGCTGCGAATAGGATATTGTCCGGTGAAATTTCCTTGTGCAACTGCCCGCGTTCCCTCTGCCAACGCTTCCAGGGAAGAACCCAATCTTTCACTGAGGAAAAATGCCGCTGATACCGCCGTTAATAATACGATCAACAAAGACAAGCTCAGGGTGATTCCATATAAGCGTTTCAAGCTGACCCGCGACAATGTCAGCTCTTGATAATCTCGGTATACAGACTGTACGGTTTCGACCTCACCTTCAATTTGGCGCGGGACGGGTTGGGTGAATTGCAACACATATTGTCGACCCCGCTGTTTGTTGCTTTTTACCAAAACCAGCGAACGCAAGGTCAGCCGGTTTTTGGGTGCCATATCTATTACTGCATATGCCCCCTTATTAATCGCCTCATTGAGCATGTAGCCATCCGGAATGGATGGCAAAATATTCTCTCCGGTGGCTTTGTAGAAAATCAGTTGGCCGGAAAGCGTAAAAATTGCGGCTTCCTGTGTCGCCCCCTCATCTACCAAACGATCCAGCGTGCTCTGGTACTGGTTAAGAGCTTTATCCGCCAACTGCAATCCGATGAATTTGGTTGTTTTGGATAATTCCTTTAGGCCATTGTCCAGCCCACTCTTGCCAAGGTTTAAGCCACCTTCCAGGGCTTTTTCTACCCGTACATCAAACCACGACTCGATACTTTTCCCTAGGAACTGAACCGAAACGGCATACACCAGCATACCCGGTAAAACCGCGATCATGATGAAGAACAACGCCAGTCTTAAGGTCAGCTTGGCGCCAAAAACCTTGTTTTTCAGCTTGTCGCGCAGACGCCACAATTGATAGCCAATTAACCCGGTAAGCCCGACTGCCAGCAGCCCGGTCAACCCCAGCACACCGTAATAATTTCTGGAAAACAACTCGGTGTTCGCGCTGTTGCTCGACAATAAATAAAGCAACACCGCACCCGCCACCGCACTGATGAAAATTACGTATTTCACGGCGATGTCTCTATAACCGGATCCCTACGGGCAGGAACAGACAGCGGATGAACCGTCCAACGATACCAATCAGAATTAAGGTTCCAGTCTTTACCGGTCAACGCATTAACCTGTAACAGCTTGGGTAGTTGATTGATGTCCAGCCTGAGCCGCGCAGCGGCAAGGTAGCGATCATCTTTTTTTATGTAATGTGCCGGAAAAGAGAGCGAGCTTTGCCTGTCCAGAACACGCAGTACTTCATCCAGCGATGAGAAATTTTGCAACAGTGCGCCGCGTGAAATTCGATAACGCTGCGTTAATTCGTTGTATGACAATTTCATGGTTTGTTCACTCTGGAAAATTTGCTCGTCAAACCAATACCAGCGCGAGCGGGTCAGGGTGAATTCGCCGACAAAGTAAATTGGTACTCCACGATCCAGGGCCTGTTGTATGGCATAGTTAAGCCGGATGTTGAAGTCGGCGGTAAGCTGGTAACCATCCTCGTCCAGACGCGCCTCTGCTTTATTGATGACGATTCCGTCGGCAAATGCAGTTGACGCGAACAGCAGCACGCCGAGTAAAATTGAGTTAAGCCGCTTTGTGCAACAAGGCATAGAAAAATCCATCATGCTGTTCATTCGGCAACAACTGGCCTTGAACATTTTCGGGTAATGAAACTTCAAGCCGCCGCGCGTCCGGGTGTTGCGCCAGAAATGCTGTGACGACTTGCTCGTTCTCTTGCTGAAATACCGAACAAGTGGCGTAGAGCAATTTACCATTTTGCGCTAACAGTCGCCACAAGGATTGCAGAATACTCAACTGTTGTGTGGCAAATATGGCGACATCAGCACGGCGGCGCAGCCACTTGATATCCGGATGGCGACGCACCACACCGGATGCGGAGCAGGGCACGTCAGCCAATATGCGCTCAAATGGTTTGCCGTCCCACCAGGTTTCCGGCTGGGCAGCATCACCTGCCAGCAACTGCGCATGCAATCCAAGGCGCTGTAAATTTTCAGCTACGCGCTGCAAACGTTTTTCATCTTTGTCGAGCGCCACCACGTCAACTCTGGCGCACTCTAAAATGTGCGTGGTTTTGCCGCCCGGTGCTGCGCAGGCGTCCAGCACGCGCATTCCATCCCGGCTATCCAACAATTTTGCCGCATATTGCGCGCCGGCATCTTGCACTGAAACCATGCCGGTAAAAAACCCGGGCAACTTATCGACCGAAACCGGTTTATCCAGTTGCAGCGCATCCGGCTCGACATGGCGTGCCGCAATGCCGTGCCGCTCCAACAGTGCCAGATAATCCATTGTTGTGCCGTGTTGCTGGTTAACCCGCAAGGTCATCGGTGGATGTTGATTTCCGGCTTCCAGGATGGCCACGTGATTTGCGCCATATTGGCTTTGTAATTCATCTATCCACCACTGCGGATAGCTGTATTTTCCTTCTGGCTGTGTTGCGGCCTGTTCCAGTAACTGCGGTTGATTACGCAAAAAATTACGCAAAACGGCATTCACCAAACCGCTTACATGTGGGTTCAGAGAGTGTGCGGCACGCACTGCATGATCGACCACCGCGTGTTGTGCTGACTTGCCATATTGCAGTTGATGCAACGCCACCAGCAACAAAAATCGGACGCGCTCGTCAGTCAACGGTTTGTGCAGCAACAAACCCAGTAGCGCCTGTAATTGCCCGTAAAATCGCAGTGAGCCATAGCTCAAATCCTGCACTGCAGCACGCTGTGCGGGCAACCATGATGACCGCGTGCGCAGCGTTTCTTCCAGCAGTTGATTCAGATTGCGACCGTTATCCAGTACCTGTTGCACGATGTCGCTCGCGGCAAGTTGTAAGTGCCAGGTTTCAACTTGCATTAAACACGTCGCCAACCTTGATCGGGGTGGACAGTAAAAATTGTGCTGCGGGTTGCGCTTTACCACCGGCGCGTTGCAGTATTTCCAGACACAGGCTGCCGGAACCGCACGCCACTGTAATACTCTGCTTATCCACAGCGATCACCCGGCCCGGCTGATCGGTGGTCTCTGCAGCGGGTTGCGCCTGCCAAATTTTTATCGTCGCGCCATTCAGGTGAGTATGACAGACAGGAAAGGGATTAAACGCCCGCACCATACGTCCTACCGCTTGTGCATCCAACCGCCAGTCAATCCGGGCTTCTGTTTTAAGCAATTTGTCGGCATAACAGGCTGCGCTGCTGTCTTGCTTGACCGGCGTCAGCCGCTTGGCGGACAGCATGCGCAACGCCTCCAGAATGCTGTCAGCACCCAATTCGGCCAACTTATCGTGCAATGTCTGCGCAGTTTCATCCTGAGCAATCGCGCAGACCCGGCGCAACAACATATCTCCCGTATCCAGACCCTCATCCATCTGCATGATGGTGATACCGGTCTGTTCATCACCCGCTTGTATGGCGCGCTGAATCGGCGCGGCACCCCGCCAGCGCGGCAACAGCGAAGCGTGGATATTCAGGCAACCATGGCGCGGCATGGACAACACCGCTTTTGGCAAAATCAAGCCATAGGCCGCCACCACCATTACTTCACTATTTAATTCCGCGATTGCCTGTTGTGCCTCGGGTGTTTTAAGCGTGGCGGGCTGCATGACGGGTAGGTGACGTTGCAAAGCCAGTTGCTTTACCGGGCTGGCGCTGAGCTGCATGCCGCGCCCGGCTGGACGATCGGGCTGCGTTAACACGGCCACCACGTCATGTTCAGTCATTAGCGCCGCTAATGCACTGACAGCAAATTGAGGGGTTCCGGCAAAAATAATTTTCATCTTGGGCGCATTCCTTACTAGCGCAGGAGTGGAAGCGGAATTTAGAGCGTTTCGCGTAACCGCTTCTTGAGCTTGGTGCGGATCCGCGACTGCTTGAGCTGCGATAAATACTCGACGAACACCTTGCCGCGCAAATGATCCATTTCGTGCTGAATGCAAACTGCCAAAAACCCGCCCGCCTCCAGTGTGAATGGCTCACCTTGCTGGTTGAGCGCGCGCACCGTTACTTGCGCCGCGCGACGTACCGTCTCGTAAATACCGGGAACCGACAAACAGCCCTCTTCACACTCTTCCTCGCCGCTACTGAGCATGATTTGCGGATTGATAAATACTTGCAGCTGACTTTGGTCTTCGGAAATGTCCACCACAATGACCTGCTCGTGAACATCAACCTGGGTCGCCGCAAGACCCACCCCGGGCGCAGCATACATGGTTTCTGCCATATCACTTATCAGCTTGCGGGTTGCATCGTTGATTTGCTGAACCGGCTTGGCAATTTTATGCAGGCGCGGGTCGGGATAATGTAAAACTCTTAGAATAGCCATACGAATTCCATAAATGCTTGCTAATTTAGATAACTAGATGCAGAATTTAACGCAGCGTAGCAACTTTATATGCACTTTAAATTTTGATTCTGCCGGAGTTCTCCATGCGCAAGATTATATCGCTGATTTGCTTTTTATTGCCTGCCTTGACCTGCGCAGCGCAGTCCGTATCTATCCCGGAGATACGCAGCGACGCGCCGGATCGCTACACGGTCATAAAAGGTGACACGTTGTGGGACATTTCCGGGAAGTTTTTTAAAGACCCCTGGAAGTGGCCCAGAATCTGGAACATGAACAAAGACACCATTAAGAACCCGCACTGGATTTATCCCGGCGATGTCATCGTGTTAGACCGTACCACGGGGACGTTAGGTATTGGTCAAGCGGGAGGAAATGAGGTCGTTAAGTTATCGCCCAAAGTGCGCGAAGAAGCAAATGAGCATGACGCAATTCTCAGCATTCCGGCAAATGCCATAGAGCCATTTTTAAGTCGGCCCTTGGCGATTGAAGAAAACCAGCTTGCTAACGCACCGACGTTTGTCGGGTTGCGTGAAGGACACGTAATTCTCGGTGCCGACGATATCGGCTACGTTAAAGGATTGTCCGAAGAAAAGGGCAGCAAGTGGCAAGTTTACCGGCCAGGCAAAGCCTATACGGATCCCGACACCAAAGAGCTGCTTGGCTATGAAGCCGTTTATCTGGGCGACGTAGACGTAACCAAATTTGGCCCAGTCAGCACTGTTTATGTCACTAAAGCTGAAAATGAGATCAACCGCGGTGACCGGCTGGTCGTGCCTTCTGCAATATCGGTCAATCACTATTTGCCGCGCGCGCCCGAAGGAAAAATTTCTGCCAGCGTGATTTCGATTTATGGCGGCGTTTCGCAGGCCGGACAAAACACGATCGTCACACTCAGTAAAGGCGCTCGGGATGGCTTGGAAAATGGTCATGTACTGGCCTTGTACAGCAAGGGCAACGTAATCGAACACGAAGGTCAAGAATACACACTCCCGGACGAACGCTACGGCCTGGTTTTCGTCTTCCGGGTTTTCAACAAAGTATCCTACGCGCTGGTGATGCAAACACACTTGCCCGTACAACTGCTGGATCGCGCAAAAACTCCTTAACAATGGCGCTTGATGCCTCGCTGAAAGCCTGGCTGGCACTAAGCCTGACGCGCGGCCTGGGCGGCGAGGGCGCACGCCGATTGCTCAAAGAATTTGGCTCACCTGAAGTTATCTTTTCCGTATCAGTCAACTCGCTTAAGTCTGTTATAAAGGCAGAGGTCGCCGCCGAAATCAGTAAAGGGTTTGATGATCATGTCATAGCCGCTGCCTTGACTTGGCTGGAGGACAGCAATAATCACATCGTCACACTCGCCGACAGCGACTATCCCCAGGCGCTGCTGAACATTCCTGATCCGCCCCTGTTGCTGTACGTAAAAGGCTTGCTCGCTCTACTCAATCAACCCGCGCTGGCCATCGTTGGCAGCCGCAACGCTACACCACAAGGGCTGCGCAACGCCGAAGCCTTCGCACAATCGCTCAGTGAGGCAGGGCTGTGCATCATCAGCGGAATGGCGCATGGTATTGATGCTGCCGCTCATCGCGGCGCCTTGCGCGGACGGAGCAGCAGCATAGCGGTGATCGGTACCGGGCTGGACAAGGTGTATCCTGCAGCCAATCGCGATCTTGCCCATATGCTTGCCAGTCAGGGCGCGCTGATTTCCGAGTTTCCGCTTGGCACGCCGCCGCTGGCGGCTAATTTTCCGCGTCGCAACCGCATCATCAGCGGCATGAGTGTCGGTTGTCTGGTGGCCGAGGCATCACTGCAAAGCGGCTCATTGATTACCGCGAGATTGGCTCTGGAACAAGGTCGGGATGTATTCGCCATTCCGGGTTCGATTCATTCGCCACAAAGCAAAGGCTGTCATGCGCTGCTCAAGCAGGGCGCAAAGCTGGTTGAGACGGCTCAAGATATTCTGGAAGAATTGAGTGGCGTGCCCGCGCCGCTCACGCAGCACATAGACGAGGAAAATACGGATTTGTTTCTGCTCGATCAAATCGGCTTTGACCCGATTGATGTAAACACGCTTAGCGCGCGCTGCAGCTTGACGATAGGCGAGCTATCCGCCATGCTGTTAACGCTTGAGCTGGGCGGGCGTATTGCCGTTTTACCCGGCGGTCTATATCAACGCATTCACTGAAAGAACATTTTTATAACCCCAAAAGGCTTCGTGAAGCGGCGGTCCACGCACTCGTTATTGCTGGGAATTTTGATTTTGTAAAAACGTCCTGAACAACCGGAAAATTATGTTTGAAATACTAATGTACCTATTTGAAAGCTACTTTGACGCGGGTAGTTACCCTGCACTGGACAAATTGTCACGCAAACTCAGCGCTGCCGGTTTTGAAGGAGAAGAAATTTCGGAAGCGCTCACCTGGTTGACAGCACTACAGCAACAAAGCCCCGATAATTATCCGGCCCGCATCGAACACGCCGGATTACGCATGTTTGCCGAATTGGAGCAAAATCGCATCAGCTACGAAGGGCGCCAATTCTTGTTGTTTGCCGAACAGCAGCACATGGTTTCTGCTGTTGAACGCGAGATGACGATTGACCGGGCCATCGCTTTGCAACAAGAGAACCTCGGATTGGACAAACTCAAGCTGATTATGTTGATGGTATTGTGGAATCGCCATCAAGAGCTCGATCCGCTGTTGATTGAAGAGTTGCTCACTCCGCCAAATTCTGCGCAACTTCATTAAGTCCAACGCATGGCAACTCATCTTCTGATCGTCGAATCGCCGGCAAAAGCCAAAACACTGCAAAAATATTTGGGTAAGGATTTTGAGATACTTGCCTCATACGGGCACGTGCGCGACCTGATTCCGAAAACCGGTGCGGTCGATACCGAAAATGGTTTTGCCATGCATTACGAAACCATCGCACGCAACAGCAAGCATATGGACGCCATCGCCAAGGCCGCAGCAAAGGTCGATCATGTCCTGCTGGCCCCTGATCCCGACCGCGAGGGAGAGGCCATTGCCTGGCACATTTCGGAACTGCTCAAAGCGAAGCGCGGCTTGAAAAATAAAGACATGCAACGCGTGGTGTTCTATGAAATTACCCAGTCGGCAGTGCGCGAAGCGGTCGCCCATCCTCGCGGGATCGCAATGCCGCTGGTGAATGCGCAACAAGCCCGGCGCGCATTGGACTATCTGGTTGGTTTTAATTTATCGCCCCTGTTGTGGCGCAAGATTCGCCCGGGGTTGTCAGCGGGGCGCGTACAAAGCCCTGCGCTGCGCATGATCGTCGAGCGCGAGCTGGAAATCGAAGCGTTCCGCAGTCAGGAATACTGGACAGTGCATTTAGATAGCCACAAGGATCACCAACCGTTTTCAGCCAAGCTGTTCCAATATCAAGGCAAAAAACTGGAGCAGCTCAGCATCGGCAGCCAGGCAGAATACGAAGCAATCCAAGCCAAACTCAACGACGCCAAGCTGCCGCCAAAAGTGGTACGGGTCGAAAAGAAGGCCAAACAGCGCCATGCCGCCGCGCCGTTTACCACCTCGACCCTGCAGCAAGAAGCGGTGCGCAAACTGGGCCTGTCTGCCGAACGCACCATGCGCACCGCACAGTCTTTGTACGAGGGTGTGGACATTGGCGGGCAGAGCGTAGGTTTGATTTCCTACATGCGCACCGATTCGGTGTCGCTGGCGAAAGAAGCGGTAGCGGAGATACGCGATTACATCAGCAGCAATTTCGCCGCAGATTATTTGCCGCGCACCCAACCGGC
>DASRWN010000018.1:0-6752 GCA_035654595.1 Gallionella sp. | reverse complement strand
CCTAGTGCAATTTTACGAGACCGTTCTGGATTCATTATCGTACTCCTTAATCAATACGCTGATGGAGCGTCAGGTGGCGTACCGGGTCCGGTTGCGTCAGCCGGGCTGGCCGGAACCGTCTCCCAGCCTTCCGGGCAGGAGGGCACATAGGGGTAATATCCATTTGCTGCGGCGCAAAAATACCAATACTGGACCGGTGGCGCGGGAACAGTTTCAAGGGGCGGATTTACCACAACTACCGGTGGTACATATGGGTCAGGGTAGGGATAAATCGGGCGGGAATAGAAATACCACGTACCTGCGGCGAGCCACCACCAGCCCAATCTGCCGTCATGCCATCCATGCCGCCACCCGCCGCCACGCCAGAATCTGGAATCATCCCGATCAAAGTGGCGGATATCGCCATGCCACGGACCTCGATGATCACCATGCCAATCACGCTCATGACGTTCGCCCCCGTGACGTTCGCCACTGTGATGATCGTCCATGTGATGATCGCCACCATGGTGATCATCGGCGCTGGCAGGTAGGGACGTTGCAGCCAGACTTGCGGCGATGACCGCCTGAATAATAAGTTTTTGCCCGGTGTTCATGATCATTCCTTTCCTGATTAAAATTATGTCTGATCAACTTTGCATGTGATTGTGATGGTCAAGGTGCGACAGAAACTGCTGGTCGAAAGTTCTTTGCTGGTCGGGAGTTAACGTGGCGTAAAAACTGAGAATGCTGGCTGCGCGTTCGGCCATTTTCTGTTCGCGGGATTTCATGTTATCCAGCATCCGATCCAGACGTTCTGGCGTGTTCAGATTTTGCCATTGCTGCGGGTCATGGCGCTCCGTTTTGACTGGCTGCAATTTGCTTACGAAATTAGCCCAAGTCGCCTCCTGACTTGATGTCAGCCTCAGCGCTACGTGCAGTTTGACCATGCGCTGATCGAAGTGTTCCAGCCGTTTGGTTGATTGTTCTTGTCTGTTCCGGCTGCGGTCACATTGGCTATCTTGTGCGGCGAAGACATATGCCGAGGTAGCCGTTAACCCAATAGCGACAAGTAACGCAGGTACGATTTTCCGGTTCATATTTTTTCTCCTGAATGAGTGATCCGCAGGACACATGCTAAATAGTAGTTGTAAAAAAAGATGTTTGTGCCAATGGCGAATGTGTAAAAATTTGTTTCAAGCATGCGAATAACGCACAATTTTTTACAGTTTGGCGGGCGGTCAGTGTCGTCTGGCTACCCAGCCAGGCCACAAAATACCTCGCCGGAATTCTGATTGGCTTTATCATGCCGCCATGAACAATACCCATCGAATTTTGATTATTGACGATGACATGCGCCTGCGCGAGTTGTTGTTACGTTATTTGGCCGAGCAGGGTTTTGAAGTAAAGGCGGTCGCTGATGGTGCTGAAATGGATAAGATTCTGGCGCGCAATCGCTTTAATTTACTGGTGCTTGATCTGATGTTGCCGAATGAGGATGGCTTGGCGATATTGCGCCGCTTGCGTGGAGCAGGTGATAGCGTGCCGGTGATTCTGTTGACGGCCAAGGGTGATGAGATTGATCGTATCGTCGGGCTGGAAATGGGCGCAGATGATTATCTGCCCAAGCCCTTTAATCCGCGCGAATTGGTTGCGCGCATCAGTGCAGTGTTGCGCCGGCAAGATTCTCACCCTGCCGGCGCGCCTGACGCAGAAGAAAAAAATATTGCCTTTGGCGATTGTGAATTGAATTTTGCCACCCGGGTATTGACCAGAAATGGGGTTGCCGTTGCGTTGACCACCGGAGAATTTGCCTTGCTCAAAGTATTGATTACTCATCCGCGTCACCCGCTGTCGCGTGACAAGTTGATGGAGCTGACACGTGGGCGTGATCTGGATCCGTTCGATCGAATAGTGGACGTGCAGATATCACGGTTACGTAAATTGATTGAACCTGACTCCGCCAAGCCGCGCTTTATCCAGACTGTGTGGGGTCATGGTTACGTATTCGTGCCTGATGGGGCCAAATCTTGATCCGTTTGCCAAGAACACTGCTGGCGCGCTCTTTTTTGCTGATCATGATTTTGACTGTGCTATCGCTTGCCGCGTCACTGGCAATTTTTCGCTATGTCCAGCAGCAACCCCGCACCCAGCAGATGGCGCAATTGGTGGTGACCGTGGTCAATTTAACCCGGGCGGCGGTGCTATCTGCCGCGCCGGAATGGCGTTCCGCATTACTGGCTGAACTGTCCGGAGCAGAAAAATTGCGCTTACAGATAGTGGATGCCAGTGATGTGCTGGTGCCTTTGCCGGATGATCCTCCTGAGTTGCATCTGATGGAAAAAAAGGTGCGCGAGGTATTGGGTAGCAACACTCGCTTTGCATCGGAACGTAATGGGGTTGAGGCCATATGGGTCAGTTTTTTCATCGGCAACGAAGAATTTTGGGTGGCTTTGCCAAAAGAGCGCGTTGATCATCCCGTGTCGCAAATATTATTGGTGTTGGGCGGTGTGCTGTTAGGTTTGGCCTTATTAGGCGCATATTTTATTGCTCGACAGGTCGTGCATCCCTTGCGGCAGCTCACTCAGGCAGCGCAGCAGCTTGGACGGGGAGCCGAGCCGCAACCTTTGCCGGAGCAGGGCATTCAGGAAATCATCACGGTGACGCATGCGTTTAATCAAATGTCGGCCGACCTTGCGGCAAATGAACGTGAGCGTGCTTTGGTATTGGCGGGCATATCGCACGATCTGCGTACGCCATTGGCGCGGATTCGGCTTGCCGCAGAATTAAGCGCAGATCACTCGCTGCGCGCAGGGTTGGCAGCTGACGTGGAACAGATGGATGCGGTGATACAACAGTTTCTTGACTATGCGCGCCTGGATGAAAATGAGGCGCTGGTCATGACCGATGTGCGCAATCTGATACAAGAAGTTGCGCAGCCTTTCATATCGCAGGCCAAATCGTTTACGTTTGATTTTCAGTCTGCGCCGATATTTGCCGTGAGGCCGCTGCTATTAAAACGCGCACTCGGCAATTTACTGGATAATGCTGTCAAACACGGTGGCGGTGAAATAAGGATGTTATTGCGCCAAGTGGCGGACAGTATCGAGTTAAGTGTAACGGATTGCGGTACGGGTATCCCTGCTGAACAACACGAAGCGGTGAAGCGCCCCTTTATTCGTTTGCAAAAAGCACGCAGTGATACGACGGGGTCAGGTCTGGGCTTGGCTATCGTCGAGCGCGCCGCCAGTCTGCACGGCGGGAAGTTCCGTTTGGAGAATGGTAAGCAGGGCGGATTGACAGCCACACTGGTGTTGCCGTTAAAAAATATTGCAGCGTAAAAGACTATTTCACAAGGCGGTTTATGCCGGGTTGCCTGAGCGTATGCCGGGTAGTTGCGCAAAGCTTTCTTTGGTCATAACGGATACGAAATTTTGCACGAACGCTTTTTCTGCGTCGCGTTCGCGCACGCTGGCATACAGTTCTCCCCATAATCCTTTTGCGTTGATCGGGCGCGACACAACGTAGCCACGTTCAACGTAAGGTGCGCATGCCCATGCTGGCAAGGCGGCGATACCGCGGTTGCTGGCGACCATCTGCAAAATGGCAATGGTCAGTTCGGCGTTTCTTCTGACTGGTTTGATTCCTGCCGGTGCAAGCACGCGTCGAATTAAATCCAGGCGATTGTCCGGAACCGGATAGCTGATCAACGGCTGTGTCGCAAAATCGCTTGCTACCAGATATTTTTTACTGCTTAACGGATCTGACTGGGACAGCAGCGCGACGATTTCGTAGCTGAACAGGGCGGTGTGCGTGACGCCGGCACGCGGCTCCGCGTCGGAAGTGACAATCAGATCGGCTTGTCCATCAGTCAACAAATCCAGTGGATCAGGGTGAAACCCGCCGACCAGATCAAGCTCGATTTTTGGCCATGCCGCGCGGTATATGTCCATCGCGGGCATCAGCCAGTCATAGCAGGTGTGGCATTCCACAGCGATGCGCAATTGTCCCGCTTCGCCACCCTTAATTTTTGCGATGTCTTGCAGTGTTGCCTCGACATCGGGCAAGGTTTTACGCGCCAAATCCAGCAAACATTTGCCGGCACTGGTGATTTGTACCGGGCGGGTTGCGCGCTCGACCAGCGTGATACCCAGCGCTTCTTCCAGTGCTTTTAACTGATGTGAGATGGCGGATTGACTGAGGTGCAAGCGATCAGCGGCAACAGTGACTGAGCCGCTTGCCGCCAATTCCTGCAAAAGACGTAAATGACGAATCTCTATCATGAATATATTTCATTCTAATTATTAGAAAAAATCGCTGGACTGCCTATATTTTGGCTGACATGATTGCATTTCTTTAATGAAGAAGCAAATAAATTATGAATAATATACATGTTAATGGCTATCCGCGTATCGATAAACAGCGCCAACTCAAATTCGCCTTGGAAAAATTTTGGCGCGACGAAATCACTTCGGCAGATTTGCATCAAGTGGCTCAAGCAATTCGCCTGGATAACTGGCGTCAACAAGCTAAGGCTGGTTTGCAGTTTGTCACGGTGGGCGATTTTGCCTACTACGATCAGATGCTCAACCACATCGCATTGTTTTCCTGCGCGCCTGCGCGGTTTGGATTTGCCGGTAAAATTTCCCTAGGGCAGTGTTTCCAGCTGGCGCGCGGCAATGCTGCACAACCGGCACTGGAAATGACTAAATGGTTCGATACCAATTACCACTACCTGGTCCCTGAGTTGTCGCCAGACACGCAATTTTCCCTGGGCAGCGAATGGTTGTTTGATGAGATAGCGGAAGCTCAAGCTGCCGGATTCAAGGTCAAGCCGGTATTAATCGGTCCGCTAACTTTTCTTTATTTGGCCAAAGAAAAAAATACGCAACTGAATCGGCTGGATTTGCTGGAAAAACTTCTGCCGGTTTATGCCGAGGTGCTCGCACGACTGAAACAGCAGGGCGTGGAATGGGTGCAAATTGACGAACCTGTCCTGGCATTGGATATTCCCAATGCGTGGCGCATGGCATTCGAGCGCGCTTATTTTGCGCTGCAAAATTCCGGGCTGAAAATCTTGCTGGCAAATTACTTTGGCCCATTCAAAGATAATTTGCAAACTGCATTGCAATTACCGGTCGCCGGTATACATGTGGACTGCGTGAGGGGAGGCGACGAGATTGGCGTCATCCTGGACTGGCTGCCCTCTACCAAAGTGCTGTCCTGCGGTGTGATCGACGGGCGCAACATCTGGAAAACCGATCTCGCCAAGTTATACAGATTCCTTAAACCGATTGCCGAACGCTTTGGTGAACGGCTGTGGATAGGCAGTTCATGTTCTTTGCAGCATGTGCCGATCAGTCTGGAGAGTGAGCAGGCGATGGATCCGGAAATCAAAAACTGGCTGGCGTTTGCGCAAGAAAAACTGGCTGAGCTTGCCTTGCTCAAGGCCGCGCTCCGCTGTGATGAGCCCGGCGCAACCCGGCTGCTTGAAAGTAATGTTGCGGCTATTGCATCACGTCAGGCTTCAACTCGTGTGCACCGTACCGCGGTAGCTGCACGACTGGCTGCATTGCGCGATGATGATGCCAGACGCACCTCCGTTTTTACTACTCGGCAAGCAGTGCAGCGCGCTCGTTTCAGGCTGCCAAGCTTCACCACCACCACGATAGGTTCTTTTCCGCAAACTCCAGAAATTCGTGCCGCCCGGGCGAGCTTCAAATCCGGCAAATTAGGTCTGGGGGAGTATGAAACGGCCATGCGTGCAGAAATTGCATACGCGGTACACAAGCAGGAGCAGATCGGCCTGGACGTGTTGGTGCATGGCGAAGCAGAGCGCAACGACATGGTGGAATACTTTGGCGAGCAACTGGACGGATTTATATTTTCGGCGAACGGCTGGGTGCAAAGCTACGGCAGCCGTTGTGTCAAACCACCGATCATTTACGGTGATATTTCACGACCCGCAGCGATGACGGTGAACTGGACGGTGTATGCCCAGTCGCTCACTGACAAACCGATGAAAGGTATGTTGACCGGGCCGGTGACCATCTTGCAATGGTCATTCGTGCGCGACGACCAGCCGCGCTCCACCACGGCGTTGCAGATCGCTCTGGCGATACGTGATGAGGTGCATGATCTGGAAAAAGCCGGGATTGCCATCATTCAAATTGATGAACCCGCCATACGTGAGGGCTTGCCCCTGCGCAAGGCAGATTGGGCTGACTATCTGGCCTGGGCAAGCCGTGCTTTTCGTATCAGCGCGTCTTGCGTCACCGATCAGACGCAGATACATACGCATATGTGCTATTCGGAATTTAACGATATCCTGCCCGCAATTGCAGCGATGGACGCAGATGTCATCACCATAGAAACGTCCCGATCAGATATGGAGTTGTTGCGCGGTTTTGGCGCGTTCAAATATCCCAATGAAATCGGCCCTGGGGTCTATGACATCCACGCGCCGCGTATTCCGGCGGTGGCGGAAATGGTGCGACTACTGGAAAAGGCACAAGGTGTTATCGCGCCGGAAAACTTGTGGGTCAATCCGGATTGTGGCCTGAAGACACGTAACTGGCCGGAAACGGAGGCCGCGCTGATCAACATGGTCGAGGCAGCCAAAGCGATGCGCGCGCGTCTGACAAGCTGATTCCAGATTGGAATGGGCGATCAGGGCGACGGCATGGCATGGAAAAACGCCACTGCCTCCGCTTCATCGCGGGTGCGCTTCATCGGCGGCAGGCTTTGCCAGATGCGCTTTCCATAGGGCTTGGTAA
>DASRWN010000017.1:0-11078 GCA_035654595.1 Gallionella sp. | reverse complement strand
CCAGCGGACTTGGCGTATGGCCAAAATATTCCGTGGCAATTTGCTCAAAACCAAACTCATCTGCCGGGCAACATTCCCAAAGAAAATCCACTTCAATGCCGGTGGAAATTGATTCTGCCTGCGCGATGAATTCACTCAAGGAGGGTTGTATAAAACGTAACATCACGTTGGTGGCTTTAATTTTACTGCGCTTGCCAGACAGGCTTTCAATTTGGAGCGAGGTGGTGTTGTCTGTCATGACACTGCCGACCTTGAAATTGCCGTCTTCTTCGTAAAGGATATTCATTGGAGAGAGTGAGAAAATTTGCCGCGAATTATAACAGTTTGGAGTAACGACTCCTGCGCCGATAGCGGACAAAAAAGCCAGCCTGTGTCGGCTGGCACGATGGATATTTAGATTACTGCACTTTCCATCGCATTATGTGTTTTCGGAATGAATGAACAACAAGTAATACAAAATCAGTTTATCGTGGTGCGTCACATTGCCGAATTCAAGTCCGCTGCTGAAGACTCTGTCCGCATCATGTTTGTGTACATTGCGAATCACTGCCGGAATCTTCACATCGACTTCCTTCTCATCGACTTTAGTCGAAAACGCAATGTTGATTTTGTCACCCTCAATCCCTATACGCACCACTGACTCAATCATGACGCCAATGACACTCAAATTTTTCAGCATACCCAAAATGGGTTTGGTCGTACCGTTAGGCGTGACGACCACCGGAATCGACACTTTCACGCGCGGCGCATCACGCACCACGTGTATCTCAACCAGATCGGGATAAGCCAAGTGCACGTGGAGAAATGGTTTCTTTTGCACCTGCAATATTTCAGAAGTGAAAGTAAATTCACTCGTTCCATTGAATCCGCGTACCGTGTACTGATCGCCGACTTGTAGATTTTTCCGGTTTTTCTTGCCGTCAGGCTGCGCCACTACAATACTTTTACCACGAAGGGAAGCGACGTAATCCACCTCGCAGTCGGTTATCCCCTTTCCCAGACTTTGCAGGCTCAGCCCTGCCCCGGCTTTAAGTTTCAAGTCGGGAAAGCTGATGTTCTGATTACCTTTTGAGACTGTCTTGTGGGTCATCACCTGTCACTCCATCTGTCAAATGTTTCCTGTTGGTGCGCGTTTTAGAATCGGTTAGATGACTATAGAATGGTGAAGTTAACATATACCTGCCAAGTGTGCCTGTTCATCGGCGAAATAACTGCTGCGCACCATCGGGCCGCAAGCAGCGTGACTGAACCCCATTTCTTTTGCGGCTTGCTCAAGCCGGGTAAATGTTTCCAGCGGCGCGTAGCGCAACACCGGCAAATGTCCCTCAGAGGGTTGCAGATATTGGCCGATGGTCAGCATGTTCACATTGTGCGCGCGTAAATCGCGCATCACTTCCAGCACCTCGTCATCGTTTTCACCCAAGCCCAACATCAAACCAGATTTGGTTGGAATATGCGGGAAGCGCGTCTTGAAATCCTTGAGCAGTTTCAGTGAATGGGCATAGTCCGCACCGGGGCGCGCCAGCGCATACAGGCGCGGCACGGTTTCCAAATTGTGATTCAACACATCGGGCAAGCTACCGGAAAGCGCATTCAATGCCGGCTCCAGCCGACCGCGAAAATCCGGCACCAGAATTTCCAAACGGGTATTGGGCGAGCTGGCGCGTATTGCGCCCAGGCAATCGGCAAAATGTTGTGCGCCACCATCTCTCAAGTCATCCCGGTCTACGCTGGTGACGACAACGTATTTCAACTTGAGCAAGCCGATGGAATGCGCCAGATTTTTCGGCTCATCCACATCGGGTGGCAACGGCTTGCCATGCGCCACGTCGCAAAATGGACAACGGCGCGTACACACATCGCCGAGAATCATGAAGGTGGCCGTGCCCTTGCCGAAGCATTCACCGATGTTGGGGCAAGACGCCTCCTCACACACCGTGTGCAAATTGTGTTCGCGCAAGATGCGCTTCACGTCGTGATAGCCTTGCCCGCTGCCGGATTTCACACGTATCCACTCCGGTTTGCGCAGGCGTTGCTGCAACGGCACGATCTTGATCGGGTTGCGCGCGGTTTTGGCGTAGCTGGTTTGTTTGTTCTCGATGCTGCTCATAGACACCTTTGCGTTTTATCAGGCTGCCACTTCTAATGCGTTGCAATTTTACAGGTTTATACAAAGTGTAGGGCAGCAAAACGGCGTCTTCCGCTGCATGAAGAATCAATTTGGCCGCGTCCCAGAGGGCTTTAGTTATTGTTTTATGCTGTTTTTTTTATCTATAGTATTGGAATGTGTAACATATCGCGCTACAATCCGCTCCTATGATTAAAAGCTTTGCGCACAAGGGGGTTAAAGATTTTTTCGAGACGGGCACAAAAGCAGGTATCCAGGCTGCCCATGCGCCCCGACTGCGCTTGCAATTGGCTGCATTGAACCGCGCAAAAGCGCCTGCCGACATGGCAGTGCCAAACTGGAAATTGCACCGGCTAAAAGGCAATCTGGCAGGGCATTGGGCGGTTACGGTAAATGGAAATTGGCGCATCACTTTCCGCTTTGAAAACGGCGATGCGCTATTGGTGGATTATCAAGACTATCACTGAGAGGTAAATAAAATGGCAACCATGCACAACCCACCGCACCCCGGCGAAATTCTGCGCGAATGGCTGGGCGATATGAGCGTAACCGATGCTGCGCAACATCTGGGCGTCGCCCGCGCCACGCTCTCCCGCGTGCTGAACGGTTCGTCCGGCATATCGGCGGACATGGCCTTGCGCTTACACGCCGCACTGAGAACCAGCCCGGAAATGTGGATGGGGCTACAGGACGACTATGAGCTTTGGCAAGCGGCAAAGGGCAAACGCCCGAAGATTGGACCACTGCGTCTTGCTGCGTAAGAGTCAAGTAGGTAGACACGGCGCGATGTAGGGGTCGAAATTCAGCGATATGCTGCGTGATGCATCGCATCTGTTGAAACTATTTCAGTCAGCCCTGTGTTTTCCAAAAACAATTCGACTCCGGTACAGTTGGTTAATCGTGATATGGGGACGGCGTCCCCATATCATTTTTGCACTTAGCCTATCACCGATAGCTGCGCTCGTATTAGTGATATGGGCACTGGTTCAATGACAGCAGGTTATCGTTCCAATATCCATCTGCGTGCGTCCGCAGATACGGTACTTTTCCCGCTGCACGAACGACACCGACATCGGCGCGCTTGCCGGTGTTAGGATCACGTACGAAGAAGGTGTTAGTCTTCGCGTCAATGCTTGCGATAACTTGTTCGCGCGTCCACACCCATGAAGGAGGATTTCCAAGATGTGTGATGTGCTCATGCGGACTTTGCGGGTGTGGTTTGGTGATGCAGTTTACTTGTACGTCTGCCATTTTCTTTCCTTTCGCTTGCTTAAGCTATAGTAGTCATTTAATATATGACGCATTCGTCAACACTATGGCTCAATAGAAAGCCCGGAATGTATATGACGAATACGTCATATAAAACTATACGGAAACGATATGACAAAGTCAATAGCTCCATCAGCAGCTTTCCCTGAATGCCTCCGTCGTGCACGGGAATATCGTGGCCTCACCCAAGGCGAATTGGCCGAGCGTTCGGGGTTGCAGCCCTCTGCGATCTCACATTTCGAGACCGGTACACGCAAACCTTCGTTCGATAACCTTCGCCTGCTTGCCGATATGCTCGACGTGACCACGGACTATCTACTTGGGAGGGTTGCCGAGTTCAAGGATCTAGCCGGTGCCGACACTCTGCATCGCCATTACAGCAAGCTGCAAGGCTCTGACCGCAAAGTCGCCGACGAGCTAATAACGATGCTCGCGAGTAAGGCCAATGCACGTAACTCCGGTAAAAAATGACCTCGGTTGATCCCTACGCATTTGCTTCGCTGACGGCGGAACAGATTATTAAAGGCCTCGGCATTACTACACTGCCGATTGATCCGTTCGCCATTGCGCGTGGGCGCGATATAGAAGTAGCTGCCAAGCCAGCGCATGGCCCCGGTGTATCTGGAATGTTGATCCGTGTTGGGAATGAGTTTGCAATCGCCTATGCGACTCACATAGACAACGTGCCGTTTCAGCGTTTCAGTGTTAGTCATGAACTAGGACACTTCTTCTTACCTGGCCATGTTGATGCCGTGATTGGAGCGAACGGCATACATGAATCGCGTGCAGGTTTCGCTTCGACTAACCGCTACGAGATCGAAGCCGACCGCTTCGCAGCAGGCTTCCTTATGCCGCGATACCTATTTTTTCCGGCGCTTGAGCGAGCTAGCCAAGGACTTGCGGCGGTTGAGAGCTTGGCTGGTCTATGCAAGACCTCGCTGCACGCAACGGCCATTCGCTATACCCAATGCACACGCGACCCAGTGGCCATCATAATTAGCACTGGCAACCGAATTGACCACTGCTTCATGTCTGAAGCCCTTAAAGCTGTTGAAGGCATCAACTGGATTCACAAGCGCGAGGCTGTACCGCGCAACACGCCGACGTTCGCGTTTAACAAAGATGCTGAGAACGTCCGGCGCGCGGTTCGCATTGAGGATACCTCCAACCTACAGGACTGGTTCGGCGGGCATCGCAAAATCGCAATCTCTGAAGATGTAGTCGGGCTTGGCAGCTATGAGAAAACGCTCACGGTGCTTTACGACATCGCGGTGCCAGATACGGAGGACGAGGAAAACGAGAAATCATTGATAGAGTCTTGGACACCACGTTTCAAACGCTAGTTAAAGGAGCTAGGGTCGAGATATTTTTGAGACAGAAAAACAATTTAAGTCTAGCCACTTTAATTCGTTTTCAATCTCCGCTTGATCGTTTTCTTTTCCATTGGCAACAGGCTGGTGAGTTGCTGATAGCGCTCGAACAGAAATTCCACACGTTGCGCGTCATTGGTGAAGGCGGCCTTGCGGTAGCAGGTATCCACGGCACGGTCGAGGTTTTGGTGGGCTTTGACCAGCGTAGGTGGCATGGTGAGCGGGTCGTAAAGGTCGGCGAGCGAGCTTTGCGGGAATTGTGCGCGGGCATCCAGCACAGTTTGCGCCCCGGTTTCCAGGGCTGCGCGTTGTTTGTCAGTTGGCTCGTCAGGCCACGGGAAGTTGTTGTAGACGATACCAGCTGAATAGCGGTAATCGCTTTTCAAGCGTCCGCAGGTGTAGCGCACCCAAGTGTTATGCATGGTGGAGGCCAGAATGCCGAAGTGATAAAAACTACCACCTTCCATATACAGTGCCGAATTGGTTACAACACAGTTTTCAACGAAACCTATTGGAAAAAATTGTCTACGTTCAGAACTGGTTTTTGGAATTAGTATGAATTTTTCTGGAATTGTTGTTTCCCGAAAGAGCCAAGGCTTAGTGGCAAATTTCTGAGAAGACTTGCTATTTTCACGGAACTCTTGAACTTTACTTAACAGTGTCATGACATTAGGCATTGACTTTAGGTCTGAAGGAGTTGCATCGGATAGCCAGAGGCAGTAATTAGTCTGTCCGTTAATAAAATCGTTACCGGTTAACCATGGCCTAAACCACTTTTCTGCTGTTGGCTCTTTAATTAAGAAGGCTCTGTACTCGTCCTTTGAGAAAGCCAGGATTCCATTATCCAAAGGCGTAATGCCTTCAACAAGTGAAGGGACATCGTATATCGGCTGAGAACGACGCTGTAATACTACATCGACATAATTAACAAGATACGGATTGATGTTGCGCGCGACGACGGCATGTGCTTCGCCGCGAATGTCCTCGTATTCGTAGATGGTTTTTTTCTCTGCGTCGAATGCGCCGAAGCCGATAATTACGCAATGCACTGCGGCCATACCGCGCGCTTCGTTGCTCCACTGGAAGGTACGGTGGGCAAAGTGGATGCGAATACCTTGTACCAGCAGCCAGCCCCAGAGGACGCCAACTTGTTCGCCTTGGGTAATGCTGTTAGTGGAGACAAAGGCGCAACGAATTAGATTGGTGCCAAGAAGAGGACTAGAACCCTTTATATATCGCGCTGCTTTTACATACCATGCACAGACAAAATCCAACACACCAAAGCTTTTCAATTGCACCATGACGGATTCGAAGTTAGCCTTCTGTGCGGCGGACTGTTCTTTCTTGCCAAGAAACGGCGGATTGCCGAACACGTAGCTCGCACGTTCCGCTGGCAGCACATCGTTCCAGTCCACCATGAGCGCGTTGCCGTGGACGATGTGCGGCGAGGTTTTGAGCGGGATGCGCGCGAAATACATGCCGAATTCTTCCGACACGCGCACGTTCATCTGATGATCCATTAGCTACATTGCGACTTGTGCAATTTGTGCGGGGAATTCTTCGATCTCAATGCCGTAAAACTGATCCACATCCACGCTGATTTCCTGATGCACGTCGAGGAAGCGCGAGCCGGGGCCTCCATGCACGGCTCGCAGTACGTCCAGTTCCAGCTTACGCAATTCGCGGTAGGCGATGACGAGAAAGTTGCCGCAGCCGCAGGCTGGATCGAAGAAGGTAAGTGTGCGTAGCTTTTTGTGAAACTCGAACAGTTTGTTCTTGTTGCCTTTCACGCGCTTGAATTCTTCATGCAAGTCATCGAGAAACAGCGGCTGGATAAGCTTGAGAATATTCTCCTCAGAAGTGTAGTGCGCGCCGAGGTTGCGCCGTGCCTTTGCATCCATGATGCTCTGGAACAGCGCGCCGAAGATGGCGGGCGAGATCGCGCTCCAGTCCAGCGCGCAGCAGTCGAGCAGCGCTTCGCGCATGGTGAGGTTGAACGAAGCGATGGGCAACACTTCCTCGAACAGCTTGCCGTTGACATAAGGAAAAGCGGCGATTTGTTCGTCCAGTGTTTTCGCACGGCGGTCTTCATGTGTGTTGAGCACTTGAAACAATAGCGCCAGTTGCGAACCAAGATCGGAACCGTCGGGCGCGGTGCGTTCTTCTATCCAGGTGCGGAACGCGCTGGCGGGTTGGAAAATGCCGGTGTCTTCTGCGAACAGGCAAAACAGCAGCCGCACCAACAGCACTTCGAGCGGATGCCCTTCGTAACCCGTCGCTCTGAGTGCATCGTGCAGCTTGCCCATACGTTCGGCGGCCTTGATATTGACCGGGTTTTGCGGCGCGATGGTTTGTGTGCGATAACCGGCGATGAAGGCGAAATGCTTGATGTGTTTGTGCAGGTCGGCAAGGCGGAATTCGGTTTCGGTGTTTTCTTCAAGATCGTAAAGACGAAAGCGCGCGAAATCGGAAACGAGTATGTAGCGCGGCAGGTCGCGTTCTTTGATGCCGGGAAAGTAGTCGAGTGCCTGGGTGTAGGCCTTGTCCAAATCCTTGCCGCGCGATTTGTGCTCGACCAGCAGAACGCCTTTCCAGAACAGGTCAATGAAACCTTGTTTGTTGTCGAGCTTTTTGACGGGCTCTTCAAAGCTGGCAACGCGCCTGCGGTCTATGCCATAGATGTGCAGGAATTCTGTCCAGAAAGACTTGGCTTCGGCGTTTTCCGAAGTTTCGTTTTCCCATCGTTTAGAAAATTCAAGGGCACGATTGCGGATTTCATTCCAGCTTAATGGCATGGCTTACCTTTTTTATTTCGGTTACTGCTTTGACTCGAGGTGCTGTTGCAATCCGTGTATCAGATTCTGCGCCAGTTGCGCTTGCAGTTCGTTAATTGATACGGTGATGCCAAGTTGGCAGGCTTGCGTCACGCGCAGTCCGGCATGGCCGCACGGGTTGATATTATCGAATGGGGTCAAATCCATGTCCACATTAAATGCCAAGCCGTGATAGCAATATCCGTTTTTGATTTTCAAACCCAATGCAGCGATCTTCGCGCCGTTTACGTACACGCCGGGCGCGTCCTCGCGGCCAAGTGCTGCCACGTCAAATTCCGCCAGCAGATTTATCACCGCTTGTTCCATCAGGCGCACCAGCTCACGCACGCCGATTTTCCAGCGGCGCATGTCGAGTAGCAGATAGGCCACGATTTGGCCGGGGCCGTGATAAGTAATCTGTCCGCCCCGGTCGATTTTGATGACCGGGATGTTGCTGTGCCGCAGCAAATGTTCTGGCTTGCCCGCCAGACCCAGAGTGTAAGTCGGCGGATGTTGCACCAGCCAGATTTCATCCCGGCTGCTCGCGGTGCGCGTTGCGGTAAAGCTGCGCATCGCATCCCACGTCGCTTGATATTCAGCCAGGCCTAATGATTTAACTTGCGGAATCACAATACCATCACCACCATCGGATGATCGCACAGCTCTTGATACAGCGCATCGAGCTGCTGGCGTGAAGTGGCGCGTATCGTGCAAGTCAGGCTGATATAACGTGCGTTTTTACTGGCGCGCATTTCCATGCTGGCGGCGGCAAAATCCGGGTCATGTTTGCTGACCACGGCCAACACGGCTTGCGCAAATCCGGCTTGCTGCCGGCCAAATATTTTCAGTGGAAACTCGCAGGGGTATTCAATCAGGCTGGTGGTGAGCGGGTCATTTCCGGCTTGATTTTCGGGTGATTTGCTCATGCGCGCATCACGTCACGTTTGTAGTTTTGGTAATGTTGGTGCAGCCTTGCGAACATTGCGCCCGGCTTGCCTGCGCCAACCGCTTTTCCGTCCAGTTGGGTGATTGCCAGCACTTCTTTGGTGGAAGAGGTGAGCAGCAATTCATCTGCGGTGTAAAGTTCGGCCACTGCAATTTTACGCACTTCATGCGGGATGCCATTGGCGGCAGCGATTTCAAATATGACGTCGTAAGTGATGCCGGGCAGCATCAGGTTGTCTTTGGGCGGGGCGAGCAGCTTGCCATTTTTGACCACGAAAATATTACTGGCTGCGCCCTCGGTCATGAATTCGTTGTCACGTATCAGGATGGTTTCGGCACACGCTTCTTCAACGGCAAGTTGGCGCAGCAACACGTTGGGCAGTAACGAAGTGGCCTTGATGTCGCAGCGCAGCCAGCGATTATCCGGTGCGGTGATGCAGGCGACGCCGCTTTGCAACAGCGCTGCCGGTGGGGTGATGAGCGGGTTGCCCATCATGAACACGGTGGGTTTGACAGCCGGATTGGGAAAAGCATGGTCGCGTTTGGCGACGCCACGCGTGATGTGCAGATACAGGTATTGATCCGGCATTGCGCCATGCGCGATGAGTTTGTTGATCAGCTCCGCCCATTCATCGTCGCTGTGCGGGTTGGCGAGCCGGATGCCGTCGAGGCTGTGTTGCAGACGTTGCAAATGTTCATGCAGGCGAAATGCTTTGCGCGAATAAACCGGAATCACTTCATACACGCCGTCACCAAAAATGAAGCCGCGATCCAGCACGGATATTTTGGCTTCTTCGATGGGCATGAATGCGCCGTTCAAATAAATCATTGTGTTTAATCCTGCGTTAGTTGGTGAATTTCAGGAACAGCAATCGTATGCTGTCCCAGCCACGTGAAAATACATTCGCCAGTGGCACGCCTTGTAAAGCGACCATCGGAAATTCCGCATAAGGTTGACCGCCCAGGGTGAGTTTGAGTACGCCCATCTGCTGCCCTGTGCCGACCGGCGCGATGAGCGGCTGATAGGTTTCCATCGTGGCTTTGAGCTGGGCTATTTGTCCCTTTGGTATGCTGAGGAATATGTCCTGACGAAAACCTATCTCGATTTGGCTGTCCGCGCCTTTCCAGATGCGCAGTTTGGCAACCGCCTGATCTTTTTGATACAAGCGCAGCGCATCGAAATATTTGAAACCATAGTTGAGCAGTTGCTGGCTTTCGCTGATACGCAAGTTGTCCGAGTTTGTGCCCAGCACCACCGAGATCAAGCGATGTTCGTCGCGCTTGGCTGAACCAATCAGGCAAAACCCGGCAGAGTTGGTATGGCCGGTCTTTATTCCGTCCACATAAGGATCAAGCCAGAGCAGGCGATTGCGATTCGCCTGCGTGACATTGTTGAAGGTGTATTCACGTAGCGCGAACAATTTGTAGTATTGGGGAAAATCGCGCACCACGGCAGCGGCGAGCAAGGCCAGGTCAGCCGCGCTGCTGTAATGTTGTGCGTCTGCCACACCAACCGGGTTGGTAAAGTGAGTATTGTTCATGCCAAGCTCTTTGGCTTGCTTGTTCATCATGTCAACAAATCCGGCTTCACTGCCTGCAATGTTGAGCGCCAGTGTGAGCGCCGCGTCATTCCCTGATTGCACGATCAGTCCTTGCAGCAATTCAGCGACGGTCACGGATTGACCCACATTCAGCAGCATCAATGATTCACCGGCGTGGCTGCGCGCGGCAACGGCGGGGACGGTAATCTCTTGTGTCAATGACAGGGTATCGTGTTTAAGTGCATCGAAAGCCAGATAGGCAGTCATCAGTTTGGTCAGCGAGGCGGGCTCCATGTGCGCGTCACTGTTGTGCCCGAGTAATACCTGCTTGCTGGTGTAGTCATACAAC
The DNA here is from genome assembly GCA_035654595.1 of Gallionella sp. GTDB lineage: Bacteria > Pseudomonadota > Gammaproteobacteria > Burkholderiales > Gallionellaceae > Gallionella. The sequence continues at coordinate 663 of DASRWN010000017.1, read as the reverse complement.
AAATACGACTTGGCGGTGAGATCCGGCGCGCCAACCGGCTTTGCTGGCAGGGCAAAACAGCAAGAGGGTAATAGCAGGAAAAAAATTAAAGCGCGGTGTCTCATATTGAGCCGTATTGAGCCGAATCATTGCAAGACGGCATTATAGTCTTGGCCCTCGTACTCTGAAAGCCGCACAGTGGTTGAAGCCAGCAGCAATGCTTGGCGTCTGTCGGGAAGTCGGATGATTTATTTGGCCGGTATGGGCGGCTTGGACAGTTTTCGCTGCAAGGTGTCGCATTCCCAGACAATATCCTGTTTCAATAATATGCTCGGTAATACGTATAATTCATTTTTTTACGGAAAAATATCATGCATAAAATAAATAAACTGTTGGGATTATTGGGCGTGTTGTTATTCAGTACTGGTGTGTATGCCGCCGACATTCAGGTAGAGGGCGCTTGGGTGGCGGCCTCGGCACCCGGGCAGGAAGTTGGTAAAGCGGATTTGACCATTATCAGCAAAGACGGGGCCACGCTATCGGGCGTTTCCAGTCCTGTCTGTAAAAGCGTTGAGCTGCATAGCATGAGTAACGCCAATGGCATGATGAAAATGCGTGAAGTGCAGGGGATAGCGTTACCGGCGGGCAAACGCGTGAACCTTGGCGAGAGCGGCTATCATTTGA
>DASRWN010000016.1:0-6738 GCA_035654595.1 Gallionella sp. | reverse complement strand
ACGCCGCCCGATGGTCGCCCCGGGATGTATCTCAATGCCGGTTAAGCCGCGTGCGATGTGCGATAAAAAACGCGCCGACCATTTCAGGTTGGCGTGCCACAAACGATTGCTCATGCGGTGCATGACGCGCGCATGCAAACCCGGGTAGCAAGTCAGCACCTCAAACGTGCTGCGCGCTGCAGGGTCTCGCTCGAATACGCTGGCAATATCTTCTTTTATATTTTTGAACATACCCAATACCGTTAAAAACTATTACTGACATGTGCTGCAAAAAACTTCACGGGTTTTCTTCCACTCGCTCACTCTGGTAGCGTAATTTAAGCCGCGCATTGTACTCGGTGCTTTGCGCCAGTATGCCGCGCAAAATATTAAGTTCTTCCTGCTCCAGCCGCGTTCTTGCATATAAACGCCGCAGCCGTTGCATCAAGCGCGCCGGATTTTGCGTGGTGAAAAAACCGATTTCAAATAGAGTTTTTTCCAGATGCGTAAAAAATCCTTCCACCTGTTCGTGCGGCGCTGCTTGCACTTCCGGCATACCGGGCAGAAAATTTTGCGCTGCCACAGTCAACTCATAAGCTATCACCTGCACTGCAGCAGCAAGGTTCAACGAGGAATAATCAGGATCGGCAGGAATATTTACCAACACATGCGCCTTACCGATTTCTTCATTGGTCAAACCAGACATTTCGGTACCAAACAGCAACGCGACCGGTTGACTGGCGGCCTGTTGCAACAACAGCGGCATCGCCTCACGCGGCTGTTTGACCTGTAGTGAAATATCACGCAGCCGCGCAGTCATCGCCACAGTGAACACCACGCCCTGCAACGCCTCATCAATAGAGCTACACACTACGGCATCACGCAGCAGATCGTCGGCCCCTGCTGCCATCGCATCCGCCTGAGCGTCCGGAAAATGACGCGGGTTGACCAGATACAATCGCCGCAACCCCATCGTTTTCATGGCGCGCGCGGCTGCGCCGATATTGCCCGGATGGGTGGTATGACTCAACACAACCCTGACATTTTGCAGATGATTTTGTTTATCCAAACCGTATTTCCAATTAGAATAGCTGCCTTGGTTTCCACTGCTCATTAAACTCAAAGTAAGGTTTGTATGCACCCCATGCTCAACATCGCGGTGAAGGCCGCACGTCGTGCCGGTAATTTGATTCACCGCTCCACCGACAGAATCGATCACCTCACCGTCACTAAAAAATCCCACGCGGATTTCGTCAGCGAAGTCGATCGTGCAGCAGAGCAAATCATCATTCAAACCTTGCTGGATGCCTATCCAGACCACGCAATTCTAGCAGAAGAGAGCGGCAGCCAAGGCGACTCGGAATATCTCTGGATCATTGACCCGCTGGATGGCACAACCAATTTTTTGCATGGCTTTCCGCAATTTGCCGTGTCTATCGCGCTACAACACAAAGGCGTTTTGACCCAGGCGGTGGTGTACGACCCGGGGAAAAATGAATTGTTTACCGCCACGCGCGGACGCGGCGCATTTCTCAACGATAAACGTCTGCGCGTCACCAAGCGCATCCATCTGGCGGACAGCCTGATCGGCACTGGCTTCCCCTATACCAAATTTGAACACCTGGATGCGTACATGGCGATCTTCCGCGAGCTGATGCAAAAAACCGCTGGCTTGCGCCGCCCCGGCTCGGCCTCGCTGGACCTGGCATGGACAGCGGCCGGACGCTATGACGGTTTTTTTGAAACCGGTCTCAAGCCCTGGGACATCGCCGCCGGTTGCCTGCTCATCACCGAAGCGGGCGGTATGGTCAGCGACCTGCACGGTTCTGATATTTTTCTCAAGAGTGGAAACCTGTGCGCCGGCAACCCGAACATTCACCCACAGTTGTTACAAGTGATCGCACCTCATCTCACCAAGGGCTTGAAAAGCTGACGTTTAGTCATGAATGAACCACATTCCCAGCCACAGGCAAAGCAAGACCTAGACGGCAAGGAGGCAGCGCCGAGACATATCGTAGCTGACAGGCGAGCAGATGCCGACGTAGCCAACACAGGTATTGCAAAGCATGTAGCTGGGAATCACACACCGATGATGCAGCAATACCTGGGCATCAAGGCGCAGCACCCAGACATGCTGCTGTTCTACCGCATGGGTGATTTCTACGAGCTGTTCCACGCAGATGCCGAACGTGCTGCCCGGCTGCTCGACATTACTTTGACGCAGCGCGGTACATCGAATGGTCAACCGATCAAAATGGCGGGCGTGCCCTACCACGCCGCCGAGCAATATCTGGCACGGCTGGTCAAGTTGGGCGAATCAATTGCGATATGCGAACAAATCGGCGACCCGGCTGCCAGCAAAGGGCCGGTGGAACGCAAAGTGGTGCGCATCGTCACGCCCGGCACACTCACTGACTCCGCATTGCTGGAAGAAAAGCGCGACAGCTTGTTACTCAGTTTGCTCGAGCGCGATGGTGTGTTGGGGCTGGCCTGGTTGAATCTCGCATCGGGACAATTTTTCGTGTGCGAAACCTCGCCGGAAAATCTGCCCGCTGAATTGGAACGCTTGCAACCCTCCGAGATACTTTACGCAGAACGCCTGCTGTCTGCTGGTGCACCGCCAGCCTCTCTTGTGGGACAGGGCACTCAGGCTGCGCTGAAGGCGTTGCCCGATTGGCATTTTGCGCTCGACACGGCGCGGCGTGCGTTGTGTCAACAGTTCGCCACGCATGATCTGTCCGGGTTTGGTTGTGATGATTTCAGCGTGGGGCTGGAAGCTGCCGGCGCCCTGCTCGGTTACGCCAAACTCACGCAGGGACAGGCCGTCAGCCATATCCGCTCATTACAGACTTACCACGCGGATCGCTTTGTGCGCATGGACGCCAATACACGGCGCAATCTGGAAATCACCCAAACACTGCGCGGTGAAACGGCTCCTACCCTGCTCTCGCTGCTCGACACCTGCGCCACCAATATGGGCAGCCGTTTGCTGCATCACTGGCTGCACCATCCGCTGCGTGACCGCAATGCGCTGAATGCAAGGCTGGATGCAGTTGATAAATTGACCGGGCAATATCGTACCCTGCACAACCAACTCAAGCCCTGTGTAGATGTGGAACGCATCACCACACGTATCGCATTGCGCAGCGCGCGTCCGCGCGACCTGTCCGGCTTGCGTGACACACTGTTGAGTTTGCCGCAACTGCATGCCGCATTGAACGGGTGCGATGCGCCGTTGATTAGAACACTTGCCGACGCACTGCAAGCCGATCACGCGTCAGTCAAACTGCTGCAAGAGACGATCAAGGCCGAACCCTCATCCATGTTGCGCGAAGGCGGCGTGATCGCCGATGGCTGCGACGCCGAGCTGGATGAATTACGTGCCATTCAAAACAACTGCGGTGAATTCCTGCTGGAGCTGGAAGCGCGTGAACGCACGCGCAGCAGCATCGCAACTTTAAAAGTGGAATACAACCGCGTGCATGGTTTTTATATTGAGGTAAGCCATGCGCAAAGCGGCAAGGTACCGGACGATTATCGCCGCCGTCAAACCTTGAAAAATGCCGAGCGCTACATCACGCCGGAACTGAAAACTTTTGAGGACAAAGCCCTGTCTGCCAACGAACGGGCGCTGGCACGTGAAAAATTTCTCTATGAACGATTACTGGACCAGCTTGTGCCACACATTGCGCAGCTACAAAATATCGCCGCGGCCATCGCCGAACTGGACGTGCTCGCCTGCTTTGCAGAACGCGCCACGACATTGGACTTCAGCGCCCCACAATTCAGTGATGACGCGCAAATCAATATTGTAAAAGGCCGACATCCGGTCGTGGCAGCGCAACTGGAACGCTTCACGCCCAACGACACGACACTGAATGATGCGCGCCGCACACTGCTCATCACCGGCCCGAACATGGGCGGCAAATCCACTTATATGCGCCAAGTCGCACTGATCGTGCTGCTCGCCCATGTCGGCTGCTTCGTCCCCGCACAGCAAGCCATCATTGGCGAGATCGACCAGATTTTCACCCGCATCGGCGCAGCGGATGATTTGGCCAGCGGGCGTTCCACGTTCATGGTCGAAATGACCGAGGCCGCCAATATCCTGCACAACGCCACGCAAAAAAGTCTGGTGCTGGTGGATGAAATCGGGCGCGGCACTTCCACCTTCGATGGTCTGGCGCTGGCCTACGCCATCGCGCGCCACTTGCTGGAAACCAACCGCAGCTACACGTTGTTTGCCACGCACTATTTTGAATTGACGCGCCTGGCTGACGAATTTACGCAACTCGCCAATGTGCATCTCGCTGCTGTCGAACATCAACACAACATCGTGTTTCTGCACAGCGTCAACGAAGGCGCAGCCAGCCAAAGTTACGGCTTGCAAGTCGCCGCTCTGGCCGGCGTACCACAACCCGTCATCAAGGTCGCCAAAAAACAATTGCAGGCACTGGAACAACACAGCGCAGCGCAAAATCCGCAGGGAGATTTGTTCAACAAAATAATCGAGCCTGCCGAGCCGACCAAACATCCGGCAGTGGAAATGTTAACCCATCTGCAACCGGACGAACTCAGCCCAAAAGCGGCGTTGGAATTTTTATATAAATTGAAGAAGCTGATTTAGAAGCTGTGTTGTGCAGCAGGGAAGCTGCCGTTTTTGACCTCGGCGACATAGCTGCTCACTGCGGCGGCGATGGACGCGGCACCCTGCATATAATTTTTCACGAAGCGCGCTTTTTTCCCCTGATACACATCCAGCATGTCGTGCAACACCAGCACCTGACCGGAACACACCGCGCCAGCGCCGATGCCGATGGTAGGAATAGTCAGTTGCGCGGTGATTTCCGCTGCCAGCGTGGCAGGGATCATCTCCATCACCAGCATGCCCGCGCCGGCCTTTTCGAGCGCCATCGCGTCTTGCAACAATTGCTGCGCCGCTGCCGATTCTTTTCCTTGTACGCGATAGCCGCCCAACTGGTGTACCGATTGCGGCGTCAGTCCGATGTGCCCACACACCGGGATGCCGCGCGAGGTCAAAAAACCTACGGTTTCGGCCATAACCTGACCACCTTCCAGCTTGACCATCTGCGCACCGGCCGCCATCAATTGTGTGGCATGCGCAAGCGTTTGCGCCGGACCAACCTGAAATGTACCGAACGACATATCACTGATGATGAACGCCTGTTTGGCACCCCGCGCTACGCAAGCAGTGTGGTAGGCCATGTCTTGCAAGGTAACCGGCAGGGTGGTCTCATGCCCCTGCAACACCATGCCCAGCGAATCTCCGACCAGCAGAACATCTACGCCCTGCGCTTCGAGAAGCGCGGCAAAGCTGGCGTCATAGCAAGTCAGCACGGCAATTTTTTCGTCCTTGCCGCGCATTGCTTGCAGTGTGTTCAAGGTGGTACGCATTTTTGTCAATTTCCCCGTTTTATCCGCGACTGAAGAATTCGCGTTGCCCGCGCATCTCATTTATACGCTGCAACAATAGCGCGAAATCGTCATCGTTATCCACCAGATTCAGATTATCGCTGTTCACCACCAGCACCGGCGCGGCAGCATAGTGATAAAAAAAATCGCTATAACTTTGCGCCAGGCGCGCCAAATAATCATCTGCGATGGTCTGCTCATAGGGGTAGGCGCGCCTGTGCACACGTTCCAAAAGCGTCTCGGTTGAGCCTTGCAGGTAAATCACCAGATCCGGCGCAGCCGCTTGCAATCCCAGGTTGGCATAGATTTGCTGATACAAGGAAAATTCTTCATCATTCAAATTGATCTGAGCAAACAAGCGGTCCTTATCAAATAAATAATCAGCCACCGTGACGCGTCGGAACAAATCCATCTGCGCCAGCTCACGCATTTCATTACCGCGCTGAAACAGAAAAAACAATTGCGTCGCCAAGGCATAACGTGCCGGGTTTTGATAAAACTTGGCCAAAAAAGGATTTTCCTCCGGCTTTTCCAGCAGGGTGGCGGCATCCAGATGCAGCGCCAGACGGCGAGCCAGGCTGGTCTTGCCAACCCCGATCGGCCCTTCGACAGTAATGTATCGATACTTGTCAGACAACATCGGCAAGCCGCTCCACTACTTGATCCTGACAATTTTGTAATGTCTGCAGTGCTGCGCCGATTCCCGGGATGACACAAGCGGGCGCGATTTCCAGCAGCGGTTGCAACACAAATGCGCGCAAGTGCATTTGCGCATGCGGGATGGTCAAACCGGACTCGTGCAATTGCACATCGTCATACAACAATATGTCCAGATCCAGCGTTCGCGGAGCATTGAGAAAAGTGCGCTGCCGGCCATGCCGCAGCTCGATTTTCAATAATGCTTTGAGCAAATTCTGCGGGCTGAGCGCAGTTTGTATTTTTGCCACCGCATTCAAAAAATCTGCCTGTTTCAGATGCCCGAGCGGCGCGCTGAGATAAAGCGAGGAACGCGCCATAACGCGTGTGTTCGCCAACTGGGCAAGCTCGGCAAAAGCCTGCTGCAACTGAACGCGCGGCTGCTCCATGTTGCTGCCCAGTCCGATAAAAACAATGTGCGACATTAGGGATTCTCCAAAAACTCACATCCCATCCCAACTGCTGTGTTGCGTAAGAAAATTTCCTGCTTACATATAAACCATATGCATCGCGGCAAAAATTTTTCCGCGCCTTGCATTTGGGCAAACTCTGAGTTTTTAGAGCATCCCATTATGCTATCGGCTCATCGGTTACCAGCTCATTAGCTATTGCATCTGTTGTGGATATTTC
>DASRWN010000015.1:0-16074 GCA_035654595.1 Gallionella sp. | reverse complement strand
CCAGCCGCGCGCGGTCAAATCATCCAGTAGTGCATCAAGACTTTCCGATGAAGATTGTGCGACGCTTTCATCCGTCGATGCATGCGACAACAACTTGCTGCACAGTTCGGCACGACTGTATTCACGACGCGCCAGATAGTGCAGCGCACGCGTGCGTAAATCCGGTTCAGGCTTTTTCCTCATCTGGATGCCCGACCAAAAGTTTTTCGGGAGTTTTCGCACTGGCTTTTGCGCCGGTTTTTTGCGAATTGGGCAAGCTCATCGCGGCCGTTTTATCGGTATCTTCCAGGAGCACCACGCCGACTGCTGCGCGCACTTTGTTTTCGATTTCCCGTGCGACTTCCGGGTGTTCGCGCAAATATTCACGCGCATTATCCTTGCCTTGGCCAATCTTTTCGCCCTTGTAGGCGTACCAGGCACCGGCTTTTTCCACCAGCTTGTGCTGCACGCCGAGATCAATAATTTCGCCTTCGCGCGATATGCCTTCGCCATACAAAATATCAAATAGCGCTTCGCGGAACGGCGGGGCAACTTTATTCTTCACCACTTTGACGCGTGTCTCGTTGCCGATCACTTCATCACCTTTTTTGATCGCGCCGATACGGCGAATATCTAGACGCACCGAAGCGTAGAATTTAAGCGCGTTCCCGCCGGTGGTGGTTTCCGGGTTACCAAACATCACACCTATCTTCATGCGAATTTGATTGATAAAAATGACCAGCGTGTTGGAACGTTTGATGTTGGCGGTCAACTTGCGCAGGGCTTGCGACATCAGCCGCGCGTGCAACCCCATTTGCGCATCGCCCATCTCGCCTTCGATTTCTGCCTTGGGTGTCAGCGCGGCAACCGAGTCGATCACGACCACATCCACTGAGGCTGAGCGTACCAGCATGTCGGTAATTTCCAGCGCTTGTTCGCCGTTGTCCGGCTGCGAGATGAGCAGGTCTTCGACCCTCACGCCAAGTTTTTGTGCGTACAACGGATCAAGCGCGTGTTCTGCGTCAATAAAAGCTGCCGTACCGCCCAGCTTCTGCATTTCGGCAATAACCTGCAAGGTCAGCGTAGTTTTGCCGGATGATTCGGGACCATAGATTTCGACAACGCGACCGCGCGGCAGCCCGCCGACACCCAGCGCGATGTCCAGACCCAGCGAGCCGGTGGAAACCACCTGGATGTCCCGCGCCACATCGTTCTCGCCCAGACGCATGATTGATCCCTTGCCAAACTGCTTTTCAATTTGGCTCAGTGCTGCCGCGAGTGCCTTGCTTTTGTTTTCGTCCATTATTTTCCCCTAAAAATTTAGTGCCTGAATTATGGCATACCAACTTGCAGTCGTTCAGAACGTTCGTTCTGTTTGGCGAGCATAGCGCAAAAGAGCGGATTTAGTAAAGACAATTAATATCGGGTTGTGTGATGCAAGGCCTGACTGGCACGGAAGAGCAATTTCAACCGGCTGCTAAGCCGTTTTGGTTAATTGCTTCAGCAAGTCCAGCACACCCTGCAAGGCAATGTGCACAGCCTGCGCGCGCACCTCTGCACGACTGCCGTCAAGCCGGTGTCGCTGGGCTGTCGAGATGCCATGCTTGACACCCCAGGCGAACCAGACCGTTCCCACCGGTTTTCCCGGTGTGCCGCCATTCGGCCCGGCAATGCCGCTAACTGCCAATGCCACTTGCGCATCACTATGTTTTAGAGCGCCCTCGACCATTTCACGCACGGTGGCTTCAGATACGGCACCTTGCGTATTCAACGTTGTTTCGCTGACCCCCAACATTTGCTGTTTTGCCAAATTGGAATAAGTGACGAATCCGCGCTCGAACCAAACTGAACTGCCCGCCACATCGGTGATCGCTTGCGCCACTCCACCACCCGTACAGGACTCTGCCGTCGCCAGCATCAGGCCGTGCGATTTCAGTGCGGTGCCAACTTGAGTTGCTAATGTACCCATCACCATCCCGAATCACGAGGTGCGATTCACGCCCCCTACAAGTTATTTGTTCAAACCACGCGCGAGATCGTTCTGAATATCGCTGACCGCTTCCAGGCCCACTGCAATGCGTATCAGCCCATCTGTGATGCCCGCTGCCGCACGCGCTTCCGGCGTAATACGTGCATGCGTAGTGGTTGCAGGATGGGTGATGGTGGTTTTGGTATCGCCAAGGTTGGCAGTGATCGAAATCATGCGGGTAGCGTCGATCAGGCGCCATGCGGCCTGTTTGCCGCCCTTCACCTCGAACGACACGATGCCACCACCCGTCTTTTGCTGACGCATGGCCAGTGCATGTTGTGGATGCGACGGCAAGCCCGGGTAATAAACCCGTTGCACATTGGGCTGCGCTTCCAGCCAGCGCGCTACGGCCAAGGCATTGGCGCTATGCGCATCCATGCGCAGTTTGAGTGTTTCCATTCCCTTCAAAAATACCCAGGCGTTGAATGCGCTCATGGTGGGGCCTGCGGTACGCAAAAACTGATAAACACCTTCCAGATTTTTTTTACTGCCCAGCACCGCGCCGCCCAATACGCGTCCCTGTCCGTCCAGATATTTGGTCGCCGAATGAATCACGATGTCTGCACCAAGTTCCAGCGGACGTTGCAAAGCCGGCGAACAAAAACAGTTGTCCACCACCAGCAACGCGCCACATTTTTTTGCGCTGGCCGAAATTGCCGCAATGTCAGCAATCTCGGTGAGCGGATTGGATGGCGATTCCAGAAAAAACAATTTGGTATTGGGACGCACCGCAGCCCGCCACTCGGCAATGTTGACGGGAGAAACATAGGTCGTCTCGACCCCGAAGCGTTTGATGATGTTGTTGAACAAATTGATGATTGAACCGAACAAGCTGTGTGATGCAACGATGTGATCACCGGCTTTGAGCTGACCCATCACGCACGCCAGGATCGCCGACATGCCGGAGGCCGTGGCAACACATTGCTCGGCGCCTTCCAGCGCGGCAAGGCGCTCCTCAAACATGGTGACAGTCGGATTGGTGAAACGCGAATAAATGTTGCCCGGTTGCTCACCGATAAAACGCGCGGCTGCTTGTGCAGCATTTTCAAAAACGTAACTGGACGTCAGGAATAATGCTTCACTGTGCTCGCCGAACTGGCTGCGTTGCGTACCCGCCCGCAATGCCAGCGTTTCTGGTTGGTATGTATTAGGCTGATTTATATCATCTTGCATGCGCATCCCCTGAAAACAAAAAACCCGGAAAGCTTAGCGCTAAACCGGGTTTCCCTCGCTTTAGCTGTATTTATCAAGCGCCCGCAAGCTGTTCCTCAAATCGGCGCGGTGCAGAAATTAGCACTCGTTGCACAGCGCTGTCAAATTATTCTCCGGCTTCCGCCAGATCGAGCGCCATCTGGTTCGCATCATCATTCTGGTTGGCCATGCCGTTACTGCGCCGCATTTCGACCGTGTTCAAATACGCCACGCTGACATCGCCCGTGATATAGCGCCCATCGAAGCATGATGCGTCGAAGCTCTTGATACGTGGATTGGCTTTGCTCACCGCCGCTTTTAAATCTTTAAGGTCCTGATAGATAATCCGGTCTGCGCCGATTTCACGGCAGATTTCTTCGTCGCTGCGCCCGGTGGCAATCAACTCTTTCGGGCTGGGCATGTCGATACCATACACATTGGGAAAACGCACCGGCGGCGCAGCAGACGCAAAATAAACCTTGCGTGCTCCGGCATCGCGCGCCATTTGCACGATTTCCCGGCTGGTTGTGCCGCGCACGATAGAGTCATCCACCAGCAACACATTCTTGCCCTTGAATTCCACGCCGATGGCATTCAATTTTTGCCGCACCGATTTTTTGCGCATTGCCTGCCCTGGCATGATGAAGGTGCGCCCTATGTAGCGATTTTTTACAAAACCCTCGCGAAACGGAATGTTGAGCCGATTGGCCAGTTGCAAAGCGCTGGGACGGCTCGAATCGGGAATCGGGATGACCACATCAACATCTATCTCACTCCATGCACGCTTGATTTTATCGGCCAGAAACTCTCCCATGTATAAACGCGTTTCGTACACCGAAATGCCATCAATTACCGAATCCGGACGCGCCAGATAAACATATTCGAAAATACACGGATTAAGGCTGGCCGTGGCGCTGCATTGTTGCGTGTACAACATGCCGTTAAAATCAACAAACACCGCCTCGCCCGGCGCAATATCGCGCAGAAACTTGAAACCCAAGGTATCCAGCGCCACACTTTCGGATGCGACCAGATACTCATTGCCCAACACAGTTTCACGCACGCCAATCACCAGCGGGCGAATACCGTAAGTGTCGCGGAATGCCAGCAAGCCATAACCCGCGATCATCGCCACTACCGCGTAGGCCCCGCGACAACGCTGATGCACACCGGACACCGCCGCGAAAATGGTCTGCACATCAAGGCGATATTGCTTGGATTTGATTTGCAGCTCATGCGCCAGCACATTCAGCAGCACTTCGGAATCCGAATTGGTGTTGACGTGGCGCAAATCTTCCGCGAACAACTGTTTTTTCAGCTCGTCGGCATTGGTCAGATTGCCGTTGTGGCCCAGCATGATGCCGAACGGCGAATTCACATAAAAGGGTTGCGCCTCATTGTGGTCTATCGCAGAACCGGCAGTTGGATAACGCACATGGGCAATGCCCGCATTGCCCTGCAACAAACGCATATGTCGGGTGCGAAACACGTCACGCACCAGGCCATTGCCTTTATGCAGGTGAAACGTGTCACCGCTCACCGTAGCAATGCCTGCCGCATCCTGACCGCGATGTTGCAGCACCTGCAAACCGTCGTACAGCAGTTGGTTTGCCGGTGTTTGTGAAATCACGCCCAGTATGCCGCACATATTTTTTTCCTAAAAATTAACTGCCCGCTCAGTAATGTATTCGTTGCGCGATATTGTCCGGTAACCACTGCTTGGTCGATAATGCGACGCTCTCCAGTGATTTGCTCATCTTCGCGTTACGCCATGCCGGTTGCTCCGGGATGTGGGTCAATCCAGCCAGCCACACCACCGCCAGCAATATCATCCCGCCACGCAGCAAGCCAAATAACCCGCCCAATATTTTATCTATCGCGCCGAGTCCGGCTGCCTTTGTCAGTTTGACAATCAGCCACACCAGCACGCCCCACACAATCAGTGCGGCAATAAATACCAATGCGTAAGCAACCGCAACGCGCGACGCCTCCGGTATGTCCCGCACAAACGATATGCCGGAGAGCAACGCCATCATGCTGCCACCAAGTAGCTTGCTCACTACAAATGCAATGGGCCAGCCCAATAACGACAATACTTCATAAACTAAACCGCGCCATAAGCCCAACAAGGACGAAACCAGCAATATGGCAATTACAGTGAAGTCAAATGCAGTCATCGGTCGCTCCTCAAGGCGCCTGCGCGCTCATAACCACCGCGTGCAGCCCGTGTTTCCCCAATAAGCGGCGTGCTTTTTCTGCTTTATCACGATCGGCGTACGGGCCAACACGCACACGCACCTTGTCGCCAACTTTTTCGGTATAAGCCCTGAAACCCCATTTTTTCAACTTGCCCAATTCCTGTTTTGCGCTATCCGGGTTTGCATACGCACCGATTTGTGCAACGAAGCTCTCGCCGCCAACCGGCTTGGCACTGCTCTCCGCCGGTACTGCTTTTTCCGCAGGCGCCTGAACCTGCGCCTGTACTTTGGGTGTTGTTACGGCAACGGGTTCCTTGCCCGGCATGACGGCGGATTGAGCTGCACTAGGCATGATGGCTGGCAATTCGGGAGGCACAACGGCAGAAGCGGTCGGCGGTTGCATCACTTCCGATGCCGCAAGCTTGGGCAGAAATTCCCCTGCCTTATCCGGCGACGGTATGCGCAAATCAACATCCTGGCCTGTCAGCTTGGGCTCATTGTCCAATACCATCGGCAATATCACGACCACAGCCATGGTCAGCACAATCGCACCAATCAGACGGCGACGTGCTTTACGCCTGAGGTTTTGTTCATCGTCAGTGAGCTGTTTTGCCATTTTTTATCACCTGTTGAATACTTTTCCTAGGCGACCGGTAGCCCTCTTGCCACCATCACTTCCGCCACTGTGTAAAACGATCCGAACGCTACGATTCTATCATTTTCGCCTGCTGCTTTATAGGCATAACGCACTGCCGCAGTGATGTTTTCGAAGGTCTGAATTTTGCCGCGCACTGCACATTGTTCAAGTATCAACGCCAATTCGCCTGTGGTTGCGCCGCGCGGTCCGCCCATGCCCGCTATCAGCCAAGTATCAATGTGAGAATCAAGCATCGCCACGACACCCGCAATATCCTTATCCTTCAGCATGGAAAACACCGCATAGGTACGCGCACAAGGCGGCAGACTGGCCAGATTTTGCGCCATTGAACGCGCCGCATGAGGATTGTGCGCCACGTCCAGAATCAAACTTGGCCTGCCCGGAACGAGTTGAAAACGTGCCGCCAAATTCACTTCAAGCAATCCGCGCCGTAGTGCCGCCATACTCACCGGCAAGCGGTCTTTTAACACATCCAATGCTGCCAGCGCGGCGCTGGCATTATGCAACTGGAACGCGCCACGCAATGCGGGATACGGTAACGCGCTGCGTGAGCCAATCTTGCTGCGGTAGTCCCACTGACCCTGGTGCGACGTAAAACCAAATTCGTTGCCTATCCGCCAAAGCTGCGCGCCGATTTTTTCTGCATGCTCCACCATTGTCTGCGGCACATCATCATCCGCGCAAATCGCCACTTTACCGCTGCGGAAAATTCCGGCTTTTTCAAAAGCGATCTGCTCGCGCGTGCTGCCCAGATAATCAGTGTGGTCAATGTCCACACTGGCAATCACCGCACAATCACTGTCGAACACGTTTACCGCATCCAGTCTGCCGCCCAGTCCCACTTCGAGAATGACCACATCCACTTTATGCGCGATGAAACATTGCATCGCGGCCAGCGTGCCAAACTCAAAATAAGTTAAAGGAATTTCAGAGAGTCCATCATTGATAGAACAACTAGCCATTCGACTAAGCCCGCTAGCGGGCAAGTCGCTGGTTATCCCGCGCAGGTGGGAATCCAGTTTTTGTTGTTTACGCGCCTGTTCAATTTTTTCAAACGAAGCGCACAACTCGGCGTCGCTCACCTGCTGTTTTGCGATGCGCACACGCTCGTTGTAATGCAGCAGATGCGGCGAGGTGTAGCAACCGACGCGGTATCCGGCAGCGTGCAGAATGCTTTCCAGCATAGCGCACACCGAACCCTTGCCATTGGTGCCGCCGACCACGATGATGGGGAAATCAGGTTGAAGATTCAGCCGCTGCTTGACTTGCGCCACACGCTCCAAGCCAAGCGCAATGGTTTTTGGGTGCAGGGTTTCGAGGTAAGCAAGCCAGTCGGCCAGAGTATTGGGCATTTATTGTAGGGGCGTATGGCAATACACCCGTTCACCGTTTATCAAGACAGCTGCATACGGCGCAATGCCCGTTGGTTATTGGGTCCTATGCCCGCTTTTTCGCTGATAGCCTTCTTGCTGCGGGTTTTTTCGCCGCCGCCTTCTTTGCGGCAGGTTTCTTTGCTGCAGGCTTTGCCGCAGCTCTGTGCTTGGAGATCATTTCCTCAGCGAGGATGAGGTCGGCGTTAATAATTCCTGCTGCCTTGGCTACGGCAATTTTCGCCTCTGCTGACCGCAAGTTATTTGGAGCAAGCAGTAATTCCCGAATAGCCTCAGCCAAAGATGCCTGTGCTGTAGACTTGAGTTTTGTATTTTTTGATTTTTTGTATAGTCCAAGCAATGCATCGACAATGGGCCGAATGAGAGCGCTTTCGATTCCTGTTGCCATACAATTTCCTTTCGGGTTGGTCCAGCGCGAATTAAGCCGCCTCAATCTCCGCCACCGCCGACTGTTTGGTCAATAACGCAATCAGTGTCGCCAGTTGATTTCGCATCTCACGCCGGTCCACAATCATGTCCACCGCGCCGTGCTCGAGCAAAAATTCCGCGCGCTGAAATCCTTCCGGCAATGTCTCGCGCACGGTCTGCTGAATCACCCGCGCACCGGCAAAGCCAATCAACGCACCCGGCTCGGCAATCACCACATCGCCCATGAAAGCAAAACTGGCGGACACGCCGCCCATCGTCGGGTCGGTCAATACCGAAATGAACGGCAGCTGAGCCTGGCTCAGCTGCGTGAGCGCAGCGCAGGTTTTCGCCATTTGCATCAACGACAGCAAGCCTTCTTGCATCCGTGCGCCGCCGCTGGCGGTAAAACATAAAAATGGGCATTGCTGTTCGAGTGCGACCTGCACGCCGCGCACAAAACGCTCGCCAACCACCGAGCCCATCGAACCACCCATGAAGTTGAATTCAAATACGGCCATCACCACCGGCACGCCGTGGATGCTGCCCTGCATCACGATCAACGCATCATCTTCATCGGTGCTTTTTTTGGAGGCAATCAGGCGATCTGAATAACGTTTACTGTCTTTGAATTTGAGTGTATCAATCGGCAACACTTCTGCACCGATTTCGAAACGCCCCTCGCCGTCAAGCAACGCATCCAGACGGGCACGCGCAGTGATACGGTGGTGATGGCTGCACTTGGGACAAACACTTTGATTTTTTTCCAGATCGGAGTGATACAACACGGT
Organism: Gallionella sp.; assembly: GCA_035654595.1. Classification (GTDB taxonomy): domain Bacteria; phylum Pseudomonadota; class Gammaproteobacteria; order Burkholderiales; family Gallionellaceae; genus Gallionella. The sequence goes on along the minus strand of DASRWN010000015.1, from coordinate 7,432 downwards.
CTGGCACGAAGGACATTTATGCCACAAACCCTCCGGCACATTTTTTTTGGTATCGCCTGCGCGGCGCTTGATTTTGGGTGGTAATAATTTCTGGAACCAACTCATGACATTTTCCTTTCCTACCTGTTTATAGGGAAACGCAGATTTAATCGATCAAGCCGATGATAGCAAGGCGCAAAATGGCGAAAAGCCGGAGTGTACATGATGGTACACGAGGATTTTGAGCCATTTTGCAACGCCGCTAGTACGGCTTCAGCGATTAAATCAGGCTTGATCCACAGCCTGTCTTAATTCTTTGACCAGTTTACTGACATTGGTAACCACGTTCTGCTCGGTCGAATTTTCTATCTCTTGCACAATGCGGCTGCCCACCACCACACCGTCGCACAGCTTCGCCACGGCCAGCGCCGTCGCCGCATCGCGAATGCCGAAACCCACACCGATCGGCAACTTGATATGTTGCCGCAGTTGCGGAACCTTCTTTTCGATGGAGGGCAAATCCAGATGCCCCGCGCCGGTCACACCCTTGAGCGAAACATAATACACATAGCCACGCGCTTGTTTGGCAACGCGCACTACGCGCGCATCACTGCTGGTTGGGGCGAGCAAAAAAATGGGATCAACGCCATGCTTTTCCAGATGTGTAAATGCCTCGTGTCCCTCTTCTGGTGGAAAATCCACCGTCAACACGCCATCCACACCTGCTGCTGCACAGCGCCGGGCGAAAACTTCCCAGCCCATCGCTTCGATCGGATTACCATAACCCATCAGTACGACCGGTGTGGTGTCGTTGCCGCGCCGGAATTCGGCGACCATATCCAGCACCTGATGCAAACTGGCATGGTGTTTAAGCGCCCGCTCAGAAGCGCGCTGAATAACCGGACCATCGGCCATCGGGTCAGAAAATGGCACGCCGAGTTCGATGACATCAGCGCCTGCTTCCACCAAAGCGTGCATCAGCGGCAGGGTCAGCGCGGGAGTCGGGTCACCTACCGTAAAAAACGGAATCAGCGCTTTACGTTTATGTTGTTTGAGTTTGTCGAAAACAATCTGGATACGACTCATATAAATCCCTAAATTTCGCTACGCCTAAAACTCAATCCCGGAGACGCGCGCCACCGTCGCCATGTCCTTGTCGCCGCGGCCGGACAGATTCACCAGCAATATCTGGTCGGTGCGCATGGTCGGCGCAATTTTTGCGGCATGCGCCAACGCGTGGCTGGATTCCAGCGCCGGAATGATTCCTTCCAAATGGCACAAACTGTGAAACGCGCTCAACGCTTCGTCGTCATTGATCGCAACATACTCGGCACGTCCGCTGTCCTTCAGCCAGCTATGCTCAGGGCCGACACCGGGATAATCCAGACCTGCTGAAATCGAATGAGTCTCGATGATCTGGCCGTTTTCATCCTGCATCAGATAAGTACGGTTGCCGTGCAATACCCCCACTGGACTGTTGGTGGTGAGCGGCGCGGCGTGTTGACCGCTGGCAATGCCGTGCCCGCCGGCTTCCACACCAATCAGCTTCACACCCGGCATGTCAATATAGGAATAGAACACACCCATCGCATTCGAACCGCCGCCGACACAGGCGATCACCACATCCGGTTGGCGACCGGCCAGTTCCGGCATTTGCACTACACACTCTTTACTGACGACGGCATTGAAATCACGCACCATCATCGGATAGGGGTGCGGCCCCGCAACCGTGCCGATGATATAAAAGGTGTTTTCGATATTGGTCACCCAATCACGCATCGCTTCGTTCAACGCGTCCTTGAGTGTTTTTGAACCGCTCTCTACCGGCACGACCGCCGCGCCCAGCAACTTCATGCGATAGACGTTTTGCGCCTGGCGCTTGATGTCTTCCGAGCCCATATACACCACGCACTCCATGCCGTAGCGCGCCGCCACGGTGGCTGTTGCCACACCATGTTGCCCGGCGCCTGTCTCGGCAATCACGCGCGGTTTGCCCATACGCTTGGCCAGCAATGCCTGCCCTACGGTATTGTTGACCTTGTGCGCGCCGGTGTGATTGAGATCTTCACGCTTCAAATAAATTTGCGCGCCGCCGAGTTTCTCTGACCAGCGTTTTGCATGATAAATCGGGCTGGGGCGACCAACGAAATGCTTGAGTTCGTAGTTCAGCTCGGCAATAAATTGCGCGTCTTGGCGATATTTTTCGTAAGCCGCATTCAATTCTTCCAATGCGCCCATCAGAGTTTCGGCGGCATAGATACCGCCATAAGGACCAAAATGGCCGCTCTGATCCGGGTAGTTATACATTTGTGCTGTTTACCTCTTGTATGAAACGGGTGATTTTTACCGCATCCTTGATTGCTTTGCTCGCCTCTACGCCACTGGATACATCGACTGCGTAAGGGCGCACTTGCCTGATTGCCGCTGCGACATTTTCCGGCTGTAATCCGCCGGACAAAATTATCGGCAGAGGCATCGCTTCGGGTATCAATGTCCAGTCAAAAGTCGCCCCTGTCCCGCCCTGTACGCCCTCTACATGAGCATCCAGCAGCAACCCCGCTGCGCCGGAATAGTCTGCCGCGCATTGTAGCAAATCCACTCCCGCCTTGACGCGCACCGCCTTGATATAAGGCCGGTTAAATTGCGCACAAAACTCTGCCGTCTCTTCACCGTGAAACTGTAGCAAGTCCAGCCTCACACCAGCCAACACGTCACGCACAAAAGCTGCTTCGGCATTAACGAACAGTCCGACCACCGTTACAAATGGCGGCAATGCTGCAGCCAGATGCGCAGCCTGTGCAATACTGACATGGCGCGGACTGTGCTGATAAAAAATCAGGCCGATCGCATCCGCGCCGCTGTGTGCGGCAGCCAACGCATCTTGAAGCCGGGTGATGCCACATATTTTTACCCGTGTCATCACATCTCTCCCGGCATTTTTTCGTGTTCCATTTGCGGTAATCCCCACTTCGCCTCATATTGAATCCGGCGCAAGTATAAGCCATCGGGAGCAAAGGTCGGCGCAGCACGACGCCGCTCGCGGCTCGCCAATACCTCTGCCAGCCAGCCATCCGGATATTTTCCCTTGCCGACATATACCAGGCAACCAACGATGTTGCGCACCATGTGATGCAAAAACGCATCGGCGCTTAAATCGAAAATTAGCATCTCGCCTTCACGACGAATATCAAGCTGCCGCAAATTCTTGACCGGTGACTTGGCCTGGCATTCTGCCGCACGGAACGCGCTGAAATCATGTTCGCCAAGCAGTAATTGCCCGGCCGTTTGCATCGCGGCCACATTGAGCGGCAGATGAAACCAGCCCACTTTGCCTGCCTGTACTGCGCTACGTACCGAACGATTCAGGAGCAGATAGCGATAGCTGCGCCCGTGTGCGGAAAAGCGCGCATGAAATTCATCCGGTACCGGGTGCGCCCAACGTACCGCAATGCTATCGGGCAGCAACGCATTTACGCCTCTTACCCAGGCAGAAAGTGGACGTTCTGCTACGGTATCAAAATGAACCACTTGTTCCAGCGCATGCACACCAGCATCTGTGCGCCCGGCAGCAGTAATTGAAACCGGTTGCTGAGCGATCTGGCCGAGGGCATTCTGCAAGGTATCTTGCACAGTCTGTCCTTCTGCCTGACTTTGCCACCCGCAGAACGGGCGACCGTCATACTCCACACCCAACGCGATCCTCATTTTAGTGACAGCCAGAAAACCAGCAGCGCACTCCCTACCAATAACCCGTCGCTGAACCTAAAACGATACAGTGGTAATTCCATTTGCTGAGTGATTCCGACCCGAACCTCAGGCAAACTATTCAAGGTGTCTTGCCATGAAACCGAATTGCGCAGCATGGCAACCTCGGCATATTGTAATGTCAACGCCAACCTGACCGCTAGGCGCTCGCGTGACAAACCTAACCACTGCAATGGCGCAAACAAGGTGTAAAGCCCGGCTATTAATTGTTGACGGTTGAGCTTGCCCAGTAACACTGCCAGCCCGGCCAGGGCGGCGAGCAAACGGGTCAACTGCAACGCGCCATCAAACAATCCCTCCCGGCTGGGACTGAAAGCAGCCAGCGACTTTATCAGCGGCTCTCCTTGTGTGCTGTAGGCATAAATCAGCAGTAGCGACACAATTACCCAGCGGGTACGGCGTATCAATTTGATGAATTTTTGCGCCGATAACAACAACGCTAACAATAAAATCAGGCTGGCCGTACATAACAAAGATAGCAGTGACATGACTTGCATGGCAGCAACCAACAGGCACCAGCTCAAAATCCATGCTGAAGGATGAAATCTCACTCTGTGACCCCGATGTAAGTCAAAAAAAACGGCAGCTCGCAAGAGCTGCCGCTACGACTGGCCACAACACTAAATAAGCTGTTCGAGTATAACTTGTGCGGCTTCGCGTTGTTTTGTATCACCTTCACGTAACACCTCTTCGAGAATCTCACGCGCGCCACTTTGATCGCCCATTTCCTGATACGCCTTGGCCAGATCCAGTTTGGTGGCAACATCTTGCCAATGTTCATCTTTGGCAGATGATCCGCCAGACGGAGCATCGTCATCCAGATTCAAACTGATGTCTGCCAGACTAATTTCCGTAGTTTGCGCAAAGGATTTCTCGGCGCTACTTCCAGTCGGAAAATTCAAGGCAAAGGGCGTATCGTCGCTGTCAGCCTGCGCAGGACGAGTCGCAGACAGGTTAAAGTCCATGGTCGCCGCGCCCGCAATAGCTGAGATGGAAGTGCCGGTGGTGCTGACATCAAAATCCATTTCCATGGAGCGTGCTGCGGCCATTTCTTCTGCGCTCAGAATCATTGTTTTTTCAGCACCCGTGCTCTTTATTGCAGCAGGTTCATGGGTCGAAAAATTAAAGTCCATGGTCGCCGCATCCGCAATGGCAGAGATGGAAGTGCCGGTGGTGCTGACATCAAAATCCATTTCCATGGAACGCGCTGCAGCCAATTCTTCTGTAGTCAAAATCATTGTGTTTTCAGCGCCTGATTTCATTACCTTAACAGGCTCAGGGGTCGAAAAATTAAAGTCCATGGTCGCCGCATCCGCAATGGCAGAGATGGAAGTGCCGGTGGTACTGACATCAAAATCCATTTCCATGGAGCGTGCTGCAGCCAATTCTTCTGTGGTCAAAATCATTGTGCTTTCGGTGCCTGATTTCATCACCTCAGCAGCAGGCTCAGGGGCAATATCAAAATCCACCTTCGTGGCAGCATTTGAGGCTTCTGGCGCATCCAGAACAAAGTCTGTGGTTGGATTAAGGGCTGCAGTTCGCACGGTAGCACTACCGGCATCTTCGATGGTTGCGGCGCTGCCATATATCGGGTTGTTCGGTTCTAGTTTACGCCCCATCGCGGCAGCCTTTTGCCAGGCATCGTCATCGCCGGAAGCCTTTAATTGACGGGCCACTGTGGAGAAGTCATTGACATTCGCACGGCTGGCATAAATACCAAGCAGCTTGAGGGCGATCTGATGATTATCGGGCGTATTTTGCAGTGCCTCTTTCAGAATCTCTTCTGCCTGCGCTTCCCGTCCAAAACTCAGAAACAACTCTGCTTCGCTAATTGGATCGACGTCATTTGTCAGCGCTGCCATCTCAGGCTTGCTGGCATTACCGGCAGTGAAATCGCCCGTGTCGGGAGATGGCGCCACGGGTATCGTCAGATGACTAGTATCCTCATCCATGTCGGTTTGTGGCTGCGGCCTCATTTTCGGCAGCGTTTTTTTACGCCTACTCAACGCAAAACCCAATCCGCCTAAACACAGTATGGCTGCGGCACCCTCAAGATAAAGCGGTTCGCTAAGCAGCTGATCAATCAGGGAAGGTTCGGCAACGACTTGCTTAGGTTTGACTTTGGGTTGAACAACCGGCACTGGCTTAGCAACACTGGCAGAGGCCACTTCCGACGTATTTGCAACCGCGCTGACGGCTTGAGTCATAGCGGCCATTTGCGATTTAAGTTCTGCGAGATGCTTCAAATCTTGAACATTTTTTTCCAACAATCCGGCACGCATTTCGGCTTCTTTAGTGGCTTTTGATTTGGCAATAGCATCTTCCTGCGCAGCATTCTGTTTATCCTGTGCACTCATTGCTTTGCCTGCGGCAACCTTGTCATTCGCCTCGTCGCCTTTGGACAGCTTCAACACCTCTTTGGCTGATTCTTTTACTACGGGCGCTTTGTCGGCCACATTGCTGGTAATTTTGCCAGAGCTGGTTTGTTGCGCAGTTTCTGTCTGACTGCTGACCGGAGCCGCGCCTGCCAGTTTTTGCCGGTAAGCATTCCAATCCTTGACCTGAGCATGAATTTCTTTTTTTGCATCGGATGGCGATATCGCCATCATTTCACTCTGGTCCGGCACACGCAGAATCTTGCCAACCCTGATGCGATTCATGTTTTTACCATCGAACTGCTCGGCATTGGCGCGATATAAAGCCACCAGCATCTGTTCCAAACTGATTTCGTCCGGTTTATTTTGTGCGGCAATTTTATTTAACGTGTCACCGCGCTGAATAACGATCGAATCTGTCGACATCGTCTTCGCGGCAGGTGTTTCGTCTGGCTGTGCCGGAGCGGATGTCTCCGGCTCTAGGGTATTGGTAAACGGAATATCCTGAATTGTCTCCTCAGCTGCGGGCGCGGGAGCGGCAGGCACAAGTGGCTTTTCCGTTAAAGCGGGGGGCGCCACTGGCGCCACCACTTCTACTTGAGGCGGTTTAGGTTGATCTGCACTATAGCCGGGCGGGTCCAACAGGAAGGTATATTCACGCAACAGCTTGCCGGATGACCAATTCAATTCAACCAGCAAGTTGACGTATGGGTCGTTAATTGGTTGAGCACTGCTCACCTGCAAATACACTTCGCCATCCGCGCGATTTGCGACCTGAAGTTTAACTTTGTTATTGAACAAGTAGTCCAGTCCGGCTTTTTTGTAATCTTCGGGCGAGGCAAGACGGGCTACCAAGCTGGCTTTCTCGGCCTTGCCCGTCACCACCAATTCAATCTCGGCTTTAAGCGGCTGTCCCAGCGCAGACGTGACGTTGATGCCGCCCATCCCTACCGCAGAGGCGTGTGCAGACCAAGTTAAAGCAACTACCCAAAACAGTTTTAATGCAACCGTCCACCGGGTTGCCATTTGTTGGCGGCTCGGTAGATTGACCAACGACTTACCGGGCGTGTTTTGCCTGGTAAGTCGTATAGCTAGTCGTTCTGTCAGTCGTTCCATCAGTGATTCCTGCACGCTATCACCTTCATCTTACTTGTTGGACAATTAAAATAACATCATGGAGTTATCAGCACAAGCTAATAATGTTTTTCACAGAAATGCCTAGTGCAAGTATTTTTCAATCAAAATCTCCGCAATCTGCACGCTATTGAGTGCTGCGCCCTTACGCACATTGTCGCTCACCACCCACAAATTCA
>DASRWN010000014.1:0-9172 GCA_035654595.1 Gallionella sp. | reverse complement strand
TTACTTTAATTCAGGAGAAATTGGGGTCGTGCAACAATGAAGTTACTGATTGATGCGGGCAATACCCGGATTAAATGGGCGCTGGTGGCAGGAGAGCAATGGCTGCGCAGCGGAAATTTGCTCACCGAGCAAGTTGGCGACCTATCCCGTGATTTTGCGCAGTTAGCGTCCGTGCAACAAGTCTGGGTCAGTAATGTGGTAGGTGAACCAGTCGCACAACAGATTCATGCGGCGTGCAGTGAGCATGATTGGCCGACGCATTTTATTACTGCACAGCTTATGCAGTGTGGTGTGCGTAACGGCTATACCCAGCCGCAGCAACTGGGCAGTGACCGTTGGGCAGCACTGATTGCCGCTTGGCATCAGATCAGCAGGGCGTGTCTGGTGGTGAATTGCGGCACGACAACAACGATAGATGCCTTGTCTGCGCAAGGTGAATTTATCGGTGGGATAATTCTGCCCGGTGTGGATTTGATGCAGCGCAGCTTGTCGCTGGCGACAGCCCGGCTGCAAACAACAGATGGCGTGTATGTACCGCTTCCGCTGAATACTGCCGACGCTGTTTACAGTGGCGCGATACAGGCCGGTTGCGGCGCGATACAACGGCAACATGCGCTGCTCAAGGACGATGATGCGCCGGTGCTATTAAGTGGCGGCGCAGCCGCGCAACTGCAGGGATGTGTTGAACAACGGGTAATGCATCGGGTAGATGATCTGGTGTTGCAAGGATTGCTGTTGATCGCAAAGGACGCTGGATGAAACTATTATTCTGGGCATTGTTAGTGGCGAATTTGCTGCTGTTTGGCGCGCTGCGCTGGGGCGGCCATTTGCTGGACGATGGGCAGGCCAGTCAGGAGCAACCCTTGCTGTATGCGGAAAAAATTCGCTTGATTGATCTGGCGCAGAGCACTCCGCCGGAAATCCAAACGCTTTCAGCACCTGCGGCCACTGCTGTCAGTTCTCCCAGTTTGTTGCTCAATAAATCCGGCAATACTGTTTGCCTGGAGTGGGGCGATTTTTCCGGTGCCGATCTGATCCGTGCGACAAACAGTTTGGCAAGACTGCAACTGGGTGACAAATTGATCCAACGTGGGGTAGAGCACAGTCTGGGCTATTGGGTGTATATCCCCCCGCTCAAAGACAGGGCATCGTTGAACCGGAAAATCGCCCAGCTCAAGGTACGCGGTATCGAAGAATATTTTGTGGTGCAAGAGCCGGGTCAATGGTTGAATGCCATCTCTCTGGGAGTGTTCAAAACTCAGGAGGCCGCGCAAAAATTTACCGAAGAACTACGGAAAAACGATGTGCATTCCACAAAAATCGGCGAACGTAACAGCAAATTCAAACTGACTGTATTCACGCTGAATGGCGTGGATGAAACTGCTCGTCTGAAAGTAGCTGATCTGCAAAAAAGCTTCCCCGGAAGCGAGCTCAGTAACGTCATCTGTAATTGACAAAATAGGGCTATATCCGGACAATGCCGCGCTCTTCTTGGTGATATAGCTCAGGTGGTTAGAGCGCAGCACTCATAACGCTGAGGTCGGTGGTTCAAATCCACCTATCACCACCACTCCACCTAATCCCACCAGAACATTGCAATTTGACACTCGGGCAGGTCGGTTCTACATTCCACCTTCGCGCTCAGATGCTCGTCAACTAATGTCCGTTCAATTTTCTGATTTCTGCCAAAGCCTCGACCACGACTCACTCAAACGAGGCAAGCAGTTCGAGCACTTCGTCAAATGGTTCCTTAAAGCTGACCCTGAATGGTCAACTCAAGTTGACCAAGTGTGGCTATGGAACGAGTGGCCGGGACGTTGGGGTGCGGACTGCGGTGTTGATTTAGTGTTTCGCCACAAGAACGGCGAGCACTGGGCGGTGCAAGCCAAGTGCTATTCGCCCGACTACGACATCACCAAACACGATGTGGATACATTTCTCAGCGAATCCAGCCGCAAGGAAATCATCACTCGCCGCCTGTTGATCGCCACCACCGACGGTATCGGTGCGAACGCCAGAAGAGTTTGTGACGATCATGGAGTCATTCGTTTTCTGCTGTCCGATTTTGAAAAATCCGCGCTGGACTATCCCGCCAACTTCGCATTACTCCCGCAAACCAAACGCAAACCTCGCCCCGAACCGCGTGATCACCAACTCGAAGCCAGAGCCGCCGTGGTACAAGGGTTGCAAACTGCCGACCGTGGCCAACTCATCATGGCTTGCGGCACCGGCAAAACTTACGTCACGCTGTGGATCAAGGAGGCACTGAACGCGCAACGCACCTTGGTATTGGTCCCATCATTGGGGTTGCTGTCCCAGCTTCTGCGCGAGTGGACATTCGCCGCCGCCACTTCGTTCGAAGTGCTGTGTGTCTGCTCGGACCAAACCGTCGGCACAAGAGGCGACGACGAAGCCATCCACAGCGTGGCCGATCTCGCCTTTCCCGTCACCTCGGATGCGGACGAAGTAAAACGCTTCCTCAGCGACGCAGGCAATCGTGTGGTTTTCTCCACCTATCAATCCTCTTCGGTTATCGCCGCCGCCCAAGCCGACCCGGCCACCCCCGCGTTTGATCTGGTCGTGGCGGACGAAGCCCACCGTTGTGCGGGCAAGGTGGGCAGTGACTTCAGCGCTATTCTCGACAACGTGCAGATACGCAGCAGCAAGCGGCTATTCGCCACTGCCACCCCGCGCACCTATTCCAGCACTGTCCACAAAGCAGCCGAAGATCGTGGCGTCGAAGTCGTCGGCATGGACAACGCCGCCCTGTTTGGCGAAGTGCTGTATGCCCTGCCGTTTGGCAAAGCTATAGAGCGCAAACTGCTCACCGATTACCGCGTCGTCATCATCGGTGTGGACGACCCCACCATCGCGCAGTGGATCGTCAAGCGTGAACTGGTCAGTACCGGCACGGGCATCGAAACCGATAGCGAATCGTTCGCCGCCCAGATCGGCCTACTCAAAGCCATCAAGGATTACGACCTCAAGCGCATCATCAGCTTTCATAGTCGGGTCAATCGCGCCAGAGTGTTCACCACCGACATGCAAGCCACAATGCAGTGGATCAGCGACGAACACCGCCCCAGCGGGATTTTGCGCACCGACTTCGTCTCCGGCGATATGCCCGCCAACAAACGCAAGCTGAAACTCGATCGACTCAAAACTTTGGCCGCGGACGAACGCGGCGTATTGAGCAATGCGCGCTGCCTGTCCGAAGGCGTGGACGTGCCCTCCCTCGACGGCGTGGCATTCATCGATCCGCGTAGCAGCCAGGTTGACATCATCCAGGCCGTGGGTCGCGCCATTCGTTTGAGTCCGGACAAGAAGGCCGGCACTATCGTCTTGCCGGTGTTTATTGAAGACGGACAAAATGTCGAGGACACGATAGCAGCGAGTAACTTCAAACCAATCTGGGAAGTGCTGAATGCGTTGAAAGCGCACGATGATGTGCTGGCAAATGAGCTGGATGAGCTCAGGACAGAGCTGGGCAGGAAACCGGGCGCTCGCATCAGCGCCGATGGTCTGCGCAAAATCTTCATCGACTTACCCACTACAGTAGATGTTAATTTTGGCAGTGCACTGCGCGCCTATCTGGTTGAGCAAGTCACGGAATCTTGGGATGAACGGTATAGACAGTTAATCGCCTACAAACAGATTTGTGGTAATTGCGACGTGCCCGCTCAATGGAATCAAAATCCGTATCTGGCAGCCTGGGTGGTTGCACAAAGAAAGCTCTTTGGTGAAGGCAGACTTTCTCCCGAACGCATTGCAAATCTTGAGGTACTTGGGTTTAAGTGGAAACCATATGCCGAAAACTGGGAAGAGATGTTTGCTGCGCTGTCCGATTACAAACGGAAGCATGGTGATTGTGATGTTCCATTTCGGTGGAAAGATAACCCTGAACTATTTACTTGGTGTTCGACGCAACGATATGTTTACGCGAAAAACCAGCCTCCATTTTCAGCGAACCGCATTGAGCGTATTAAGCGTCTGGAGCAAATCGGTTTTGTGTGGAGGCCGAGTGATACTGCATGGGAAGAGATGTTTGCCGCACTGGTTGCCTACAAACAGAACTATGGCGATTGCATTGTCCCCAAGGAATGGAGTGCGAATCCGCAGTTGGCGCGATGGGTAGTTAAACAAAGAATGGATTACCGCAAAGGCACGCTCTACCTCGAACGCAGCAAGCGTTTTGATGAACTTGGGTTTGCGTGGGAGCCATCTGCTTCAACATGGGATGAATTATTTGCCACACTCAGCACCTACAAGCAGAAGTATGGTGATTGCAATGTGCCACGCGAGTGGCCAGAAAATCCAAAATTAGGGAAATGGTGCGCTCATCAGCGCACGGCGTATCAGAATGGCAAGCTTCCTGACGACCGCCTCCAAAAATTGGAGGGGCTTGGGTTTGCATGGAACTCACTCGATGCGGCATGGGAGGAAATGTTCACAGCACTGAAAGCATACAAGCAAACTTATGGTAACTGCAATGTGACTAGGGGCTGGAAGGACAATCCCCAGCTTGCAGAGTGGTGTCAGAGACAGAGGAATGTTTACAAGAACAAAAAGATTTTACCTGGTCGCCTCAATCGGCTTGAAGACATCGGCTTTGCATGGGACCTGCTAGTTACAAATTGGGAAGAGATGTTCGCTGCACTAGTGAATTTCAAGCAATCTCACGGAGATTTCAAAGTTCCCAAAAAATGGGACGAAAATCCGACCCTGGGGGATTGGTGCCAGAGACAACGCAACATATACAAGAGCAACAAACTCTCGCCAGACAGCATCAAGCGATTGGAAGACATAGGCTTTGAGTGGAATCCGCTCGATGCTAGGTGGGAAAAAATGTTCGCCGCATTAGTCGTCTACAAGCTGGCACACGGGAATTGTAATGCGCCAGCTGAATGGGATCAAAATTCAAAACTTGGACAGTGGTGTTATGTCCTGCGACGCTCTTACCGGAAAGGTACGCTTTCGGCAGACCATATTAAACGTTTGGAAGAAATTGGTTTTGAATGGGAACGCATATATCCCAAGATAAGGTCTGATTAAAGTGCGCGATAATTTTTCACAAAAAGTCAAAGAGACACTTGACGTGCCATACCCGTCACTTATCAAAGTGTGGCTGCAAGAGAAATTACACAGTCACTGATCTTGCTCAAGTTACCAGGAAGTCCCTACAGCCTTGCATTGCAAGGCTGTGAACCACCGCAAATTTATTGGCTCAACGTCGGGTAATCGCTATATCCCTTGGGTCCCGGCGTATAGAACGTACTCATATCGGGGGCATTCACCGCTGCGCCGTTCTCCCATCGGGCAACCAGATCCGGGTTGGCGAGGAATGGTCGTCCCACGGCAATCAGATCGCACTTGCCCGCAGCCAGATCGCTTTCCGCGCGCGCTGCATCATAGCCACCGGCGAGGATCAGCTTGCCCTTGAATGTATTGCGGAACATGTTCTTGATTGAGTCGGGCACTGGCGGTGCACCCATTGGCGAGTGGTCGACAAGGTGGATGTAGACCAGCCCGAGTGCATTGAGTTGTTGCGCTAGATACGTGTAATCCGCTTCCATCGCGTCATACAGCGGCATGTCGTTGAACACACCAAACGGCGAGAGGCGTATGCCGACTTTGTCTTTACCGATCGCTTTGATCACGGCATCGGCAACTTCGAGCACGAAGCGCGCGCGGTTTTCTATCGAACCGCCGTAGCGATCCGTGCGTTGATTTGAGTTTGGACGAATAAACTGCTCAAGCAGATAACCGTTTGCCCCGTGCAACTCGACACCATCAAATCCTGCTGCCATCGCGTTCTTCGCGGCTTGTGCAAATTCTTCTATGGCGGTCTTGATGTCAGCTTCGGTCATTGCTTGTGGTGTGGGGTGGGGTTTCATCCCCTCGGTATCGGTGTACATTTCACCAGCTGCAACCACCGCAGACGGAGCCAGCATACGCGCGCCCGCAGGCAGATTAAGTGCGTGGCCGATGCGCCCGCAATGCATGAACTGTATGAACATCTTTGCGCCCTTGGCATGCACCGCATCGGTGATGCGTTTCCACCCGGCGATCTGTTCTGCCGAGAAAATTCCCGGTATGCGCGGATAGCCCAAGCCGTTGGGAGATGGCGAAGTACCTTCGGTGATGATGAGCCCAGCGGATCCGCGCTGCGCATAATATTCCACCATGAGTTCATTCGGGATGTTGCCGGTGGCGCGACTGCGCGTCAGAGGTGACATGACCAGATGATTTTGCAGTGTGAGCGATCCTAGAGTGGTTTTTGAAAATAGCAGAGACAAGATGATTCCTTAATATGAAATGAATGGATTGTTTAACGGAATAAAAAACGGCTAACGTGTGTTGCTAAATCGCCCGGCAATATACACCAAATTAAATGCGGCGATATTCACCGCTGCAAAATTGCAGGGGTGAATGCGGATAGCGCTCATAAACTATGGACATCCGTGTATTTGATAATGGCCTGGTTTAGTTCAGGCTTTAAATTGTGGCGCGTTTATTGCTGAGTTTTTTGTCCTCAGGGAATATGTAAGCATGAAACGAATTTTAATTATTGATGATTTGCGTGACCGTGCCGCCTGGTTGAAAGCCAGTCTGGAGCTGGCCGAGTTCAAGGTGGCCGGGGTATTGGCCTGGGAGCAGGTAGATGAACAGTCTATCCATGCGGCGGCAGCCGATGTGATTATCGTGGATGCGAATGCGCCGGGGCGTGACATGCTGGAGCAAATCAGCATGATGTCTACCATTCTGGACAGGCCGGTGGTGGTGCTGGGCGGGCAGAACGATCAGCACAGCATACAGGAAGCGATGCGTGCCGGAGTCAGCGCCTATGTCGCGCACGCGATTCAGGGAGAAGACCTGACCAGTATCATTCAGGTAGCTGCTGCCCGCTTTGCCGAATACAAGCGGATGCGCGATGAATTAAAAGAGGTAAAAGACCAGTTGGCCGAACGCAGATTGATCGACCAGGCCAAAGGTATTCTGATGGCAGATCACGGTTACAGCGAGTCGGATGCCTATAAACGCATGCGCAGTATGGCAATGAGCAAGGGTAAACGCTTATCTGAGATTGCCGAGGCGATTATGTTAGCTAAAGAATTGGGCGCGTAAAAATGTTTGCAGAATGATGAAGTGATGCACGAGTTTGGACTGGCAGATGCACCAAAATAATTCATCGGCTTAATCATCAGAACATTTTTTTCTCAGCCGAGAAACGATAAAGAGCTTTGAATCAATAGCAATAAAAATATTTATTAAGCGACTGGCATGACTGTTGCTCTAGCTTAATCATCAACGAGCCAACGATGGTTCGGGGTAACAGAAACACAAGACAAAGACGTCTCACTGTGCATTAGCGCGGTCAGGCGTCTTTTTTATTTGGCAGCTTAGCGCGATGGAATTTTTTACTGGGAGATTGGAAAAATGGAAAGCCTAAAAACCGTATTACCTAGCGCAACACTTGGCAATGAGCCGAGCGTGGTTGTGCAAACAGAGGTAGTAGAACAAACCAGCCGGAGAGATTTTATGAAGCAGACAGGAGTGATGTTGAGTGCAGCGGCAGTTATGTCCATGGTGCCAATGGGCACGCGTGCTGCGGCTTGGGCAGGTGGTTCTGATGCGCCGGAAGTATCAAATGTCACGGTGGGTTTTATTCCGTTGACCGATTGCGCCAGTATCGTGATGGCGCATGAGCTCGGCTTTGATAAAAAATACGGGTTGAATATCACACCGTCCAAAGAAGCCAGTTGGGCAGCCGTGCGCGACAAGCTGGTGCTGGGTGAGCTGGATGCATCACATGTGCTGTATGGACTGATGTATGGCGCGCATCTGGGTATTGGCAGTCAGAAAAAAGACATGGCGATTTTGATGGGCTTGAATCATAACGGTCAGGCGATCACGCTCTCTAATGCATTGCGCGACAAGGGTGCGGTAAACGGCGAGACGCTGAAAAAATTGGTTGATACGGACAAACGCGAATACACCTTCGCTCAGACTTTCCCTACCGGCACGCACGCAATGTGGCTTTACTACTGGCTTGGAGCACATGGCATCAATCCGTTCAGTGATGTAAAAAATATTGTCATTCCGCCGCCGCAAATGGTTGCCAACATGCGGGTCGGCAACATGGATGGGTTCTGCGTGGGTGAACCGTGGAACGCGCGCGCCATTTACGACAAGATCGGATTCACTGCCACCACCACGCAGGCAATCTGGAAAGATCATCCGGAAAAAGTGCTGGGCACGACCAAAGAGTTCACCGAGAAATATCCCAACACCACCCGCGCCATGATGCGTGCCGTGCTGGATGCGTCCAAGCACATCGACACCATGAGCAATCGCGCCAAAGTATCCGACGTCATCGCCAGCAAATCCTATGTTAACGCACCCGATCCGGTGATCGAAGGTCGCATGTTGGGCAATTACGATGATGGTAACGGCAAGACCTGGAAAGACCCGGACTACATGAAGTTCTATAACGACGGACAGGTCAATTTCCCTTATTACTCACATGGGGTGTGGTTTTTGACTCAGTTCCGCCGCTGGGGATTGTTGAAGCAGGACATTGATTATCTCGCCGTCGCCAAACAGGTCAATCAAGTTGCGCTGTATAGCGAAGTGGCGAAAAGCATGGGCATACCCGTGCCCAGCAGTGATACCAAAACCGAAAAATTGTTCGACGGTGTGATATTCGACCCGGCTAAAGCGGCTGCTTACGCCAGCGGCTTCAAGATACACGCCTGATTAAGTATGTTGCGGGGGATAAATTGATGAATGCCGAAGTGATCAATATAAATATGCTGGCATCGTCTGATGAGGAAGCGATCAAACCGGTAAGCCAAGCTCGCCAACCTGACATTACTGTTGTGCCTGTTGTTGAAACAAGTAGCAGCAAGCGTGCAGAGCGGCAACAAAACAAAATGCTGAATGCGCTGTTGCATTGGTTTATTAATAGTGTGCTGCCACCCGTGTTCGGTTTATTGGCGTTGATAATAGTCTGGGCGCTGGTTTCCGAGCATGCCGAATATTTGCCCTCGCCAGCGAAGACATGGACATCAGCGGTGGAAATATTCAGCAATCCATTTTATGACCATGGACTGAATGACAAGGGCATCGGCTACCAGCTATTGGCTTCACTCAAACGCGTTTTCGAAGGCTT
>DASRWN010000013.1:0-7165 GCA_035654595.1 Gallionella sp. | reverse complement strand
GCGCCATCATGAACCTCACCGATTTTGTGGTTTACGCCGGTATAGAACAGGACACGTTCTGTAGTTGTGGTTTTGCCGGCATCAATATGCGCGCTGATGCCGATATTACGATAACGCTCAATGGGGGTTTTACGTGCCACTTTAGATACCTAACTATAATCTGATTCAGCTGTTTAAATTAAAATCTGAAATGCGAGAAAGCCTTGTTGGCTTCAGCCATGCGATGCACCTCTTCACGCTTCTTCACTGCGCCCCCGCGACCTTCAGATGCATCGATCAGCTCACCTGCCAGACGCATGCCCATGGATTTTTCACCACGCTTACGCGCTGCTTCACGCAGCCAGCGCATTGCCAAAGCCATACGCCGGGAAGGACGAACCTCGACAGGCACTTGATAATTTGCGCCACCAACACGGCGGCTTTTTACTTCTACTTGAGGCTTGGCATTAGTCAGCGCAAGATTGAATACCTCGATAGCGTCCTTGCTGGTCTTTTTACCAACCTGTTCCAAAGCGCCGTACAAAATACGTTCGGCAACCGATTTCTTACCGGCAGTCATCAGCACGTTAACGAACTTGGACAAATCCTGATTACCGAATTTTGGATCCGGCAGGATGTCGCGTTTGGGAACTTCTCTGCGTCTTGGCATAACTACCTCAAATGAATTCTAAAAATTACGCTTTTTTGGCGCGCTTTGCGCCATATTTTGAACGAGCTTGCTTACGGTCTTTTACGCCGGCAGTATCCAGACTACCGCGCACCATATGATAACGAACCCCCGGCAAATCCTTTACCCGGCCACCGCGCAGCAACACCACTGAGTGCTCCTGCAAATTATGGCCTTCGCCGCCGATATAGCTGATCACTTCAAAGCCATTGGTCAAGCGCACCTTGGCAACCTTGCGCAACGCAGAGTTTGGCTTTTTTGGCGTGGTGGTATAGACACGAGTGCAAACACCGCGTTTCTGCGGAGAACCGGCCAGAGCCGGCACTTTGCTTTTTTCCACAATTGCAGTTCGTGGCTTGCGGATCAATTGATTAATGGTTGGCATTATCTATAAACATCCTAAAATGATTCTGAGAATCTGTTGGAAATCAACATACAAAAAACAACGTCGCAGCAATGCACTAACTCATCCGCTGCGACGGTAAAAAAAGGTTGCGAATTCTATTGAGAAACCTCAGAGGTGTCAAGCAACTCGCCGGATGCATTCGCTTCACCACCCTGCAATTCACGCCCTTCCGCCACGTTGATTCCCAAACGCTGCTTGCGACGTGTGGTGTGATAGGTGAGCCCCGTTCCGGCCGGGATTAAACGACCGACGATGACGTTTTCCTTAAGGCCGCGCAGATCGTCACGCTTGCCCATAATCGCCGCTTCGGTCAACACTCGGGTTGTTTCCTGGAAGGAAGCTGCCGAAATAAATGAGTCGGTGGACAACGAAGCCTTGGTAATACCGAGCAGGACATAGTCAAAGGTTGCAGGATTTTTACCGTCGGCAATGACACGTTCGTTTTCTTCCAGCAGATCGGCGCGTTCAACCTGTTCACCGGTAATAAAACGGGTATCACCAACTTCGTTGATTTGTACGCGACGCAGCATTTGGCGCACAATCACCTCGATATGTTTATCACTGATTTTCACACCTTGTAAACGATAAACTTCCTGCACTTCGTCGGTAATATAGCGCGCCAATTCAGCCACGCCCAACAAGCGCAGAATATCGTGCGGGTCGGCAGGGCCATCCACAATCATTTCACCGCGATTCACCACTTGACCATCATGCGCCAGCACGTGCTTTTCCTTGGAAATCAAAAATTCACTGGCGACACCCTCCATGTCAGTAATCACCAGGCGCTGCTTGCCCTTGGTATCTTTACCAAACGAAACGATACCGGTGCATTCGGCTAACATGCCGGCATCTTTAGGTACGCGCGCCTCAAATAACTCGGCCACACGTGGCAGACCGCCGGTGATGTCGCGCGTTTTGCTGCTTTCCTGCGGGATACGCGCTAACACATCGCCTACGCCAACTTGTTGGCCGTCTTCAACGGTAATGATGCAACCAGTCTGGAAAGTCACACTGACCGGTGTCTGAGTACCGGTTAATTTCACTTCGCGCCCGGCTTTGTCGTGCAGACGTACCATCGGACGCACACCCTTGCTTTGCGCGGTGGAACGTTTCGGATCAATCACCACCAGGGTAGATAGACCGGTGACCTCATCTATCTGCTTGGCCACCGTAGCGCCCTCTTCAACATTCTGGAAGCTGACTGTGCCGGCATATTCAGTAATGATCGGACGAGTATGTGGATCCCATGTCGCCAATACTGTGCCCGCACGCACCGCCGCGCCCTGTTGGACTGCCAGAGTCGCGCCATACGGAAGCTTGTGACGTTCACGTTCACGTCCATGATCATCCACAATAAGCACTTCGGCGCTGCGTGCCACCACGATCACTTCACCACGCACTGTGGTAACAACGCGCATATTAGTGCTGTATTTCAACGCGCCATTTGATTTGCTTTCTACCTGGCTGGCCACAACGGTACGCGAAGCTGCGCCACCGATATGGAAAGTACGCATGGTCAACTGGGTGCCCGGTTCACCGATCGACTGCGCCGCAATCACGCCGACCGCCTCACCCACATTCACCAGACCACCGCGTCCCAAGTCACGTCCATAGCATTTGGCACATAAACCAAAGCGTGTGTCACAGCTTAACGGAGTACGGACGCGCACTTCATCGACACCCAACGCTTCGATACGCTCCACGGCCGTTTCATCCAGCAACGCACCTGTTGCATAAAGTACTTCGGCGGTTTCCGGATTGATTACGTCAGCACTTAACACGCGGCCCAGAATCCGTTCACGCAGCGCTTCGATGACTTCACCGCCTTCAACGATGGCTTTCATCGCAGTACCATTTTCGGTGCCACAATCATCTTCGATTACAACCAGATCCTGGGTCACATCCACCAAGCGACGGGTCAGATAACCGGAGTTCGCAGTCTTTAAGGCAGTGTCTGCCAGGCCTTTACGTGCGCCGTGAGTCGAGATGAAGTACTGCAACATGTTCAAACCTTCACGGAAATTGGCCGTGATTGGCGTTTCGATGATAGAGCCATCCGGCTTCGCCATCAGACCGCGCATTCCGGCCAACTGGCGAATCTGGGCAGCAGAGCCGCGTGCACCGGAGTCTGCCATCATGTAGATGGAGTTAAATGATTCCTGCATAACCGGTTTGTTTTTTTCCATACGCGGCTGACCCGTTGCCTGATCAACCACCGCCTCCTTGCCCAACTGTTCCATCATCGCCTTGGCCACGATGTCACCGGTACGCCCCCAGATATCCACTACCTTGTTATAGCGTTCGCCATCGGTAACCAGACCGGAGGTGTATTGGGCATAAATTTCCTTGACTTCTTTTTCGGCTGCGGCAATCAATTCATTTTTCTGCGGCGGCATTAACATGTCATCCAGCGCAATCGAAATGCCGGCGCGAGTCGCATAAGTAAACCCGGTGTACATCAGCTTATCAGCCATGATCACCGTGTCACGCAAACCACATTGACGGAAGCTGGCATTGATCAAACGGGAGATTTCTTTTTTCTTCAGCGATTTGTTAATCAGCGCAAATGGCAGCCCTGCCGGCAATACCTCGGACAGCAAAGCGCGGCCAACCGTCGTTTCATGACGTACCACCCGTTCCTGCGCATGGCCATTTTCATCAATGCCAATCTCTTTCAATCGCACCATGATTTTGGCTTGCAGTTCAATCTCACGCGTTTCGTATGCACGTGACACTTCCGCGATATTGGCGAACATCGAACCTTCACCCAATGCGCCCATTTTTTCGCGCGTCATGTAGTACAAACCCAACACGATATCCTGCGAAGGGACGATGATAGGCTCTCCATTGGCAGGCGACAGTACGTTGTTGGAAGCCAGCATCAGGGTGCGGCATTCCATCTGCGCTTCCAGCGACAACGGCACATGTACTGCCATTTGGTCGCCGTCGAAGTCGGCGTTGAACGCCGAGCAGACCAGCGGATGCAGCTGAATCGCCTTACCTTCGATCAGAATAGGCTCAAACGCCTGAATACCCAGACGGTGCAAGGTCGGTGCTCGGTTCAACATCACCGGATGTTCACGGATCACTTCTTCAAGTATGTCCCATACCACCGGTTCTTCAGCATCCACCATACGCTTGCTCGCCTTGATGGTAGTGGCCAAACCCATTGCCTCAAGACGACTGAAGATAAACGGCTTGAATAACTCCAGGGCCATTTTCTTTGGCAAGCCGCATTGATGCAGCTTGAGTTGTGGGCCGACCACGATGACAGAACGACCGGAATAGTCGACGCGCTTACCCAGCAAGTTCTGACGGAAACGACCGCTCTTGCCCTTGATCATGTCAGCCAGGGATTTCAGCTGCCGCTTGTTCGCGCCAGTCATCGCCTTACCGCGACGGCCATTGTCCAGTAACGAATCTACCGCTTCTTGCAGCATGCGCTTCTCGTTGCGCACGATGATGTCAGGCGCTTTCAATTCCAACAGACGACGCAAGCGGTTGTTACGGTTAATCACGCGACGATACAAATCGTTCAAATCCGAAGTGGCAAAACGACCGCCATCCAATGGCACCAAGGGACGCAACTCCGGCGGCAACACCGGCAATACCTCCAGCACCATCCATTGCGGCTTGATGCCGGAGGCGCTAAACGCTTCGAGCACTTTCAGCCGCTTGGCATATTTTTTGATCTTGGTTTCAGAACCGGTTGCAGCCAGATCGGCACGTATCGTTTCAATTTCACTGGTGACATCCAGGCTGCCCAATAGCGAGCGAATACCTTCCGCGCCCATCAGTGCAGTAAACTCATCGCCGTATTCTTCAGTCTTGGCCAAGTGGTCATCTTCAGACAATAACTGACCGCGATTCAGCGGTGTCATGCCAGGGTCTGTCACCACATAGGCCTCGAAATACAACACGCGCTCGATGTCACGCAATGTCATATCCAGCACCATACCCAGCCGCGAAGGTAAAGACTTCAGAAACCAGATATGCGCTACCGGGCTGGCCAGCTCAATATGCCCCATGCGCTCACGGCGCACCTTGGATAAGGTCACCTCTACGCCGCATTTTTCACAAATAATGCCGCGATGTTTTAAGCGTTTGTATTTGCCGCACAAACATTCATAGTCTTTCACCGGGCCAAACACCTTGGCGCAGAACAGGCCATCGCGTTCCGGCTTAAAGGTGCGGTAGTTGATGGTTTCCGGTTTCTTTACTTCACCGTATGACCACGAGCGAATTTTTTCTGGTGATGCCAGACCGATCTTGATCGCATCAAACTCTTCTTTTTGTGTGACTTGTTTAAACAAATCCAGCAATGATTTCATGTGTAACTCCTATTCGTCTTGTGCCAGAACAGCTGTTTAGTGACGCACCAAATCCATATCAATTCCCAGAGAACGGATTTCCTTCATGACCACATTAAAGGATTCCGGCATACCGGCATCGATCTTGTGCTCGCCCTTGACAATACTTTCATAGACCTTGGTACGTCCCGCCACATCGTCAGATTTGACCGTCAGCATTTCCTGCAAGGTGTAAGCCGCGCCGTAGGCTTCCAGCGCCCACACTTCCATTTCACCGAAACGCTGACCACCGAATTGCGCTTTGCCACCCAGCGGTTGCTGTGTAACCAAACTGTATGGGCCGGTAGAACGAGCATGCATCTTGTCATCCACCAAGTGATGCAGCTTCAGAACGTGCTTATAACCAACCGTTACTTGGCGATCGAATGCCTCACCGGTACGTCCGTCGAACAAAGTGGTCTGGCCGGATATCGGCAAGTCTGCCAGTGCCAGCATGTATTTGATTTCCTCTTCGCTGGCGCCGTCGAATACCGGCGTGGCAAACGTCACACCATTTTTCAAATTACGACATAACTCGATAATTTCGTCGTCGCTGAATCCATCTATATCAACCAGCTGACCATTTTGATGGTTATATATCTTGCCCAGGAATTTACGCACTTCTGCGATGCTCGCATGGGTTTGCAGCATACTGTCGATTTTCTTGCCCAACCCTTTAGCAGCCCACCCCAGGTGGGTTTCCAGGATTTGCCCGATATTCATCCGGGATGGCACACCCAGCGGATTCAGCACAACATCCACCGGCGTGCCGTCTGCCATATAGGGCATATCTTCGACCGGAACGATGCGCGACACTACCCCCTTGTTACCGTGGCGGCCCGCCATCTTGTCGCCCGGTTGCAAACGACGCTTCACCGCGACATATACCTTGACCATTTTCTGTACGCCAGCTTGCAACTCGTCGCCCTGGGTCAGTTTCTTTTTCTTCAATTCGAATGCCGCATCAAACTCAAGCCGTTTTTGCGCCAGACCTTCCTTGACTTGCTCCATTTGCGCAGCCACGTCGTCATCCGCGACACGAATATCGAACCATTGATGATGCTCGACACCCAGCAAATAGTCTTTGCTGAGCTTGGTGCCTTTGGCCAGTTTTTTCGGGCCACCGTTCGCCACTTTGTTATGCAGCAGTTTTTCCAAACGTGCAAACACATCGGCTTCCACAATACGCATCTGATCAGCCAAATCTTTCTTGTAACTATTCAGTTCGTCATCCACGATTTGTTGTGCACGCTTATCGCGTTGCAGGCCTTCACGTGTAAATACCTGCACGTCAATGACCGTACCGGAACTGCCAGCCGGCACACGCAGGCTGGTGTCTTTCACATCAGACGCCTTCTCACCAAAAATTGCACGCAGCAATTTTTCTTCCGGGGTCAGTTGCGTTTCGCCCTTGGGAGTCACTTTACCGACCAGCACATCGCCGACAACCACTTCCGCACCAATGTGCACAATGCCGCATTCATCCAGACGGCTTAATTGCAATTCGGCGAGATTCGGAATATCGCGGGTGATTTCTTCAGCGCCAAGCTTGGTATCGCGTGCCACCACGGTCAGTTCTTCAATGTGAATGGAAGTAAACCTGTCCTGCGCCAAAACACGTTCGGAAATCAGGATCGAATCTTCATAGTTGTAGCCATTCCAGGGCATGAATGCGACCAGCATGTTTTGTCCCAACGCCAGCTCACCCATATCTGTCGATGCGCCATCAGCAATCACGTCACC
>DASRWN010000012.1:0-2892 GCA_035654595.1 Gallionella sp. | reverse complement strand
CTGCGGCAAAAAATGATAGGCCGATTCTTCCAGTGTTTCGCGCACTACTGCGGCAAGCAGAGATTCATTTGCTTCGAGATGTCCGGCGGGTTGGTTGAAGCGTGTCCCGTGAGGAGTTGCTTCTTCTACCAGCAGAAACTTTCCGTTGCGTTCAATGACCGCGGCAACAGTGACATTGGGTTTCCAGATCATGTTCTTATTCTACTAAAATAAAAAAAGGCAGGGTTGCCCCTGCCTTCTTTGAGCGTACTGCGATTACTTGGCCATTTCAGCTTTGTCAGCTTTCTTAGCGTGTTTTTTGCTGTGCTTCTTCATTTTCTTTTCTGGCATTGCCATTGCGTCTTTCTTTTCTGGCATTGCCATTGCGTCTTTCTTTTCTGGCGCTGCCATTGCTGCAGGAGCAGACATCGCGTCAGCAGCCACAGCGGAGAAAGAAACAGCGGCGAATGCAGCAGCGATCAATACGGATAAAAGTTTGTTCATTTTAGGCTCCAATACTATAAGTAGATTAATAACGTTATTAAGACACTCATTGTGTCCGCGCCTAACAACGCTTTACCTGCCGGATAAGTTGACAGTGCTACAGTGATTTTATGTGGTGCCGGGGGAGGGACTCGAACCCTCACGTCTTTTAGGACACCGGATTTTGAGTCCGGCGCGTCTACCAGTTCCACCACCCCGGCAATAACCATGAACCCGGTGTGCTTTCGCGCCACCGTGGTCAAGGGCGCGCATTATCCCTGAAACAAGGTACTGCATCAAGCTACAATCCCGCCTTCATTGGTCAAACAACCGCGCAAGTCGTTCGATAAGATTTTTTTGGATTAGTTTATTTATGCGTACCGACGAATTTGATTTTGTACTGCCTGAATATTTAATTGCCCAACATCCTGCTAAACAGCGTAGCGCAAGCCGCTTGTTGCATGCGTCAGGGGATGTGCTGCAAGACTGTCAATTTACTGATTTCATGCAGATGGTAAACAGGAATGATGTGTTGGTATTAAACGATACGCGGGTAATGAAGGCGCGACTGCCAGGCACTAAACAAAGCGGCGGCAAGGTTGAGGTATTGGTTGAACGTGTCTTGAACGAGCATGAAGTATTGGCGCAAGTGCGCGCCAGTCATGCACCTAAAGCCGGTAATCTATTGTTTCTGGCTGACGCTTTTTCGGTTGAAGTATTGGCACGTACAGGAGAATTTTTCCATTTGCGTTTTATCGCCAAAGAAAGTGTGTTGGATTTGCTCGATCGTCATGGTCAATTACCCTTACCACCCTACATTACTCATGTTGCCGATGATGAAGATGAACAGCGTTATCAAACTGTTTTTGCGCGTCATGTTGGCGCAGTTGCGGCGCCTACGGCTGGGTTGCATTTTGACGATGAAATGCTCCAGGCCCTGCGTGACAAGGGCGTGCAGATTGCATATGTGACATTGCATGTCGGGGCAGGCACTTTTCAGCCGGTGCGCAGCGAGCGAATTCACGATCACACGATGCATAGTGAGCGTTATGAAATTCCGGCGGCAACAGTGGCTATTATTGCTCAAGCTCAAGCATCTGGCGGGCGCGTCATCGCGGTGGGGACAACCAGTTTGCGCGCTCTGGAAAGCGCCATGAAAAATGGCAAGTTACAGGCAGGGTCGGCAGAAACAAAAATTTTCATTACTCCAGGCTATCGCTTCAGTGTGGTAGACGTACTGTTAACTAATTTTCATTTGCCGCGCTCCACTTTGTTGATGCTGATTTGTGCGTTTGGCGGTATGCAAAGGATGTTGACCGCATATCGACATGCCATAGAACATGAATACCGGTTTTTCAGTTATGGCGATGTCATGCTGATTTCGAAAGCAGAAAATCTGGAGAGTTGTTAAATGCAGTTTTCATTATTCAAAACATCAGGCTTGGCACGACGTGGCGAATTGGTTTTGGCACATGGCAACGTTGCAACCCCGGCGTTCATGCCAGTGGGGACGTATGGCACGGTAAAGGCGATGAGTCCAGCCGAGCTGCATGAAAGCGGCGCACAGATTGTGTTGGGTAACACCTTCCATTTGTGGCTCAGGCCCGGATTGGAGGTGATCGAAGCACACGGCGGTTTGCATCGCTTTATGGGCTGGGATGGACCTGTTCTCAGCGATTCCGGCGGATTTCAGGTATTCAGTCTGGGCGCTTTACGTAAAATCACTGAAGAGGGGGTCAAATTTCAATCGCCGTTGAATGGTGATAAATTGTTTTTAACGCCTGAGCATTCAATGCATATTCAGCGCGTTTTGAATGCTGACGTCGTGATGGTCTTTGATGAGTGTACGGCTTATCCGGCACATGAAAGCGAAGCAGCCGATTCGATGCGTCTGTCGTTACGCTGGGCGTTGCGCTCCAGAACGGCTCATCAAGGTAATCCCAACGCGCTATTTGGCATCGTGCAGGGCGGCATGCACGAACACCTGCGCGACGAATCGCTGCGAGGACTTCAGGACATTGGCTTCGACGGTTATGCTATCGGTGGGTTGTCGGTGGGCGAACCCAAGCAGGACATGTTGCGGATTTTGCGCCACACTGCGCCACAACTCCCTCTAAACAAGCCGCGCTATTTGATGGGGGTGGGTACGCCGGAGGATATTGTCGCAGCAGTGGGGCAGGGCATTGACATGTTTGATTGTGTGATGCCGACACGTAACGCGCGCAACGGCTGGTTATTCACACAATACGGCGATATCAAAATACGCAATGCCATGCACAAGAGCGATACTCGGCCACTGGACCGGGATTGCAGCTGTTATACCTGCCGTCATTTTAGCCGTGCTTATTTACACCACCTGCAGCGTATCAATGAAATACTCGGCGCACGGCTCAATACTATCCATAACCTGCATTACTACCAGCAATTAAT
>DASRWN010000011.1:0-4515 GCA_035654595.1 Gallionella sp. | reverse complement strand
CGGGATGACTGGCGGCGATGATCTTGGGCATGATTTCACTGACGACCAGCAACACGAAAGTGATACTTAGTGTACCCAATAGCAAGGCTACTTCGCTCGTTCCAAACAGGCGCAATACAATGATATTAGTGACAGCAGCAGCTGCGACATTAAGCAATGTGTTACCGAATAATATCGAACCTAACAACTTGTCGATTTGTGTGAGCAGGCGAGCAGTCAGCTTGGCACTTTTACTGCCTTTGCGTACCAGTGCGTTTAAACGGTGGCGATTAATCGCCATCATGGAAGTTTCAGCAGCCGAAAACCATGCGCTCAGAATCAGCAGCAAAACCAGCGCGCTTAATAGCGTGTCTAAAGAAAACTCATCCAAGGTGATAAGTTAGGGAACGACAGGGGGAATGAGTATCGAACCTGCCCACTGGCTCTGTCAAGTGGACCGGGAGCGCAGGCTGTAACCTGACAAGGCGATACCAGTAACAATCATGGGCACGCTCAACCACTGCCCCATACTCATGCCGAGGGAAAGCAAGCCAAGAAAATCATCCGGCTCACGAGTGAATTCAACCAGAAACCGCAAACTGCCGTAACCGATTAAAAACAAGCCGGACACAGCCCCGGTTGGTCGAGGTTTGCGCGCGTATAACCAGAGCAAGGTGAACAATAACAGCCCCTCCAGGGCAAATTCGTAAAGCTGCGATGGATGGCGCGGCAGATTGTCAACCTTGGGGAAGACCATTGCCCAAGGTGCGTTACTGGGCCGTCCCCATAACTCGCCGTTGATGAAATTGCCAAGGCGCCCGAATGCAAGTCCGGGTGGAACCAGTGGGGCGATGAAGTCGGTCACTTGCAGCCAGCCCAGTCGGTATTTATGCGCCAGCCATGCCATGGCCAGCAACACACCGAGGAAGCCGCCATGGAAGGACATGCCGCCTTGCCAGACCGCAAGTATTTCCGCTGGATGAGAAAAGTAGTACAGCGGTTTATAAAACAACACGTAGCCGAGACGCCCGCCCAGAATCACGCCCAGCACGCCGTAAAACAATAAATCATCCAGCAATTTATTATTGATCTGCGGGTTGTTCAGTGTTGCGATACGCTTACGTCCCAACCACAGGAATGTCAGGAATCCGGCCAGATACATCAGCCCGTACCAATGAATTGCGAGCGGGCCGAGTTGTAGTGCAACAGGATCGAATTGTGGGTGTGTGAGCATGGGGTAGGTTAGCTTTAGTGACACAAGGCGGCCAAATTCAGGCGAACAGTATACAAGGCGGGCTGGCTTAAAGTACCTCCCCTGCCTGCAACCGCTATCGGCTTGGCGGGATATAAGCCCATACTGTAAGCTAGACACCCGAGCCTTAAATCCGCAACATTCGGCTATAAAACTCCACTTCGGCGGTGATTCAATTTTCAAGGGTAAATATGTCTGATAATCGTAGAAGTAAAACTATTACGCTGGGCGTGCAACGCTCGCCCAACAGGGCGATGTTGCGTGCGGTCGGGTTTGGCGATAAGGATTTTGACAAGCCCATCGTTGGCGTGGCGAACGGCCACAGCACGATCACGCCTTGCAACATGGGTCTGGGTGAGTTGGCAATGCGTGCCACCAACGCGCTCAAAGCGGCCGGTGCGATGCCGCAAACATTTGGCACCATTACCATCTCGGATGGTATTTCGATGGGCACAGAGGGTATGAAATATTCTCTTGTGTCGCGCGAAGTCATCGCTGATTCAATAGAAACGGTGTGCAATGGGCAAAGCATGGATGGTGTGATCGCGATTGGCGGTTGCGACAAGAATATGCCGGGTGCGATGATTGCAATGGCGCGATTGAACATACCTGCGATCTTTGTCTATGGCGGCACCATCAAGCCCGGTCATTACCGCGGACGCGACCTGACTATCGTCAGTTCGTTTGAAGCAGTCGGGCAATTCACCGCGCATAAAATCGACGCAGCAGAATTGGCTGGCGTTGAGCGCCACGCATGCCCCGGAGCGGGTTCGTGTGGCGGTATGTATACCGCCAACACCATGTCATCTGCATTTGAGGCAATGGGCATGAGCCTGCCTTATTCTTCTACAATGGCGGCAGAAGATGCGGAAAAGGCCGATAGTGCCGCGCAATCTGCCAAAGTGTTGGTGAACGCCATCAAAAAACAAATTCTGCCGCGTCACATCATTACCCGTAAAGCGATAGAAAATGCCATCGCTGTGATTTTGGCGGTGGGTGGCTCGACAAATGCGGTGCTGCATTTTCTGGCAATCGCGCATGCTGCCGATGTGCCGCTCGTTATCGACGATTTCGAAGCCCTGCGTGCACAAGTGCCGGTATTATGCGACTTAAAACCTTCCGGCCAGTATGTGGCGACTGATTTGCATCAAGCGGGCGGCATTCCGCAAGTGATGAAAATGTTGCTGGCGCATGGTTTGCTGCATGGCGATTGCATCACCATCAGCGGCCAGACCATCACACAGGTGCTGGAAAATATTCCCTCCGAGCCGCGTGCAGATCAGGATGTGATTCGTCCTTGGAGCAACCCGGTTTACCTGCACGGACATCTCGCCATTCTCAAAGGTAACTTGGCCACAGAAGGCGCGGTTGCCAAAATCACCGGCGTGAAACAGTCAAAAATCACCGGCCCTGCGCGCGTGTTCGACTCGGAAGAAGCCTGCATGGAAGCGATCCTGGCGCAACAGATCAAGCCGGGCGATATCGTGGTGATTCGTTATGAAGGCCCCAAGGGCGGGCCCGGCATGCGCGAGATGTTATCGCCCACTGCTGCGATCATCGGCGAAGGATTGGGTGATTCGGTCGGCCTGATTACGGATGGTCGGTTTTCCGGTGGCACTTACGGCATGGTGGTCGGGCATGTTGCGCCAGAAGCTGCAGTGGGCGGCGCCATCGCCTTGATCAACGAGGGTGACTCGGTGACCATTGATGCGCCGCAACGGTTGTTGCAACTCAACGTGGCGGATGAAGAGATCGCGCGCCGCCGCGCGGCTTGGCGCGCGCCACCACCCCGTTACACGCGGGGCGTATTGGCAAAATATGCCAAGCTGGTGTCGTCGGCAAGCAAGGGTGCGGTTACAGATTAAATTCACCGTGTATTGATTGGTGCCGCACAGTCGAGAGGAACTCAAGTATGGCAACTGCAACAGAGTTGAACACGCAATTTGGAATTAACCAACAGCTGGTTTTTCGTGAAGATGCCTGCGGTCTAGTTGTCGCTGAAATCAGCAACGGCCAAGCGCGCGCGGAGCTGTGTCTGCAGGGCGCGCATTTGATGAGTTGGCAGCCGAACAATCAAGCGTTGCCTGTGGTGTGGCTGTCCAGAGATGCCAAGCTTGCGGCGGGAAAATCAATCCGTGGTGGCGTGCCAGTTTGCTGGCCCTGGTTTGGCGCACATCTCTCCGAAGCGAGCTTTCCGGGGCATGGCTTTGCCCGGACGGTGCCGTGGCAGGTCATCGAATCAGGCACGGAGCCGCATGGCGCGACACGCCTGACCTTGCGTCTGGCGGAAAGCGAAAAAACAAAATTGCAATGGCCGTACGCTGTGCAATTAGACTTGACCATAATTATCGGCGAGACACTGCGCATGGAACTGGTTACCGAAAATACCGGCAAAACCGATTTTGTGATCGGTGAAGCGTTGCATACTTATTTTCGCATCGGCGACGTTGCCGCAACACGTGTGACGGGCTTAGAGGGCAGTGAGTATTGGGACAAGGTTGGCGGCTCTACGCTGAGAAAACAGGATGGCGACATTCGCTTCACCGGCGAAACAG
The DNA here is from genome assembly GCA_035654595.1 of Gallionella sp. Lineage (GTDB taxonomy): Bacteria > Pseudomonadota > Gammaproteobacteria > Burkholderiales > Gallionellaceae > Gallionella. The sequence continues at coordinate 729 of DASRWN010000011.1, read as the reverse complement.
ATCGGGTATATATTAATACCGCAGCGGCCTGTGTCATCGAAGATGACAAGCTTAAGCGGCGCATTCATATTGCTAAATCCGGCAGTTTATCCACCGTCGTGTGGACACCGTGGACAGAAAAAGCCAACAAAATGGGCGATATGGGACAACCTGATGGTTGGCGTGAAATGGTTTGCGTGGAGTCAGCGAACGCGATTGAAAATGTAGTGGAAGTCAAGGCAGGGACGAAGCATGCATTGATCGTGGAATATCGTGCCGAGTCATTCTGAATCGCAGTAATTTTTGAGCCAAGGAGAAAATCGTGCGCAGAGAAAATATGTTATTGGTAGCGTTGCTGATCGTATTGAGCAGCTGTCAGAAAAAGGCAGAGGTGGAACAAGCCCCTGCTGAACAGGCCGTGAAACCTGCTGCCGCAGAAGTGCCGGCGGTTCAGCCGGTTGTTGAGGCACCTGCGAAGGCCCAGCCAGGCAATGTTTCCAGCGAAGTGTCGCCGAAGCCAGGAGTCGTGATCGTTGCAGGAAAATTGGAAATGCCGCCTTTAGCCAAGAAGAACAACTGCACAGCCTGTCATGCGATTGACCACAAAGTGGTTGGTCCGGCCTGGATGGACGTATCCAAGGCATACAACAGCAATGGGACCACCACCACCGGCAAGAAAGTGGCCGACATCCTGAAAGAACACAATGCCAAGACACCGGAAGAGTGGCTGGTACAGAAGGTATCCAAGGG
>DASRWN010000010.1:0-5399 GCA_035654595.1 Gallionella sp. | reverse complement strand
TGATGCGGAAGCGGGTATGGCAATGCGGGCAGAGGGTGGTGCCGTCCATCATTTAGTCAATCCGAAATTTGCATGCGTTTACGGCCGGTCAAACATGCCCAGTCATCCTCAAAAATCGGGGCATTCAGGTCAAACCATGATTGGTAGATGTCCATTACTTCTTGCGCTTGTTCCTTGAGAATGCCGGACAGTACGATTTGCCCACCCGGTCGAGTCGCATTGGCCAGCAAGGGCGCAAGCATGCGTAGCGGATTGGTCAGGATATTTGCCACGACCAAATCATAGCTGGCTTGTGGTGCAACGTCGGGTGAATAGAAACTCACGTTCTCGACTTGATTGACGTTGGCATTGCCTTGGCTGGCCATTACCGCTTGTGAGTCTACATCAATACCGACAACACGGGCAGCCCCCAGTTTGAGTGCCGCGATGGCAAGAATGCCGGAGCCACAGCCATAGTCGAGTACCGTTTCACCACCCCGTAAATTGCTGTCCAGCCAGCACAAGCACAGGCGCGTAGTGGCATGGCTGCCGGTACCGAATGCCAATCCGGGATCCAGAATGATGTTGATTGCATTCGGGTCGGCAGGTGTACACCAAGTGGGCACGATCCAGAGTCGTGATGAAATGCAAATCGGGTGAAATTGAGATTGCGTATGACGCACCCAGTCGTTATCAGCGAGTGTTTCAATACGGTATTTGGGTAACGGCGCAAGACCGATGCTGGCGGCGGCAGTTTGCAAGCGAGCTGTAATATCTTGGCTGGCATCGAACAACGCACTGACACGATTATGTGGCCACACACCGGGCGTCGGCTCGCCGGGTTCGCCGAAAATTGCTTGCTCATCCGGCGTATCCGCGTCTGCGTCAAGCAAATCGACCGACAATGCGCCTGACTCAAGCAAGGCATCACTGAGTGCCTCGGCGTGCTTGGCATCGGTATCAACGATGAGCGATAACCAGGGCATTACTTCACCTTGGTTCGTTCGGCGAGACGCTCTTCCAGGTAATGAATATTGGTACCGCCGCGCATGAAAGCCGTATCCTGAAGCAACTCGCGATGCAGTGCAAGGTTGGTGTCTATGCCTTCCACTGCCATTTCTGACAGGGCGGTGCGCATCCGTGCCATGGCTTGTTCGCGCGTGTCACCATAGGCGATGATTTTGCCGATCATGGAATCGTAATGTGGCGGCACAAAGTAGTTATTGAACACATGTGAATCAACCCGAATACCGGGGCCGCCCGGCACATGCCAGGAAGTGATACGGCCGGGCGACGGGGTAAATTTATAGGGGTGCTCGGCGTTGATGCGACATTCGATGGCGTGCCCCCTGAGCTCAATGTCGCGTTGTTTGAACGGTAGTTTTTCGCCCGCAGCGATGCGAATTTGTTGTTGTACGATGTCAATGCCCGTGATCATTTCAGTCACCGGGTGTTCGACCTGCACACGGGTATTCATTTCAATGAAAAAGAACTCACCCTTTTCATACAAAAACTCAAATGTGCCCGCGCCACGATAGTTGATTTTGCGACAGGCTTCAGCACAACGTTCACCGACTTTGTTGCGTAACTTGACGTTCAGTAATGGAGCCGGGGCCTCTTCGATGATTTTTTGGTGGCGCCGTTGCATGGAACAATCGCGCTCACCCAAAAATACCGCATTGCCATGTTGATCGGCAAGCACCTGAATTTCGATGTGGCGCGGATTCTCCAGGAATTTTTCCATATATACGACGGGGTTATTAAAAGCTGCCTGCGCCTCGCTGCGTGTCATGGTCACCGCATTCAGCAGCGCTGCCTCGGTATGAACGACGCGCATACCCCGACCGCCGCCGCCGCCCGATGCTTTGATGATGACCGGGTAGCCTATGCTGCGCGCGATTTTAATGATTTCGCCGGAGTTGTCGGGCAATGCCCCATCCACACCCGGCACGCATGGTACACCGGCTTTTTTCATGGCGTTCTTGGCGCTCACTTTGTCGCCCATCAGACGGATGGTTTCGGCGCGCGGGCCGATGAAAACGAAGCCGCATTTTTCCACGCGCTCGGAAAAATCAGCGTTCTCAGCCAAAAAGCCATAGCCCGGGTGTATCGCTTGCGCGTCAGTCACTTCTGCTGCGCTGATGATGGCAGGTATGCTCAGATAGCTTTGCGCAGACGGGGCAGGGCCGATACAAACCGACTCGTCAGCCAGCTTCACATATTTGGCGTCGGCATCCGCTTCAGAATGTACCACCACCGTTTTGATGCCCATTTCGCGGCAAGCGCGCTGGATGCGCAACGCTATTTCACCGCGATTGGCTATTAGTATCTTTTCAAACATTGCTGTTAACTCCGAACTTGGGTGGCGCGCTTAGGCCGCGCTATAGCAAATACCTGGCTTCTGCACGAGGACAAAAGTAATTTAGCCGATAACGAATAGGGGCTGACCGAATTCTACGGGCTGACCGTTCTCCACTAGAATAGCCTTGATGACGCCAGTCTGATCTGCCTCGATTTCATTCAGTAGCTTCATCGCTTCAATAATGCATAAGGTTTCACCGCTGTTGATCGACTGGCCCACATCCACAAATGCTTTGGCGCCAGGAGTGGGCGAACGATAAAAAGTGCCGACCATGGGTGATTTAACCACGTGGCCTTCTGTGACTGCCGGTTTGACGGGTTCTGTAGCGGATACCGGGTGAGCGGTCGCGACGTTGGCAGGTGCCATCATGATCTGTTGTGGCGCTGCTTGAATTTGCTGCGCAGCAGCAACGGTGCGAGTGATACGCACACGTTCTTCTCCTTCGCTGATTTCCAGCTCGGCGATGCCGGAGCTTTCAACCAGATCAATCAAGGTCTTTAGTTTGCGTAAATCCATCATGTTCTCCCGGCTTAATTTTTGTGGTTTAGTGCATATTGCACGGCGAATTCGTAGCCGGACGCGCCCAAGCCGCTGATTACGCCTACCGCGAGGTCGGAAAAATACGACTCTTTGCGGAACGCCTCGCGTGCATATACGTTGGAAAGATGTACTTCAATAAAAGGGATACTGATCGCTGCCAAGGCATCACGTAAAGCAACGCTGGTGTGGGTGTATGCGGCAGGGTTAATAACGATGAACTGCGTACCGTCACCACGCGCTTGTTGCACCCGCTCGACTAATGCGGCTTCGGCATTGCTTTGAAAGTGGGTTAACTGCGCCCCATGTTTGTCAGCTAATGCCAATAAACGGGCGTTAATTTCATCCAGGGTGATTTGTCCATACACCTCCGGCTCGCGGCTTCCGAGCAGGTTTAGATTGGGCCCATGCAACACCAGAATGTTTTTGGCGAAACTTGCTTTGCTCGTTTTCATGAGCGCAGTTTGCCGTAAGTTAGGGTGATTTGTCTAGTTTTTTTCAGAAGATAGGCAGAATATGTCTATAGACCAACGCTTTGGAGTGTTTGCAAAAACTGTTTGGCGTCCTGATAGCCTACCAGACGAAAATCGCTCATCTCCTGCTTTTGTGCGTTAAAAAATAAAGTGGCGGGCGGACCAAACAGGGCATAACGTTTGAGTAATGCTTTGTCTGCCTCGCTATTGGCTGTGACATCAGCTTGCAGCAGCAATGCGGGTTTGAGTCTGGCTTGAACGCCCGGATCGGCAAAAGTATAACGCTCCATTTCCTTGCAGGCGACACACCAATCGGCGTAAAAATCCAGCATCACGATCTGACCGCGCGCTTGGGATAGCTGTTGGTCAAGCTCGGCAAGGTCTTTGACACGGGAAAATTGCAATGCCGACCCCGGTGTTGTTGCGTGGCCGATATTGCCAAGCGGGCGCAGAATATCGCGTCCGCCGGATAATGCCCCGATCAGGTAGGCAATGCCCAGCAATAAGGCGAGTACGCCGATGCCCTTGAGTAGCTTATGCCGACCATTGGCATTCTGTGGCAATGCATCCAAGGCGCGCAGGTAAACCCCGGAGAACAGTAGCAGTGCCGCCCACAACAGCATTTGCACGCTGATTGGCAGCAGGGGTTGTATGATCCAGATCGCCAGCGCCAGCAGCAGTACGCCAAAGAAACGTTTGACGGCCTCCATCCATGCACCCGCTTTTGGCAGCAGCGTACCTGCAGAAGTCCCTATCAATAGTAACGGCGCGCCCATCCCCAAGGCCAAGGCAAACAGCGCCGCGCCGCCCAGCGCTGCATCATGGGTTTGTCCGATGTAAAGCAATGCCCCGGCAAGCGGGGCTGCAACACATGGACCCATGATGATCGCGGACAGCGCACCCATCACGAACACGCCACCCAGATGCCCGCCATGTAGCCGGTTGCTGGTATCGGCAAATTTGCTTTGCAGCGCGCCTGGCAGCTGTAATTCATAAAATCCGAACATGGACAGTGACAACAGCACGAATACGGCGGCAAAGCTGCCCAGCACCCAAGGTGTTTGCAAAGCATTGGAAATCAGGCTGCCGGAAAATCCCGCCACCACACCTGCTGCCGCGTAAGTGATTGCCATGCCCAACACATAGGCCAGAGACAAGCTGAATGCATGCATTTTGGTTATTTTGTGGCCGCGTCCGACGATGATGCCGGACAAAATTGGAATCATTGGAAATACACAAGGGGTAAAAGCGAGCAACAGACCTGCGTCAAAGAAAAAGGACACAATCAGCCAGAAATTACCGCTGTTTAAAAGCCGCGCGATTTTTGAGTTTTCTGAAACTGGAGAAATAGCCAATGCTGGTTGAATTGGTGCGGGTATGACAGTTTCAGGCGGTGTCATGACAGGCAAACCGGCTGTTACAGCAGGCAGGTTGATTTTGATTACTTTATTGATGGGCGGATAACATAGTCCCTGCTCGCTACAACCCTGATAGCTGGCATTAAGCGTTACGGCGGTTGCCGCATCGGTGAGTCGATTCAATATGATCTCGGCCTGGAATGACCGATGAAATACTTCCTGATTGCCGAAGTTGGCGTCATATTTCATTTCACCCGCAGGCAGATTGACCGTCTTTACTTTGACCGCACCGTCCTGACTCGAAAAGCTGATCTTGCTCTTATACAAGTAGTAACTCGGTGTCACGCTGAAGTGAGCGATCAGGCTGCGCGCATCTGCGACGTCAAGTTGCAAACCAAAAGCCTGGTCAGGAGGTAAAAAACTGGGCTGTTTGGTTCCGCCCAGATTGGTCAGGTTATCGAGGAAAGTGCCGGCGTTTGCAACAGGGACAAACCAGCAGAGCGCTAACAGTAATATAAAACGCATGACTTATTCCTTGACGAGGTGGACTTCACTGCCTATCCAATCAAGGTAAGCGGGTAAACCGGCTGCAATCGAGACAGCGATGATCTCGGGAAGTTCATAGGGGTGAACTGCGCGTATCAGCTGTTCGAGACGTGGATAGGCAGCCTGTGTGGTTTTAATGAGCAG
>DASRWN010000009.1:0-12216 GCA_035654595.1 Gallionella sp. | reverse complement strand
AGCGGATTGCCGCGCGTCACGACATTGCCGATAACGAATACATTCGGCTTGAGATCGAGTTGTTCTATTCCGAAGCCCTCGATGAGCTCTATGCCCTGTGCCTCAAGTTGCGTACTCATCGGTGGGTAAACATTGGCATCGCAACCCGTTACCTGATGCCCGGCTTGCTTGGCAAGTGCGGCAATGCCGCCCATGAATGTCCCGCAAATGCCTAGGATGTGGATGTGCATTAACTACGCCCGAAAAATAAAATATACCGCGCCCATCAAACATCCGGTGGCATATAAATAATCCATTTTTAGCGGCTGTTGCATATACCAGAAAGAAAACGGAACAAACACCGACAATGTAATCACCTCTTGCAAAATTTTCAGTTGCGCAAGGTTGAGTGTGGTGTAGCCGACACGGTTTGCGGGTACCTGCAACAGGTATTCAAACAGCGCGATGCCCCAACTAATCAGCGCGGCGCTATACCAGGGCGATTGGCTGAAATTTTTGAGATGGCCATACCACGCAAAAGTCATAAACACGTTGGAGCCAACCAGCAACACGGTAGTCAGCAGCAACGGATGCAAAGTCCAGTTCATCAGCTTTTACAAGGTGCGGTCAACGAATGCCGAGCAATTCAACATCAAACACCAGCGTTGCATTGGGTGGAATCACGCCACCGGCGCCGCGTTCGCCATAGGCAAGCGACGCAGGAATGATCAGTGTGCGTTGCCCGCCGACTTTCATGCCTTCGACACCCAGATCCCAACCCTTGATCACCTGCCCGCCGCCCAGCGGGAAAAAGAACGGCTGACCACGATCACGCGAGCTGTCAAATTCAGTACCGTGGTGGTTGGCTGCGGCTGCATCGTATAGCCAGCCTGTGTAGTGCACCGCCACTTCCATCCCGGCGGTTGCCAAAGTGCCATCGCCCAGTTTGACATCGGTTTTAATCAATTCAGTCATGCTGTGAGTCTCCGTTTTTGTTGGGGTCTGCTGAGTGCAGGCCGTGGTTAAAAAAATATTGGCCGATATTAACAAAACCAGTGCGGAAGGAAAGATGCGCTTTATCATAAGCCGATTATCTCCAAATAAATCAATCAATAGTTCAACACCGGCGCTAACCAGCGTTCCGCTTCTTCAATGCTCCAGCCCTTGCGTCGCGCATAGTCTTCTATTTGGTCTTTGTCTGCTTTAGCGCTGGCGAAGTATTGCGCTTGTGGATGCGACAAGTAAAAGCCGCTCACTGCAGCAGTGGGCAGCATGGCGTAGCTGTCAGTCAGGGTGATGCCTGCCCGGTTGGGCGCATCAAGCAGATCGAACAGCGCGCCTTTTTCGGTGTGTTCCGGGCAGGCCGGATAGCCTGGCGCAGGGCGGATGCCGCGATATTTTTCGTCGATCAATTCGTCATTGCCAAGCTGTTCATCGGCTGCATAACCCCAGAATTCACGGCGTACCCGCGCGTGCAATAATTCGGCAAATGCTTCGGCAAGGCGATCTGCCAACGCCTTGAGCAGGATGCTGTTGTAATCATCGTGCTGTGCTTCAAACGCCGCGATTCGCGCATCAATGCCGATACCTGCGGTCACCGCGAATGCGCCGATGTAGTCGGCTACGCCAGTTGCTTTGGGCGCGACAAAGTCGGCCAGACACAGGTTCGGTTTATCCGCCGGTTTAACCATCTGCTGGCGCAAATTATGCCAAGTCATCGCAACCTTGTTGCGCGACTCATCGGTATAGATCTCAATGTCGTCGGAGTTTATTGTGTTGGCGGGAAACAGGCCAAACACTGCATTGGCGCTCAGCCATTTTTCAGCGATGATTTTTTTCAGCATGGCCTGCGCATCTTGAAACAGATTGCGCGCGGCTTCGCCGACCACTTCGTCGTCCAATATTTTCGGGTAACGGCCCGCCAGTTCCCAGGTTTGAAAGAAGGGTGTCCAGTCGATGTATTGGCTGATTTCCGCCAGTGAATAATCGCGCAGCTCGCGCACGCCGATGAAGCTGGGTTTGGGTGGCTGATAAACATTCCAGTCTGTTTTCAGACCATGCTCGCGCGCTTGTGCCAGCGTATAGCGTGCGCCCTGCCCTTTCTTGTTGGCATGCAGCTCGCGGGTTTTGACGTAATCACTTTTGATTTCCGCCACGTATTCGTCACGCAGCGTTTCGCTCAATAAATTGCTGCACACCCCGACCGCGCGCGACGCATCGGTCACATAGATTACTGCGCCAGCGGGATAATGAGGCTCGATCTTCACAGCAGTATGCACACGTGAAGTGGTCGCGCCGCCGATCAACAGCGGGATTTTGAAATCTTGGCGCTGCATTTCTTTGGCGACGTGCGCCATTTCTTCCAGCGACGGCGTGATGAGACCGGACAGGCCGATGATGTCGGCATTGTGTTCGCGCGCGGTGTCCAATATCTGTTGGCAAGGCACCATCACGCCCATGTTCACCACCTCGAAATTATTGCATTGCAGCACCACCGTCACGATGTTCTTGCCGATGTCATGCACATCACCTTTGACCGTGGCGATGACAATTTTGCCCTTGGCGCTGGTGTTGCCGGAACGCGCCTTTTCGGCTTCGATATACGGCACCAGATGCGCTACCGCCTGCTTCATCACGCGTGCCGATTTCACTACTTGCGGCAAAAACATCTTGCCTGCGCCAAACAAGTCGCCGACTACATTCATGCCCACCATCAGCGGGCCTTCAATCACTTCCACCGGTTGCGACGCTTGCAGGCGCGCCTCCTCGGTATCTTCCACGATGTAAGTGGTGATGCCACGTACCAGGGCATGGGTGAGGCGCTCTTGCACCGTGCCTTTTCGCCATTCCAGATCCTCCAGCTGTACCTTGCCGCCACCTTTTACCGTCTCGGCCATGGCAACCAGCTTTTCGCCTGCATTGGGATTGCGATTCAGCACCACGTCTTCCACCGCGTCGCGCAATGCCGACGGAATTTGCTCGTAGACGCCGAGCTGACCGGCGTTGACGATGCCCATGGTCATGCCGGATTTGATGGCGTGATACAAAAATACCGTGTGAATCGCCTCGCGCACTGCATCGTTGCCACGGAACGAAAATGACACATTGGATACGCCACCGCTGATCTTGGCGTAAGGCAGATGCCGTTTGATCCAGCCGGTGGCTTCGATGAAGTCTACCGCGTAATTGTTGTGCTCCTCGATGCCGGTGGCGATGGCAAAAATGTTCGGATCGAAAATGATGTCTTCAGGTAAAAATCCGACACGGTTGACCAGGATGTCATAGCTGCGCTGAGAAATTTCTGTTTTGCGTTGATAGGTATCCGCCTGCCCCTGCTCGTCAAATGCCATGATCACAGCGGCTGCGCCGTAGCGTTTGACCAGCTCGGCAGATTTGACGAAGGCGGCCTCACCTTCTTTAAGGCTGATGGAATTTACCACCGCTTTGCCTTGCACGCATTTCAATCCGGCTTCGATCACTTCCCATTTGGATGAATCGATCATCACCGGCACGCGTGAAATGTCCGGCTCTGCCGCGATCAAATTGACAAATTTGGTCATGGCGGCCTGTGAATCAAGCATCGCCTCATCCATGTTGATGTCAATGATTTGCGCGCCGTTTTCCACCTGCTGGCGTGCCACGCCAACTGCCTCGGCGTAGTTGTCGTTTAAAATCAGGCGGGCAAACATCTTTGAGCCGGTGACATTGGTACGCTCGCCAATATTGACGAACAGCGTGTCGTCACCGATGTTGAATGGTTCCAAGCCTGACAGGCGCAATTTTTTTTCGATAGTCGGGATGCGACGTGGCGTTACACCCTTAAGTGCCTCAGCAATTTTTCTGATGTGGGCAGGCGTGGTGCCACAACAGCCCCCGGCGATATTGAGAAAGCCGCTGGTGGCAAACTCCTTGAGTACGCTCGCGGTATATTCTGGTGTTTCGTCGTAGCCGGTTTCCGACAGGGGATTGGGTAGTCCGGCATTTGGGTGTGCGCTGACACAGGTGTCTGCTACACGCGATAATTCCTCGATATACGGGCGCATCAGGTCGCCGCCCAACGCGCAATTCAAGCCAATCGACAGCGGTTTGGCATGGGCCAGAGAGTTCCAGAACGCTTCGGTGGTTTGCCCCGACAATGTGCGTCCCGAAGCATCGGTGATAGTGCCGGAAATCATGACAGGCACACGAAAACGGGGAGCTGCTTCTCGCTTCCGTTCCTCTTGTTCACGTTCGGTAAAAACCTGCTCAATAGCGAACAATGCGGCTTTGGCATTGAGCGTGTCAAAGATGGTTTCCACCATCAAAATATCCGCACCACCATCCAGCAAACCGCGTATCGCTTCGATATAACCTGCGACCAACTGGTCAAAATTGATATTACGAAAACCCGGATCGTTCACGTCCGGTGAGATCGACGCGGTGCGTGTGGTCGGCCCCAACACCCCTGCCACAAAGCGTGGTTGCTCGGCTGTGGCATATTCATCACATGCGCTGCGGGCTAATTTTGCGCCGGCAAAATTCAGCTCGTAGGCAAGTTCAACCATATCGTAATCACCCAGCGACGCTGCGGTGGAGTTAAATGTGCAGGTTTCGATAATGTCTGCGCCTGCCGCCAGATACTGTGCGTGGATATCACGGATGATATGCGGCTGGGTGAGTACCAGCAGATCATTATTGCCTTTCAGGTCGGTCGAATGGTCGGCGAAGATGCGGCGCGGCCCGCTGTAATCGGCATACGGCGTGATGCCGCGATAGTGTTCTTCGGTGAGTTTGAATTGTTGAATCATGGTGCCCATCGCACCGTCCAGAATCAGGATACGTTGCTGAAGCAGTTTTTCAATTGGATGGGCGATGCGGGTCATGATGTTTGGGCCAAAAAATCAACGCGGATTTTAGCATGCGGGACAAGTGCCGCGCCGCTCTTCAATTAGAGGCGCAACTTGATAGTTTGGAGCGGAGTGCTAGTATAGGCATGGCAATAGGCCTGTTTTGGCTATTGTGCCCCATGACTTCAAGGGGCTGGGTTTTCTCACCAAATTTATGAAGGAGTTAATCATGCGCAACTTATCTACATTAGTATTTATTTTCGCTGGTCTTGCATCTTCAGTAGCAATGGCGGCCCCGTCAAAAATTGACATCAGCGCGCCTCTGGACGGCGCCAAAATCAGCGCTAAAGCACCGGGTAATCTGGACTACGTCATCACGCTTGGAAGCGACAGCGGCAATCACATTCACATCTATGTGGACGACAGCCAGGTCGCCCTGCTGCGCGAGCTGAAAGGCAGCTATGCGCTTGAACCAATGGGACAGGGTAAACACGAGATTTGCATCAAGGTCGTCAATCAGGGCCATACCCCTGTTGGTGTGAATCGCTGCGTCAAGGTTACGGCTGAATAGTATTGGATAGCCAAAACTTCGCCTACGCCACCGCTCAGATCGTTCATAATTTTGGCGCGGTCGCAGTGGTGGGGGGTGCGGTGTGCGCACTGGTCTGGCACAAAATCAGCGTGCCGCGCAGTTTGGCTTGGGTAGTGCTTTGCGGTTGGGCCGCCCAGGCATTAAGCGGGGCGACTCTTGGCGCAATCAGTTTTTATTATTACGGGAAATTTCCGGAAATCCACGGCACCGCCATTGCCGCGCTCGGCGTAAAGATGGTTTGCGCGGCGCTTGGTTTTTTTCTGGCGGCGTGGTGGTTATACGCTCGTCCTTCGGCGGCATCCAGTCGACGTGTCTGGCTTGCTCTGTGTGGCTTGGGTGTTTTGGCGCTAAGTTCGGCGGCGGTGCTGCGCTGGTTCTCCTAGGTATGTGGATTAGCACCAGACGTCAGCCCATTCCTTCGATAATTTCAGTTGTTGTTTTAAATGTTCCATGATTGAATCCGAACGCGCATTCGTTGAGGAACAGTGGGAACGATGGGCATGCTACTACGATGAACTTTTTTTTATTTCCACAGTCCATGATGGCAGTGATAGCTTTAAGCTACTAAAAAAACATCAATTACTGATAAACCATGACGCGTTGGATTAAAATTTTACTGACTGTAGTCCTTACTACCAGCATCCCATTAGAAGGATTGGCGTCGGTGATTATGCCTATGTGCAACATGTCTTCGGCATCCATGAATTCGACTATGGCGAAGAATGCAGACGCTACGATGTCGGTAAGCCAGCCTTGCGACGAAATTTGCCAAGGGTGTTGCGTTCCACAGAGCAGCAAACAATCCAAAGAAACCTCAAGCCAGAATTGCTTCGTCTGCCACATCAGTATGACGCAAATGCCGGTTGTGCTCACGCTGACGTTATCGCCTGATATGCCGACCAAGTTTCTGCCATTGATCAATAAACATTACCAAACTTTTCCACCGGGGTTATATCACCCTCCCAAACTCCTGTCCGCCTAGTACTGAAGGATTGTCTTGTTATGCGCCGCACACTGCAGGTCATCTGCAGCTTGAGGCGGTAAATTTGGGCGATCCATTAGTACCCACGATTTAAGGTGCTGAGCTGTTCATGGTTGGTCTGCCATAGGCTTCAATTCTGAACCACGCGATGCGCTAGTTTTTTCTTTTCTCGGAACCGTTGCAAGGTAAGGGGTCGTAATGTCACAAGTTATTGCCAAAGATAGCCCAGATACGCCCCAAACCATGCTGCAACCGGATTCCGAGAATTAAATGATGAAGTATGCGATCTCTCACGGTTCAACAAGAGTGACGCAATTTTTTTTAAGGAATATAAATTATGAAAATTCTATCCAAAAATAGGCTGATGACTGCCATTCTGGCAGCTAGTCTTAGCTCTTTGTCCTTGTCTGCAATGGCTGCTATCCAGGCTTTTTCTCAACAGCAGATGACACAACGAGTGATTAAGGCTAACCAGCAGGCCAACGCGGCAGAAGCTGCTAAAGCTACTAAATTGGCGGAATGCCGGAAACTGTTGGAGCAGAACAAGGACGTTAAATTAGCGGAATGTCCGGCACTGCTGGAGCAAGACAAGGGCGCTAGTGAATCGAAATAGTGCTTTTTGATTGATTGGGCGGATTATAAACCGCCCAATCATCCCACATAAATTTTTGAGGATATATCCAAATGAAAAACAATTTTTGTAGCTGCAGCACTTTCCGTTTTCGGCATCACTACCATTCCTAGCTACGCTAAGGATGATATGGTAGTACCAGCCTCAAAAGCTTAAAACAGGAGGCTTAGCAGCATTTCGGTCTGGTAGACTTAATTTATAACGGGGTAGCTAAATGCCCAGCGAAATGCCTAGTCGAACTCATCGCGTGCAAGGCGATTATGCCGAGCGCAGTAATTTTAACACCTTGTTTAAAGATTTAGCCTGCGGTATTGAATCGCCTCGGCGATGTGATTCGTGGCAATGTCGGCAACCCCTTCCAGATCGGCAATACTGCGCGCCACTTTGAGCACGCGGTGATAAGCCCGTGCAGAAAGATTGAGGCGGCCAATGGCGTTTTGCAGTAACGCGATCCCTTGCGCATCGGGTACGCATAGCGCATCGATTTCCGTTACCGAAAGTTGCGCATTGGCTTTTTTCTGACGCGCCAGTTGGCGTTGCCGTGCGGTTTCCACACGCCCTTGCAGCGCACCACTGGTTTCTCCATCTGCCTTGTTGAGTAAATCGTCTTGCGGCACGGCAGGCACTTCGATCTGAATGTCGATGCGGTCCAGCAACGGGCCGGAAACTTTGCTGCGATAACGGGAAACCTGATCGGGCGTGCAACGGCACTTACCGTTGTAGTGGCCCAGATAACCACATGGGCAGGGATTCATCGCCGCGATGAGTTGAAATTGCGCGGGGAAATCTGCACGTCGTGCGGCTCGTGAAATGGTGATGCGTCCCGATTCGAGCGGTTCGCGCAACACTTCCAGAACGCTGCGTTCAAACTCCGGCAGTTCATCAAGAAACAGAACACCGTGCAGCGCCATGGAAATTTCACCCGGACGCGGGTTGCTGCCGCCGCCGACCAGCGCCACGCCCGAAGCGGTATGGTGCGGAGACCGGTATGGCCGGGTTTTCCATTTCGCCACATTGAAACTGCCGTCCAGTGATTGCAGTGCCGCACTTTGCAGAGCTTCGGCTTCGGACATTTGCGGCAAGATGCCGGGGAAACGCGCCGCCAGCATGGATTTCCCTGTACCGGGTGGACCAACCATCAACACACTGTGCCCACCGGCGGCGGCAATTTCCAGTGCGCGTTTAACTTGTGATTGACCTTTCACTTCACGCATGTCCGGGTAGTGCGGAACAATGGTTTGCGGTTGGCTGATATGGGGTGTGAGCAGTTCGCGTCCGGTTAGATGTGCTGCCACTTGCAACAGCGTTTGTGCCGGGTATACAACGGCGTCTTCCACTAGCGCAGCTTCAGCGGCATTTGCCTGTGGCAAGATAAAAGCGCGCCCGCTGTTTGCAGCCCGATAAGTCATCGCCAGTGCACCCCTGATCGGACGCAGCTCGCCGGTTAGTGCTAACTCTCCAGCATATTCATATTTGGTGAGTTGGTCAGCCGGGATTTGTCCGGTGGCAGCCAGTATGCCGAGTGCGATGGGCAGATCGAACCGCCCGCTTTCCTTGGGCAAATCGGCGGGTGCCAAATTAACGGTGATGCGCCGCGCGGGAAAATCGAAGTGACAATTTTGCAGTGCGGCGCGCACCCTGTCCTTGCTTTCCTTGACTTCGGTTTCCGGCAGGCCAACGATCGTAAAGCTGGGCAAGCCGTTGGCGAGATGTACTTCAACGGTGACAAGCGCCGCTTCCATGCCGGACAGCGCACGACTATACAAAACTGCCAGGCTCATAATTTTGTCATTCCCGTATATTCCCGGTTGACGAAACGCCAGAGATTTTCTTGTGCATCAAAATTATTTTTGTCGTGCTTCCAGTTCCGCAACACGGGCTGCCATCACATCAAGTTGTTCGCGCGCACGCGCCAGTACCTGGGCTTGTATATCAAATTCTTCGCGCGTCACCAAATCAAGCTTGGCAAAACCCTGTGCGAGCAAAGCGCGCATGTTTTTTTCAATGTCTTTGGCGGGGCTGTTTTTGACCGCCTCATTTAATTTGGCGGCAATTTCTTCGAAAATTTTCGCATTCAGCATGACTGCTCCAGATTTAATGACGATGTCCGGGAGTGTAGCAAAATTCACCTGTTTAAGAGCACGCACTCAACGGGTGCGCCAACTTGCTGGGACGCCTGTAAATGGTGCACTGATTCTTCTTGACTGCCGACACGTCTTATTAAATTCATTGTTTTATATAAAGAAATATCTTTGGCATACATCCTGCTCTACTGTCTAGCGGATATGTTATCCCGTTCTCAACCTTAAGAAAGGAATCGTCATGATGAAGAGCAAATTATTAAATACTTTGATGTTGGCGGCTTTGGCTCTGCCTGGCGTGGCGATGGCGGAAGATGCGCCGCCAGCGGCAGCACCGGCTGCGGCAAAACCAGTAGTCCCTACCCTCTCGGATATTCTGGATGCCTCCGGCCTGTCCGTCACGGGATATATAGATGTGGGTTACACCAGCCTGAACACGACGGGGCTTTTTGCGAGCGGCGTTCCATCGCGCGTTTTTGATGCGCCGGACCCGTCTGCTGGCAAAAAATTAAACAGCTTCAACCTTAACCAGGCCTCTATCACCGTTTCCAAGCAACCCAAGGAGGGGTTTGGCGGGGTAATCAATCTGACGGCTGGCCAGGACTCAAACGTGATTGCTTCGTTTGGCGCAGGGAATCTTGGGGGTAATCCATTCGACAATAGTCACAATTTCGATGTGACTCAGGCGTATGGAAGTTATGTCGGCGGGCCATTGACCGTCATTGCGGGTAAATTCGTCACTTTGGCTGGCGCTGAAGTTATTGCTAGTCCGTCAGATGTTAATTATTCCCGTTCGATTTTATTCGGCTATGCCATTCCCTTTACGCATACCGGTGCTAGGGTGACCTATGCGGTAGCCGACACCGTCAACCTGATTGCCGGCATAAACAACGGTTGGGATCAGGTTTCGGATACGAACAAAGACAAAACAATTGAGCTTGGCTTTACTGCGACACCCATCAAAATAGTTTCCTTGGCTGGCGTTTATTATAGTGGTAAGGAATTGACTGGTTTTGCAAAACCACTGAACCAAGCAAGTAATGGTAACCGTCAATTGGTTGATTTGGTCGCCACCATCACTGCTACCGACAAGCTTTCCTTCGTGTTCAACTACGATGATGGCAGCCAGGATAATGTGACGCCTGCTAAAGCAAAATGGAACGGATTGGCGTCCTATGCAAATTATCAGCTTACTGACTTATGGCGTCTCTCTTTCCGCAATGAATACTTTGACGACAAAGACGGTTTCCGTACCGGTATCGTGCAAAAGTGGAAGGAGAACACCCTGGCGCTTGCGTATCTGCCAACCAAAAACGTTGAGTTACGTGGCGAAATCAGGCGCGACACTTCCAATACATCAGCATTCCTCAATAGCGATGGTACGTCCAAATCGAGCCAAAGCTCGTTCGGACTGGAAGCGCTTTACAAATTTTGAACCGGGTATCAACTTTACAGGGAGAGCGTTATGAAAATGGTCGTCGCTATCATCAAGCCATTCAAACTCGATGAAGTGCGTGAGGCCTTGTCCGCTATCGGCGTGCAAGGCATCACAGTCACTGAAGTCAAGGGCTTTGGTCGGCAAAAAGGGCACACCGAGCTGTACCGGGGTGCAGAATATGTGGTGGATTTTCTGCCCAAAGTAAAACTGGAAGCTGCAATCAAAAGCGACATGCTCGACCAGGTGGTCGAAGCGATTGAGAAATCAGCTAATACGGGCAAGATCGGCGACGGCAAGATTTTTGTTTCCGACCTCGAACAAGTCATTCGTATCCGCACCGGTGAATCCGGCGCGGATGCACTGTAAGGAGAATCCTAAAAATGAAAAAATTACTCGCACTCTTTACGCTGGTTGCGTCACTCAGCGGATTGTCCGTACCGGTGTTCGCTGATGATGCCGCAAGCGCAGCAGCACCTGCAGCAGCGATGGCCGCCCCTGCTCCGGCTGCCGCACCTGATGCTGCGGCCACGGCAGCTGCACCCGCAGCCGGCGCGCCAAAATGTGGTGATAAGGGCTTTGATTGTAATAAAGGTGACGTCTCATGGATGATGACCTCAACGGCGTTTGTGTTGCTCATGACAGTCCCTGGGTTGGCGTTGTTCTATGCCGGTATGGTACGCAGAAAGAACGCGTTATCGACTGTGATGCAGAGCTTCTCGATTTTCTGCGTCGTGGCGGTACTTTGGGTGATTTATGGCTATAGCGCGGCATTCACCGCCGGTCACGAGGGCAACATGCTGGCGCCATTTATCGGTTCGCTCGACAAGTGGTTCATGTCCGGCGACGACCCGACCACGGCGGTGGCGGCAACGTTCAGCAAGGGTCAATATCTGCCGGACTTTGTGTATTGCATGTTCCAGCTGACATTTGCTGCAATCACTGTTGCACTGATCTCCGGCGGTTTTGCAGAACGTTTCAAGTTTTCGTCAATGATCATCTTCAGTATTCTCTGGTTCACTTTTGCATACCTGCCGATTTCGCACATGGTTTGGTATTGGGATGGTCCGGATGCCTACACCAGTGCCAAGGCCGGTGATCTCGCCAATAGTCACGCAGGTTTTATCTTCCAAAAGGGAGCGCTTGATTTCGCGGGCGGCACGGTGGTACACATCAACTCGGGTATCGCTGCCCTGGTGTGCGCATTGATGCTAGGCAAACGTGTTGGTCTCGGCAAAGTGCAAATGGCGCCGCATAGCGTGATCATGACTTCAATCGGCACCGGTATGTTGTGGATGGGATGGTTCGGGTTCAATGCGGGTTCTGCGTTGGAAGCGAGCGGCGGAGCAGGCCTTGCGTTTTTCAACACACTATTTGGCACCGCTGTTGCCGGAGTTACCTGGGTGATTGTCGAATGGATCGTTAAGGGTAAGCCAAGCTTGCTGGGTATCTGTTCCGGCATCATCGCAGGTCTGGTAGCGATTACTCCGGCGGCAGGCTTCGTCGGTGTGGGCGGGGCGATGGCTGTGTGCGCGGCAGCAGGCGTGATCTGCTTCTTCGCCGTGACCAAGCTTAAAGCCTGGCTGGGCTATGATGATTCGCTGGATACATTCGGCGTGCACTGCATCGGCGGTATCGTTGGTTCTCTCGGTACCGGTATATTCGTTAATCCGGCGCTGGGCGGCACCGG
>DASRWN010000008.1:0-9604 GCA_035654595.1 Gallionella sp. | reverse complement strand
TCCAGCGCGTGGCTCACATACAACACCGGAATCTCCAGCTCGGTATGCAAACGCTCCAGATAAGGCAATATCTCCTGCTTGCTGGCGCTGTCCAGCGCCGAGAGCGGCTCATCCATCAACAGCAGACGCGGGCTGGTGAGCAGTGCGCGGCCCATCGCCACGCGCTGTTTCTCGCCGCCGGACAAACTTGCCGTATCCTTGCGGCTCAACAAGGATTGCAGTCCCAACCACGCCACGACTTGCTCCGGTTGCAACTTGCGCAACCCGGGGGCGATGCGCCGCAAGCCATATTCCAGATTGTCACGCACCGACAGATGCGGGAACAAACTCGCTTCCTGAAACACGCAGCCCAATGGCCGCCGATGCGTTGGGACAAAATCATCCCCATCCTGCCAGGTTTCGCCATGCACGTGCAGAAGTCCATTTGGCGCCTTTTCCAGTCCGGCGATGCAACGCAGCAAGGTGGTCTTGCCGGAGCCGGAAGGACCGAACACGGCAGTGATGCCGCGCGCAGGCAGTTTGAGATCGACATCCAGCGCGAAGCTGGAATAGTCCAACTTGAAGCGGGCATGAATCATTTGCGTCGCCCGGTGCGGTTAAAGCTGTACAACGCCAGCAGCACCAGAAAGGCAAACACCACCATCGCGGCCGACAACCAGTGCGCATGCCCATATTCCATCGCCTCGACGTGATCGTAAATCTGCACCGACACCACACGCGTCTGCTGCGGAATGTTGCCGCCTATCATCAACACCACGCCAAACTCGCCCACCGTGTGCGCGAAGCCCAACACTGCGGCTGTGAGGAAACCCGGTTTCGCCAGCGGCATAGCAACACTGAAGAATGTATCCAGCGCAGAAGCACGCAGCGTCGCCGCCGTTTCCAGCGTGCGTTCCGGAATACTCTCGAATGCGTTTTGCAGCGGCTGCACCACGAAAGGCAGCGAATAGATTACCGAACCGACCACCAACCCGGCGAAGGTGAAGGGCAACAAACCGATTCCCAGAGATTGCGTGAGCTGACCCAATGGACCGTTTGGCCCCATCACCACCAACAGGTAAAAACCGATCACGGTAGGCGGCAACACGATGGGCAGCGCCACCACCGCACCCACCGCACCCTTCCACCACGAGCGCGTGCGCGCCAGCCACCAAGCAACCGGCGTACCGATGAGCAGCAGAATGAGCGTGACAATTGTGGCCAACTTGCAGGTCAACCAGATGGCGGAAAGGTCGGATGCGGAGAAAATGGAATACACTGCTATTTTGTTTCGCCCGGCAACGCAAAACCATAACGCATCATGATGGCACGCGCCTCTTTGCCAAACATAAAGCGCGCGAACTCCCGCGCCAGCGGATTGTTCGCCGCACGCCGCGTGATGATAAAACCCTGTTCCAGCGGCTGGTGCAGCGTGTCGGAGATCAGCACATAGCTTCCCTGCTTTGCCAGTTCAGGACTCAGCGCCAAAGACAGTGCAATGATGCCGACCTGTGCGTTACCCGTTTGCACAAATTGCGCCGTCTGCGCCACGTTCTCGCCAAACACCAGCTTGGCTTCCACCTTGTCCCAAACACCAGCCGCCTTCAGCGCCTCCTCTGCACGCTTGCCATAAGGCGCGAGCTGCGGGTTGGTAATGGCGATCTTCTGGATAGCAGGATCAGCAAGACCGGCCAGCGACATCTGATCTGCCGTGCGCTGCGCACTCCACAACACGATGCGCCCTATCCCATAGGTTTGTGCTTCAGACACGGCAAGTCCCGCATCTTTGAGCGCGCGCGGATAAGCGATGTCGGCGGAAAAATAAAGATCGTAAGGCGCACCCTGCTCTATCTGAGTGCGAAATTTTCCGGATGAGCCATAAATGACATCGACCTGATCGGCGGGATGCGATTTATTAAACAGCACGACAACCTCATCCAGTGCAAACTTGAGATCGGCGGCGGCGGCAATGGTGATCTTGTCGCTTGCGTACGCCGTCTGCCCCGCAGAGAGCAAGGAAATGGCAATGAGCAACTTCACTGCAAATTGTTGAACTGTATGTGCCTTCATTTTCGTATCCGCGAAGTTGATTTTTGATTGGATGTCAGCTATCGACCCGTTGCGGTCAGTGGCATTTCCAAAAAACAGCCCCTCTTGACCGTATATAGTTAGGTGCCATTGGCATCAATATCAACGTGTGGCTTTCACAAAGCCTACCAAGTCAGTTAAGTTTTGCCCAATTGCATCGGGGGCAACACCGAGCTTTTCGACGGGAAGGTTAAGGCGATTAACCCAGAAAGTCGTATAACCGAACGACTTTGCCCCAGCCGCATCCCATCCGGCAAACGGAACGAAGAGAATTTCCTCACGTTTCAGATTGAATGCATCAATCACCATCTGGTAAGCGCGCGGGTCGGGTTTGTATGATTTTATCTTGTCGGTGCTAAGAACATGTTCAAAGACACCATCAAACCCAGAATTTTTGATGCCGGCGTCGAGTATCTTCGAGGTCGCGTTGGATAGGAACGCCAGTCGGATACCATCATTTTTAAGTGCCTGTATTGCTGGCAGGGCGTCAGGCCATGCCTTAAGTTCAAGATAAGCATCCATCAGTTGTTTGCGTTTATCCGAGGTCAGATCAAGTTTTAGCATCTCACCTGAAAATACTAAAGCATCTTCCGTTGCCTGCCAGAAATCCGCATAGTGTCCGGATAAGGCACGTAACCATTGATACTCGAACTGCCTAGTACGCCATGCGTTGCTAAGTTCAGCGCCTTTACCCGGAAAGAGTTGCTCGGCAAGGGCAAAGACCGGGCGGGGATCAAAGATGGGGAAGGCATCGAAGGCAATAGCTTTGATCTTTGACCCGGTAGTGGCATAAGCTAGAGGGCGTGACGCCGTAAGCCCCGTTACAACACCCGCGGCGGCTAGCTTGAGAAACTCTCGACGATTTAAGGACATGAATACCTCTGTTTAAAGAAAACGGGAAAAAATACGAAGAACGGCAATTGAGACACAGCAGACACTTACTTTCCTTTAGCATGCGCCGGCCTGAATGCCTTGCACTGTTCCGAATCGGACTCAAGATACGCGCCTTCGATGAGGTCTATGCAATAAGGAATGGCGGGAAACACCGCATTCAGGCAGTCATCTATCGCTGAAGGTTTGCCCGGTAAATTGAGAATCAAACTCTTGCCGCGTATGCCCGCAGTCTGGCGCGACAGGATCGCGGTGGGCACGAATTTCAGCGATGCGCTGCGCATCAGCTCGCCGAAGCCCGGCAGCATTTTGCTGCACACCGCTTCGGTCGCTTCCGGCGTGACGTCGCGCAACGCGGGGCCGGTGCCGCCGGTGGTGACGATGAGGCTGCAACCTTCCACATCGCTCATCTCGCACAGTGCCGCTTCGATTTGCGGCTGTTCATCCGGAATCACTTTTGCCACTGCCTGCCACGGGCTGGTGAGCACGCGCGTAAACCACGCATGAATCGCCGGGCCGCCCTTATCCTCGTATTCGCCACGGCTGGCACGGTCGGAGATGGTTAAGATGCCGATGCGGGCGATGTTCATGCTCATTCCCTGAATCCCACTTCGTCCTGAAACGCCGTGCCGTCGAGCAGTTGCACGACCACCTGTTCTCCCGCCGCGATGCCTGTGCTGTCGGCAGGCACCACCATCAAACCATCGGCGCGCGCCATAGACAACAGCACCCCGCTGCTTTGCGTGCCTGTGGGTGTTGCTACATAACCGTTCACGTCGCGCGACAACATCACGCGCACAAATTCTGTCCTGCCCGGTTTCGCCTTGAGTGTCTGTGTCAGACGTGCCTCTATCGTGCGGCGGTAAAGCCGTGCGTGGCCTGTCATGCTACGCAATGCAGGCAGCACGAATTGCTCAAAGCAGACCATGCTGGAAACTGGGTTTCCGGGTAAACCAAAGACAAAAGTGGTCGAGGCGGCGCATTGCCGTGTTGCTCGGTGCTCGCTTCCTTGTCTATCTACCTGATATGCCTGCGTCGCTGTGCTCCTCGCGCCTTGCACTACATCCACCTCGGCCACTTTTGGTTCACTTTCGACATTCTGCTGTTTCACCCCAAAGGCAATAGGATGTCCGGGCCTGATCTCCACGCGCCAGAAGTGCATGGTGACACCCAGCGCTTCCAGAGTGGGGCGCACAAAATCATGCACGCCGACCGAGCTGCCACCCGACACCAGCAGCACATCGTATTCCAGGCCGCGCCGCAGATATTGCGCCAGTTCTTCCGGGTCGTCGCGCGCGATGCCGAGCAATGCCGGCTCTATGCCCATCGCCTGCAACTGCGCCATCAGTGCGTAGCTGTTGGAGTTCGGTATCTTGTTAGGGTCTAGCGGTTCATCCATGCCTTCAAGTTCATCTCCGGTGGAGAGTATCGCCACGCGCGGGCGGCGGTACACCTGCATCTGCGCAGCCTTGACTGTGGCCAGCACACCGATCACACCGGGCGTGATCTCGGTGCCTGCGTTGAGCACGACATCGCCATTGCGCATGCCCTCGCCTTGCAAACGAATGTTGCTGCCGGAAGGTACTGCGTATTCGATCTGTACCTTGTTTGTTTCCGATGTCTGCGTATCTTCAACACGGATCACGGTATCCGCACCCTTCGGCACTGGCGCACCCGTCATGATGCGCGCGCACTGGCCGCGCTGTACGGTCTTGATCGGCATATCGCCAGCCTTGATGTCGTCGATGATTTCCAGCACTGCGGGGATTTGCGCAAGATCAACGTTGCGCACTGCATAGCCATCCATCGCCGAAACATCGTAAGGCGGCTGGTCGCGGTTGGCGCGCACCTGTTGCGCCAGTACGCGCCCCAATGCCTGCTCCAGCCGCACCGTCTCCACGCCGGATAATTTGACGTGTTGCAGAACGCATTTTTGTGCTGCGTATAAGGAAAGATATTCCATGCTTTATGTCATTTGTTTGGCGCGCGCAAAATCCTGCGGTGTATCCAGATCAAAAAAACTGCGCAGTTGCGGATCAACTTTTACCAATTCTGTTTCATCCACATAGCAGACTTTCAAATTGCCGATTGCTCCGAGCAAACTTTTATTACCCAGGGACAGACTGGCACGCAGCCAGGGGATGCACGTGGTGGAATAAAATGCCGCCAGCGGTTGCAGTTGTCCATGCACAACTGGAATGACCGCTTGGCATTGTGCACGATGTTTTGCCAACTGTTCAACCAAACCGGGCACGATAAAAGGCATATCGCACGCCACCACAAAAGCCCAGGGTGTGCTGATTTTTTCCAGCGCGGTCACCAGTCCGGACAACGGGCCAGCATTTGCTTCGCTATCGCAGATTTGCGGCGCATCAATCTCGGGACGCACTTGGCTGACGCTGATGAGCGTTTGCGCAAACAATAGTCGCATGGTTGCAATAACGGTCTGTAGCAAGCTGTGCCCGTCCAGCAACAACATGGCTTTGTCTTGCCCCATGCGCTGTGCATGGCCGCCCGCCAGAATAATCGCGCTACAGCCATCAATTATCATTGCTTCATCCACCTCAAAATAAAACCGGTGATGCCACGCACATCATCCGGTAAAAAACGGGGCAACTGCGGATATGCCGTATTCACATCGGTCACCAATGCGATCAACCCGTCTGCAACCGCGCAGCGTGGCGCGGGGTTGCACGCCGCGCGCAGCACCTCTATTTTCGCGCCAATGGAATGAGAAAACCCCTCTGCCAGCACCACATCTGCCTCACCGAGAAAACGCCGCGCTAATTGTTCCGGTTCGCGTTGCTCGCCCGCATCGGCGACCAGTTGCAATTCGTTCGCCGTGACCAGCATGCTCAGCGCGGCGCCTGCCTGCCTGTAACGCCAGCTGTCTTTGCCAGGCGTGTCCAGCACCACTTTGTGATGGGCGTGTTTGATAACGGCAACACGCAACCCTGCCTGATTCAATTCGGGTATCAGGGTTTCAATCAAAGTGGTTTTGCCCGATCCGGAATGGCCGACAATCGCAATCAAGTTGGATTTCACGGGTGTGGCGTCACCCAGGAATCCCCCTGTGGGGTAATTTCTTTTTTCCAGATCGGCACACGTTTTTTCAATTCATCAATCAGCCAGTGACAGGCTTGCAGCGCGGCAGCGCGATGCTCTGCGCCAGTGGCAATCAATACAATAGAATCGCCCGCCTTGACCGTGCCGACACGATGCACGATGCGCGCGTCCAGCAAAGCAAATTTTTCGATGGCTTCGGCGCGCAGTTTTTTCATTTCTGCTTCTGCCATGGATGGGTAGGCATCGAAATTTATTTCACTCACCGCACGCCCTTCGGAAAAATCGCGCGCGCAACCGACGAATGTGGCGATGCCGCCCATGCATTTGGAACTGGCACGCAATGCCGCCAATTCTTCATCCACCGAGAAGTCTTCCGGTTGCAGACGCACGGCGGCACGCATCTCAGCCACCGGAGAACTTTGCCATGAAGGCAATTTCATCGTTATCCGTCAGAGGTAACTGCATATCGCGCGTTTGTTGATTGTTCACCGCAATGAAGCTGACGATGTCAAGCGCGCTGGTGTGTTCGGATTGAATACGTGTCGCGATATCCTGCAAGGTGATGCCCGGCTCGAACTGCATTTGCATGTCACGACTGCCGACACGTTCTGCCACCGGACCGAAAAAAAGTACCCGTATCATTTTGCTTCCTGTTGGCTGGCCGTGTCGCGTTTCCACACGCCGCTTTTACCGCCGTGCTTTTCTTCCAACTGGATCGTTTCAATGCGCATACCTTTATCGATCGCCTTGCACATGTCGTACACGGTAAGCAGCGCCGTGCTGGCCGCACATAACGCCTCCATTTCCACGCCGGTCTGGCCGCCGCATTTCACCGTCACCGTCACGCTCAGTCCGACACAACCGCTACGGTCTGGTTCGATGATTTCGGCAAAAGAAATTTCCACGCCGGTTAATGGCAAGCTATGGCACATCGGAATCATCTCGGCAGTACGTTTAGCCGCCATCACCGCTGCCACGTCGGCAACTGCCAGTACGTCGCCCTTGGCGATTTTCCCCGCCTGTATTCTGGACAAGGTTTCAGGCCGCATACGCAACACACCGCTGGCAACGGCGAGACGCTGCGTGCTGGATTTTTCTGAGACGTCCACCATGCGTGCGCGTCCTGCAGCAGAGAAATGGGTTAGCTCGCTCATAACATAAGGCAGCTTAAGCGCAGCGGGGATGCACACACATAGTTTATTTCCTCAGCAAGCGACGAATTTCCGGGACGCAAGAGCCACAGTTTGTACCCGCTTTCAAGGCTACACCTACCGCTTCGACATTGTCCAGCCCTTGCGCACGCGCCGCGTTGAGTATGGTTTTTTCGCCAACGCTGAAACAGGCGCAGATGATGCGCCCGCCATCCACTGCCGCTCCTGCCGGTGGTCGCGCTGCCAGCAATCCGGCCAAATCTGCCGGTTCCAGCACCGCTTTTGCGAACAGGCTGCCGAGCCACTCGCGGCTCGGCAAGCGTTGATCCGACGCGATGAAAAATGCCGCTTCCAACCGACCATTTTGCAGACACGCAGCGCGATAACGTCCCATTGCGGCATCGCGATATTCCAACCAATCGGCACTGCGCTTAAATGCGGCGTTCACCCAAGTCAACCAGTCATCCGGTATGTTTTCGCCAGCAATCTCCTGCCGCCAATAACCATCGCGCTGTGAGCTGCTGCAATAACTGGTATCAAGCAAATCCAGCCGCTGGCGGCTCAACACAAAGCCCTGCCAGGCAGGTCGATATGGCGCAACCTTGACCGGACTGTGTTTGAATTCCGGCTGACCAGAAAACGGATCGGTAAGCGGTGCGACCAGCGCATCTACCCGCGATGCCTTGGCAAAAGATTCGCTCCAGTGGATCGGCACAAACACCGAGCCGCTGCGCTGATCTTCGCTGACCTGCACACGTGCGAGCATCGTTCCATGGCGGCTGCTCAACTTGGCCAGGCCGCCTTCCTGCAAGTTATAGGTAGTGGCATCACGTGCTTGCACTTGCACAAATGATTCGTATAAATGTGCATTCAAGCGTGGCACTTTTCCCGTCCGCGTCATGGTGTGCCATTGATCGCGGATGCGTCCGTTGTTCAACACCAGCGGAAAATCGGCATCAACAGACACAGCCGGCAGTTGCGGCGCGATTGCAATCATGCGCGCTTTGCCACTCGGCGTATAAAATTTCCCATCGGAAAATAAACGCTGCGTACCTTGCGGTGCTTGGCTGGTGACCGGCCATTGCACCGGCTCAAGCGCATCGTATTCCGCATCGCTTAATTCGGACAAAGCGCTGATATCGAAAGCGCGCTGCACCGCATGTGCAGAGCTTGCCTCGTTTTCAAAACCAGATAGCCGCGCATGTTCGCGAAAAATCTGCGCCACATCGGTATAGGGAAACGCCGCGCTGTAGCCCATGCGCTGCGCCACTTGAGTGAGTATCCACCAATCGGGCATTGCCTCTGCAATGGTTGGCATAAACTGCCGCTGGCGCGAAATGCGCCGCTCGGAATTCGTCACTGTGCCGCTTTTTTCACCCCAGCCCGCAGCCGGCAACAAAATATCAGCACACGCAGTGGTGTCGGTAAACTGCACGCAATCGGACACCACCACCAGCTCGCACGCCATCAGCGCGGCGCGCACTTTCTCGGCATCCGGCAAGCTCACCACAGGGTTGGTACCCATGATCCATACCGCTTTTATTTTTCCTGCGGCAATCGCCTGAAACATCTCTACTGCTTTCAATCCGGGTGCGGATGCAACGCGTGGCGCATTCCAAAAGCGCGCCACCACATCCTGATTGGCTGGCTCAGAAAAATCCATGTGCGCCGCAAGTTGATTCGCCAACCCGCCGACCTCGCGTCCACCCATCGCATTCGGTTGCCCGGTGATTGAAAATGGCCCCATGCCGGGGCGACCGATACGTCCGGTAGCGAGATGCACGTTGATGATGGCGTTGGCTTTGTCCACGCCGCTGGAAGATTGATTGATGCCTTGCGAAAAAATTGTCACCGCACGCTCAGTGCGTGTAAACAAACGAAAAAATTCACTGATGTGTGATTCGGCAACACCGCAAACTTGCGCCACTTTAGGCACTGAGCCAGCGGCACGCGCTGCTTCCGAGGCGGCAGCAAAACCTTCGACATGCGCTTCGACATAATTCAGATTGATGGCATCTTCGCGGCGCAAATAATGCAACAGGCCATTAAACAAATAGGCATCTGAGCCGGGCGCAATGGCGAGATGCAAATCAGCGATGTCGCAGGTCGCAGTGCGGCGCGGATCAACCACCACCACTTGCATATTCGGTCGTGCCTGCTTTGCCGCAGCCAAACGTTGAAATAAAACCGGATGTGCCCAGGCATAGTTGGAGCCAACAATGACGACCAGGTCTGCCGCTTCGATGTCCTCATAACACCCCGGCACGACATCGGCACCAAAGGCGCGCTTGTGTGCCGCCACCGCAGTCGCCATGCACAGACGTGAATTGGTGTCGATGTTGGCACTGCCGATAAAGCCTTTCATCAGCTTGTTGGCAACGTAATAATCTTCGGTCAGGATTTGTCCCGACACGTAGAACGCCACTGCA
>DASRWN010000007.1:0-15677 GCA_035654595.1 Gallionella sp. | reverse complement strand
GATTCTGCCACCGAACACGCTGTTTTTTCCCCGCGCTCTGTTAAAATGCGACAGCTTTTTGATTAATCAGGTGGCTATTATGACTTATGTTGTCTCTGAATCCTGCATCAAATGTAAATACACCGACTGTGTCGATGTATGCCCGGTAGATTGTTTTCGCGAAGGGCCTAATTTTCTGGTAATCGACCCGGATGAATGCATTGATTGCACCTTGTGTGTAGCCGAGTGTCCGGTGGAAGCAATTTATGCCGAAGATGATTTGCCCGAAAACCAACGCCATTTCACCGCGCTGAATGCCGAACTTGCCAAGCTATGGAAACCGATTGTCGAAAAAATCGACGGGCCTGCCGATGCCGAAGAGTGGCGCGAAGTGAAAGATAAGCTGCACCTTCTTGAACGCTGAGAGACGCAGCACTGCATAGCGATGTAACGATATGCAGGGGCGTTATTGAGTTCTGCCTTGTATAAACAGGTCGCACAACAAATCCTGTCCCGTCACGCGCAGGATCTACCCGATTTGCGGGCAGCGGTGGTATTACTGCCCAACTACGCTGTCGCCCGGCCCTTGGCGCAAGCGTTGAGCAGTGCAGCAAAATTGCCCGCAATGCTGTTGCCGCAGATGATTACCTGCAGTGACTGGGCGGCATCCATCCAACTTGAGGCTCCCATCCAGCCGGACACGCAGCGTAGCGCCGCGCTTTATCAGGCCCTGCGCGAGCGGCACTGGTTTGCCGATACCGATTTATGGGGATTATCGCGCGAGTTGTTAACGCTGATAGATGACCTGACTCGTCATCATGTTGCACTGCCAAAATCCGCGCACGAATTTTCTCAGCAACTCGCCGCTGCCTACCAAATGCGCAGCGGACAGGCAATGCAGTTCGAGGCACGCGTCGTCCATGAGCTATGGTATGTGATGGCAGGCAGTGCCGAACTGGACAACGTGCGCGCTTATCAACAACGCTTGGCAATATTGGCGCAGCAAGTAGAAACCCCGCTGTATGTTTTGCAAACGCACGATTTCAACCAGCCGGAGGCGCGCTTTCTGGAGGCTTGTCGCGCGCGCGTTCCAGTCACCATTTTCGATTTACGCCAGATGGCGCAACATGCCCCGGACTGCACGCTGCTGGCATACGCCTTGCAATTGGGTGCGGACAGCGCCGATTTACGCAGCACCGCTGCGGCCTTACAACAACAAACTGCCGTACCATCAAACCAGCGTCTGCAACTCTATGCAGCACATAGTCTGGAGCAAGAGGCGCAGGCCGCAGATGTGCAGATTCGCCATTGGTTATTGGCCGGTAAACAATCCATTGCGGTGGTTGTGCAGGATCGCCTGGTGGCACGTCGCGTCCGCGCGCTGCTGGAACGCGCGCAAGTGCTGGTACAGGACGAGACCGGCTGGACGTTCGCCACGCTATCGGTCAGCACGGTGTTGATGCGCTGGCTGGAGACGCTGGAAAACGATTTTTATTATCAGGACGTGCTTGACTTGCTCAAGTCACCCTTCCTGTTTGCCGATGCCGCCGCCATACAACGCAAGCAAACTGCTTACCTGTTTGAACAGTGGGTGCGTCAACACGGCATGGTGGCAAACCTGAAAAACTATCTTACCGTTGCGCAACGCACCAACCCGGATTTGATGCCGCTATTGATGCGGCTGCGTCAGGCAGCACAGGCCCTGCCCAAAAAACCTGCGCCGCTGGTTGACTGGTTACGGGCATTGCATGACAGCCTGGAGATATTGGGTGTCACGCAAGGCTGGCAGGCCGATCCTGCCGGACAGCAATTATCGCAACTGCTCGCGCAGTGGGCCACAGATTTACATCAGGACCGCACCCGTTTCAGCTTTGCCGAATGGCGGCGTTGGCTGGCGCAACAGCTTGACTCACATACTTTCCATGACGACACAATACAAAGCCCGGTGTTGTTCACCCACCTTGCCGCAACCTGCTGGCGCAGCTTTGACGCGGTTTTATTATTAGGCTGTGACGCAGCGCATCTGCCCGCGCCGACGGATGCCGGGCCGTGGTTGAACGATGGCGTTCGTGCTGTGCTGGGGTTGCCGGTAAGCAATGCGCAACAGCTACAGACGCGTGATGATTTATTGGCGTTATTGGTAATGAACGACACTGTGTTGGTGACCTGGCAGAGTAACAAGGATGGCGAATCAAATCTGCTCAGCCCTTATTTCGAGATGTTGCGCGCACTCCACTTGATGACGTATGGACACGATCTCGCTGCAACCGAATTGGCTGCCACGCTGAAAATGTCCCGGTTGCGCAACACGAGTTCTGACTTGCCGCAAACCGCGCTGATGCCCAGGCCAGCCGCCCTGCCCGCGCTGCTTCCGCAACATGTCTCGCCTTCCGGCTACAACAGCCTGATGGCTTGTCCATATCAATTTTATGCCAAGTATATATTGCGCCTGAATGAGCTGGATGAAGTACGCGAGGAACCGGACAAACGTGATTACGGCAGTTGGGTGCATGAAGTTTTACACCGTTTTCATACTGAATTTCCGCTGTTGTCCAACCTCAATCGCGAGTTACTCGAATCTGCATTGCAGCGTATCAGCACAGAAGTTTTCGCCGACGCGCTGGCGCACAACTATCTGGCACAAGCCTGGCTGTTGCGCTGGCAAAACTTGATTCCGTCTTATCTGGATTGGCAGCTCGAAAATGAACAATCCGGCTGGCATTATCTCGATGCCGAAATTCCGTTTTCAATTCCCGTTACAGAAAATCTCACCTTGCGCGGACGCATCGACCGCGTAGATAAACGGGTTGAAAATCCGGAGACACAACGCGTGCTTGATTACAAAACGCAAACCGTCAAGCAGCTGAAAGACAAATTAAAAGTGGCTGGCGAAGATGTGCAACTGGCTTGCTATGCGCATGTGCAGCATAGCAGCGCAGCGGCTTTTATCAGTCTGGACAAAGAGAAAGTCACAACGATTGCCCCGCCGCACAACGTTGGCGAGCTGGCGACGCTCAACATCGCGCGCCTCAACACGGTGTTTCTGCAACTACAGAACGGCGCATCGCTGCCTGCACACGGGGTCGAGTCGGCCTGTCGCTATTGTGAGATGAATGGGCTGTGCAGACACGGCAACTGGGAGACCCAAAAAGGTAGTAACTCCGATGAATAACCACACTGCGCTTGATCCACAAAATAGTGTGGTCGTTGAGGCCTGTGCCGGCAGCGGCAAGACCTGGTTGCTGGTGTCGCGCATTCTGCGCCTGCTGCTGGACGGCGTGCAACCCAGCGAAATATTGGCCATTACCTTTACCCGCAAAGCTGCTCAGGAAATGCAGTCACGTCTGCATGACTGGCTGTATGAACTCGCTTCGGCAGATGATGGTCAGACGTGCGAATTCCTGCGCGAACGCGGTGTTGCAGAAAACGACATCACACCACTATTACCACGCGCACGTCATCTCTACCAACAATGCCTGCTGGCGCAACCACAACTGGGCATCAACACTTTTCATGGCTGGTTCATGCAGATCCTGCGGCATGCGCCGCTTAATGACGGATTGGCTGGCGGCGTGCAGCTGGTGGAGCAAACCAGCGCATTGTGGCAAGAAGCCTGGCAGATTTTTTTCGACGGGCTGCAGCAACAACCGGACAGTGAAACTGCGCAAGCGATGCTGGTGTTATTCAAAGAATTCGGCTTGAGCAACACGCAAAATCTGTTGCGTGCCTTTGCTGATAAACGCAGCGAATGGTGGGCATATAGCACAGGACAAAGCGACGCGCTGACCTACGCGCTGGGTAATTTGCGCAGCGAACTGGCTATCAATTTAGATGCAGACCCGATTGCCGATGCCTGCGCCGACCCATTGTTCAAGGTTGCACTGCAAAATTTTGCGCAACAACTGGCGGAGAACGGCAGCCCACCGCAATGCCAACAAGCCGAACGATTGCTGGATATATGGACACTGACTGACAACCAGCGACGTTATGCCGCACTACGGATTTTTTTGCACACACAAAAGGGTGAACCACGCAAATTCAAGGCCAACAAAAAACAGGCAGAGCAAACATTTGTTGCGGCGCGCGATTTGCTACAAGCCAGATTCCGGCAATTGCAGGATCAATTATCAGCACACGATATTTACCGCATGAACCAACACGCGTTACGTTGCGGCGTGGCGTTGTTGAACACCTATCAGCAATTAAAAAAACAGCAGCAACTGCTCGATTTCGGTGATCTGGAATGGCGTGTCCACCAACTGCTTAACGATAGCGACCACGCCGAGTATCTGCAATACAAGCTGGATAATCGTTATCGCCACGTGTTGCTGGACGAGTTTCAGGATACCAATCCGCTGCAATGGCAAATTCTGCAAGCATGGTTTGCTGCATCCGCCGCAGTGCAGCGCATGCCCAAGATTTTTGTGGTGGGCGATCCCAAGCAGTCGATCTATCGTTTTCGCCGTGCCGATTCGCGCTTGTTTGGCGAAGTTCGACAATACCTACAAGACCACCACGGCGCCCATCATCTCATCCAGAATAAAACCCGGCGTAATGCGCCTGCCATATTGAAGGTCGTCAATATGCTGTTCAGCAGCCTGACCGAATTTCCAGATTTCGAAACGCATGTTGCCCATCATCAAACCTTGCCCGGCCACGTGGAAATTTTGTCACTGGCAGAGTTACCCGATACAGCGACCCCAAACCCAGCGCAGGCTTCCGGGCAATTAATTTTGCGCAATCCCTTGCTTGAGCCTTTCCAAGATCAAGAAGAGTCAGCCCGCGAACAGGAAGCAGCGCAGTTTGCCGACAAGATTGTGCAAATCGTCACGCAGTGGTGCATTCGGGATGGTGACACGGTACGCCGCGCCGAGTATCGCGACATCATGGTGCTGGTGCGGCGGCGCACGCATCTCAAAGTGTACGAAAGTGCGCTGCGCGCGCGGCATATTCCCTATCTGACTTCGCGCCGCGGCGGCTTGCTGGATACGCTGGAAGCGGCGGATATTCAGGCATTACTGACTTTTTTAATCACGCCGTTTTCTGATTTGCATCTGGCGCACACCTTACGCACACCGATTTTTTCCTGCACCGATGATGATTTGATGCTGTTGGCGCTGCACACCCAGCAAGGTAACTGGTGGCAAAGACTGCAATACAGCATCACGAGCAGCACAGCTTCAGCGCAATTACAGCGCGCCCACAGCCTGCTTCAGGGCTGGCTGGTTGATGCCGAAAAACTGCCGGTGCATGATTTACTGGATCGCATCTATTTCGCGGGTGATGTACTGCATCGTTATGCGGCAGCTGTGCCAGACGCGCTGCGCAGCACGGTGGCCGCCAACCTGCAAGCCTTCATGGAAATCGCACTCGCTATCGACGCGGGGCGCTATCCCAGCCTGCCAGGATTTTTGCGTGAACTGGCCGAACTGCGTAAAGTGGATGACAATGAATCGCCGAACGAAGGTAAAGTCAGCCATGCCGGTAACGCCCTGCGCATCTACACCGTGCATGAAGCAAAAGGCCTGGAAGCGCCCATTATCTGGCTGCTGGACAGCAATACCAAACGACGTGTTGATCAGGGCTACGACGTCATGGTGGATTGGCCGATCAACGCTGCCAGACCTACGCATTTTTCCCTGTATGCCGACAAGGTCAGCCACGGCGTAGCGCGCCAACACTACTTTGAACAGGATGCAGGCCTTGCGCAGCGCGAAGATTTGAATCTACTGTATGTGGCCATGACCCGTGCCAAACAAGCCTTGCTGGTCAGCGGCAACGGCAAACTAATCAACGGCTCGTGGTATGAACGTATCGCCAACGCGGCGACGGCAAACGGCGACAATCCGTTGATAACGGAACCGGCTCATTTTGTCACAGCAGCCCCGCGCAATTCAGCGGAGCCGGATGCGCGCCTCACCCAAGCCCTGCCCACTGGCTCGCGCACCATAGCGATGAATGATGCCCAACAACACGGTATCTGGCTGCACGGCCTGATGCAGCATCTGTCGCCGCCCAATCAAATAGCTGATATGCAAACCTTGCAACAACGGCTCGGCATACCCGCCCGGCAGATGCCCGACTTGTGGAAACGGGCGCAGCAACTGTTGACTACTGCGCATCTGCAGCGCTTCTTCGCCGCGCAACACTATCAAGCCGCCAGCAATGAAGTGAGCTACGTCAACGCAAATGGAGAATTACGCCGCATTGATCGCCTGGTTGAATTTGCCACCGAGGTCTGGGTGCTGGATTACAAAACCGGTACTGACATGAATATCGCGCCCTATCGCGCACAATTGAACGAATATCGCACTGCAATGCAGGCCATTTATCCGCATAAGACGGTGCGCTGCGCATTGATTTCTGGCGACGGACAACTCAACGAAGTCGATTGATTGTGCCACATGAAAATATAAACGGCGACCTGTGTCGCCGTTTATACATACTCCATCAATAACAGAATCGCCTAAACCACTAAACGTAAATGGAGTGTGACAGCCCTGTCGCCATCATAAACAACATGGGTATGGACAACATGGTATTGGTGCGCGAGGCCAGAAAAGCGACCCGACGTGCCTTGACTTTTTCTTCATCGGTGGCTGCCACCATGCCAAGAATTTTCTTTTGATTAGGCCAAATCAATACCCACACATTGAACAGCATGATCGTGCCCAGCCAGGCACCTATGCCGATTCCGGCAAAACCATGATGCAATGCGAAAGCGTCCATGAAATGCGACCCAAGCAACGCTGCGCCTGCCAGCCAAGTCACCACTGCCGACCAACGGAAAAACAGCAGGGCGCGCGGCATGACATGCTTACTGATGCCTGCGGCTGTGCCGTCAGCGGTCGCGCTCTTCATCGCCGCCACCTGCACAAAATTAAAGTAATACAACAGGCCAATCCACATCACTCCGGACATGAAATGCAGCCATCTTGCCAATGCTGGTAACAGTTCCATTTCAGCCCCCCCAATAATATTTGACGAAACTATAGAACACGGCAGTCAGGATCAAACCTGATATGACCGTTCCCCACAATGAATCCAGCGGATTTTTCATATGTATCTCCTCTTTTCGGTAACGACAATTATTGTTGCGCGTCTATATGCAACTTAAAACCACCCGCAGACGCAAGCATTTTTAGACGCCCGCATAGTTTAGGTCAGTTTTGCTCTGACTGGAACAACTATTCGTCACGCATGGCAACCGGCCCTATTCTGCCGTCAGTATGATGGGCTACAATCGCGCCTTGGTATGGCTTTTATCCCGCTGAAATGAAACGCTGCAAACTGACTTTTTACCTTTACCGGTTTACTTAACCAATGCACCCTACTCTGGTCTTCGACATAGAAACCATTCCCGACATTGCCGGATTGCGTGTACTGCACGAGCTGGATGCGCGCGTCAACGATGCGGAGGTGGCGGAAATGGCATTTCAGCTGCGCCGCCAAAAGACCGGCAATGATTTTCTGCCGCATCATTTGCAGCGCGTCATCGCGATTTCTTGCGCGCTGCGTGAAGGCGACACCTTCCGTGTCTGGTCGCTGGGCGATCCGCATGAAGCCGAAGGCGCCATCATTCAGCGCTTTTTCGATGGTGTCGACAAATACACTCCGCAACTGGTGTCGTGGAATGGCAGCGGCTTCGATTTGCCGGTGCTGCACTATCGCGGCCTGATTCACGGCGTGCAGTGCGCGCGCTATTGGGATATGGGTGAGGACGACAAGGAATTCAAATGGAACAATTACATCAGCCGCTACCACTCACGGCATCTGGATTTGATGGACTTGCTGGCGATGTATGGCGGACGCGCCAACGCGCCGCTGGATGAACTTGCCAAGTTGATCGGCTTTCCCGGCAAACTCGGAATGGACGGCAGCCAGGTGTGGAGCGCCTATCAGCAAGGCAAGCTCGATGAGATTCGCAACTATTGCGAAACCGATGTGGCCAACACTTATCTGGTTTTTGCGCGTTTTCAGATGATGCGCGGCGTGTTCAGCCCTGCACGGTTCGCGCAGGAATGCGCTTTGGTGCGCGCCGAGCTGGGCAAACTCGATCAACCGCACTGGCGGCAATTCCTGGCTGCGTGGCCGGAAAAATAACTGCACATGAGCGTTACTGACAGTGTGCTGGTCGAATCAATCGACCAAGAGGGTCGCGGCGTGGCGCATGCCAACGGCAAAGTGATTTTTATCGAGGGCGCGCTTACCGGAGAAACCGTCAGCTATAACTCGTATCGTAAAAAACCTTCCTTTGAATTGGCCCAGGTCGCCCAGATTTACAAGTCCGCCTCGTTGCGCGTACCGCCCAAATGCGCGCATTTCGGCAAGTGCGGCGGATGTTCAATACAGCATCTGCAAGCCAATGCACAAGTTGCGGTGAAGCAACGCATTCTGGAAGACAACTTGCAACGCATTGGCAAAGTCACACCGCAAGTTATCCTCGCGCCGATCTATGGGCAAACCTGGGGTTATCGGCAACGCGCGCGCATCTCGGTCAAATACGTAATCAAAAAAGGCAAGATGCTGGTCGGCTTTCACGAAAAACACAGCAGTTTCGTCGCCGACATGAATAGCTGTGAAATCCTGACGCCGAAAATTGCCAGACTGCTGCCTTCGTTAGCCGAACTCATTAGCGGGCTGTCGATACGCGACCGCTTGCCACAGATAGAAGTGGCGGTTGGCGACCTGGTCGATGTGCTGTTGTTGCGTGTGCTGGGGCCACCTTCGGCGAGCGATGAAACCGCGTTGCGCAACTTTGCCGACCAACACCAGATTCAATTCTGGCTGCAATCCAAAGGACCGGAAACGGCCGTGCCATTTCATCCGTTGAATAGCCCACCGCTGTCTTACAGCTTGCCGGAATTCGGTGTCACCATGCCGTTTTCACCGATTGATTTTACTCAAGTAAATAGCGCCATGAATCGTGTGATGGTGAGCCGTGCGATGCGCTTGCTTGATCCACAACCAAATGAACGCATCGCGGATTTTTTTTGCGGTCTGGGTAACTTCACCTTGCCGATCGCACGCAGCGGCGCGCACGTCACCGGCATCGAAGGCAGCGCTGCACTGGTCGCGCGTGCCAGGCAGAATGCCGCCTGTAACAGCTTGACTGATAACACCGTGTTCACGGAAATGAATTTGTTTGGCATCACTGTGGAACGCTACGCGGCATTGGGACGGTTGGACAAAATATTGATCGACCCGCCGCGCGACGGCGCAATCGAATTAGTAAAATGTTTGGTGGGTGATAACGCACCGCGCCGTATCGTGTACGTTTCATGCAACCCTGCCACGCTGGCGCGTGACGCAGCGATATTGGTCGGGTACGGCTATGTGCTCAAATCTGCGGGTGTGATGAACATGTTTCCGCACACCTCGCACGTCGAATCAATTGCCCTGTTTGAAATGCCGCCTAGCTAGCGGCCTTCGGCACATGCTGACCACACCAGTCGCGTGCAAACTGTCCTGCCACCCGGCCGCTACGCGAGCTACGCGACAATGCCCACTGTAATGCAGCGGTGCGTATCTGTTCTGTCATGCCGTGCTTCCATCCGTGGAATTTTAACCAGTGCGCCGCCACATCCAGATATTCGTCCTGATTGAACGGATAGAAGGAAATCCATAAACCGAAACGCTCCGAAAGTGAAATTTTTTCTTCGACACTTTCACTCGGATGAATCTCGCCACTGGGGTGATTGGCATCAGCGGTATTTTTACTGATGAGATTATCGGCCATGTAATCCGGCATCAAATGTCGGCGATTTGAGGTCGCGTAGATCAACAGATTATTGGAAAAGGCGACCAGATCACCGTCCAGTGTGGCTTTGAGCGCTTGATAGCCCGGCTCATCCGCATTGAACGACAAATCATCGCAATACAAAATGAAGCGTTCGGTGCGGTGTTGCACCAGATCAACAATCATCGCCAAATCAACCAAACCCTGCTTGTCGATCTGTATCACGCGCAAGCCCTGCGCCGCATATTCATTCAGCAACGCCTTGACCAAGGATGATTTCCCCGTGCCGCGCGCACCGCTCAGCAACACGTTATTAGCGACACCGCCGCGCACGAATTGCAGGGTATTTTGCTGAACACGCTGTTTCTGTGTTTCGATGCAAAGCAGATCGCTCAACGTGATGCGCTGAAAATTCGGCACCGGGTGCAGCATGCGCTGCTGATGATCCCAACGAAACGCACACACGCCCTCCCAGACCGGCTCGACTGGCATTGCAGACGGCAATAATTTTTCGCAGCGCGCTAACAGGACGTACGCTTTTTCCAGCAGATTATCTACTGATTGATTCATTCGCTATTCGAAAATAGGTTCTAAATTAAAAATCATCAATGATATTCAAAAAATTTAGCGTGCATGAATCAACTCCCGTTTGGAACCTGTAATTCACGCCGCCCGCTTGTTCGGTAACTTCATATCCACCACAATCTCGGAATAAGGCGCAAAAATCAAACCGTTTTCGTCTTTTTCAATCGCCATCCATTCAATCAAATGTTCGCAATCGTTGTACACATTTTTGTAGTCACGCTTGATTCGGCGGGCAAGTTCAGCAATGGTGGTCGCGCCGCTTTCCCGCAATGCACCAAGCAACTCCCAGCGCTTGGGGGTGAACACGGCAAACATTTCACCGACATCATCGAAACCGACTCCGAAATAAGGCTTGATATGTTTACCTTGTTTAGCGGCTTTCATCGCAGCCGTGGCACGTGCCAAGCTGGCTTCTATCGGTTCACCTACGGTCAGGTGTAGTATTGCATTACCGTTTTTCATTTTTTATCTCCTTTACGTCTTGCCAGAAATCGTCGAGCAGTTGTGCTTCATCTATAAACCGATAGGGCATTTCTGTTTTGCCTGAATGTCTGTGGTCGCCTTTGCCGCGCTCGTTGTCGTAGCCAATCACACGCTTGCCATCACGTATAAATACCAGCCTGTATTTGTATGGGTGCTCGGATGGCGCAACAGGTTTTGGAACCCGCCAGATGACGATTTCGACAATGCCGCCGGCATAAGAACGTTTTTCCCGATGCAGCAATTCGGCGTTTTTCGTCATGCGTGAATTATGGGCACGGCCTGATATGGCGTCAAGTGCCATATCACGGATTAAACGAACAGAATGCTTTCCGCGCCGAATTAAGGTGCCAAGGTATTCCAAGAAGAGGGGGATGGGCGCGGCATAAGGGTTCGGATAGTTGGATAATTGTTGCCATGGTAACAGGGGAAAGTGGTCTGATCTGCCCCCTATTATTTCAGAAAGTTTTATTCTCAAGCTGATGAAGGAGTCGTGGTCTGGCGCTTTTAGTTCATGCCCCTTGAATTGCTATGGCCGCTTCTATCGGTCACCGTGCTTGCCGGCAGTTTTCTGGCTTACCGTTATATCTCCAACCGATAATCGTACTTTTCGTAACAACGAAGATAAATTTGCATTCCACTTCCTCACTCCAGTAATGTCTAGGTTCGAAATAGTATTCCATCACGCCAGGACGAACCTCCTTCACACCCTTTACTGCAAATAATAAATTCGGCCTGAGAAAATTATCAATGGCTTCTTTTTGCGCAACGTTTTGGTCCATTTGGTCCTTAAATCGTTTCATCCCCTCACTGTGATCCGAAACACAAGCTGAAACGGCCAATAAAAACAGTGCACATAGCACCGCATATTTATCATTTGAAGTCACCAATTATTGTCTCCTAACACTCAGCGCTACTGCCTTAAATCGGGGACAGGCTACATTTTCTTGCAACATCCCTTACAACAACTCTCCCTGCGCTTCACTTTTTATCTCTACCTTACGGATTTGCTTGCCTGACCGCATCGTACCCGTCGTTCCAGTGTCGTTCTGCCGTTTAGTTTCAACTCCGATAACTCGCGTTGATCCTGACGTAATCGTAAGAAAAATCACAGCTCCACACAGTCGCCTCAGCCGCTCCCCGATTCAATACCACGCGGATGGTGATGTCACTGTTCTGCATGATGCGTTGGCCATCTTGTTCGCGATAGCTGGCGGCACGTCCGCCATTTTCGGCAACCAATACGTCATCCAGATAAAGTTGCAGGCCGGTGACATCGAGATCGTCGACCCCGGCATAACCAATCGCAGCTAGGATACGTCCGAGGTTGGGATCCGAGGCAAAAAATGCCGTTTTGACCAATGGCGAGCGCGCGATGGCGTAGCCGATTTGCTTGCATTCTGCTTCATTCCTGCCGCCTTCGACGCGCACGGTGATGAATTTGGTCGCGCCTTCTCCGTCACGCACAATGGCTTGCGCCAGCCAAACCGCAACTTCGGTGATTGCGTTCAGCAAGGTTTTATATGCGGCACTGTCGGCGCTACGTACTTCGGGCAAAGCAGCTTTGCCGGTGGCAATCAGCAACAACGCATCGTTGGTGGAAGTGTCACCATCCACCGTAATGCAATTGAACGAACGGTCACTGACTTGGCTGACTATCCTTTGCAACAACGGCTGGGCAACCGCCGCATCGGTGGCAATGTAGCCCAGCATGGTCGCCATGTTTGGATGAATCATGCCGGAACCTTTGGCAATTCCGGTGATGGTGATGGTCACGCCATCAATGACGACTTGTTTAGAGACCGCCTTGGCGACGATGTCGGTGGTCATGATCGCGTGCGCCGCGGCATGCCAATTGTCAGGCTGCATATTTGCCACACAAGCAGGCAGACCTGCGGCGATTTTGCCAACCGGCAGCGGTTCCATGATGACGCCGGTGGAGAACGGCAATATCTGCTCGGCCTTGCAGCCCAGCAAACCAGCCAACGCCATGCAAGTGGCGCGTGCATCGCGCAAGCCCTGCTCACCTGTGCCGGCATTGGCATTGCCGGTATTCACCACCAGCGCACGAACGGCATCACACTGCATGAGATGCTCGCGCGCCACAATCACCGGCGCGGCAGAAAAACGGTTTTTGGTAAACACGCCTGCAACACGCGCGCCTTCGTCCAACTGTATCACCAGCAAATCCCTGCGCGCAGATTGCTTGATGCCCGCTTCTGCGACGCCCAAAGAAACGCCCGCAATGACCGATAATTCGGCTGCCACGGGCGGAGTCAAGTTAACTGGCATGACGAATCCTCGTTGGCGGGCTAATAGCGACCTTTGATGCTGAAAATATAATTGCTCATCTCAATCGACTGGGTGTTGATGCGTCGCACAATGCCGTGCACATTGCGCACGATGCCGCGCATCACCCGATACATGATCATTGGGTGGCTGTTGATCAGACTTTCAAAGCGTGATCTTTCCAGACTCAATACCTTGGTGTCACCCATCGCATACAGGGTTGCACTGACGTGCGAAACCGCTCCGCCCACGAAGGTGATAATCCCCGCCAGATCGCCGGGTTTGAGAATGTGAATGACGAATTCTTCGTTGTCGCTGTGAACCTTCACTTCGATATCACCGTGCGCGAGAATGAACAAGTTGTCATTTTTTACATCGCTCGGCTTGGTGATGGCCTCGCCCGATTTGTAGTCCCTGACTTCAAACAAGCCTGCCAGAATTTTCACTTCGGCATCACTCAGCTCTTCGGTAATCGCTGAAGTACGCAGTGTATCAATCACTAACGACATCACATTCTCCTTTAGCCCAACTTGCCATGACATTGCTTGTATTTTTTCCCCGAGCCACATGGGCACGGATCATTACGGCCTACTTTCTGTCCGTCCCGCACAAACGGTGCAGCATCTGCCTGAGCTGGCGATGCCAATGCTTCCTCATAACCGGCATGATGATATTGTACATTTTCCGGCGCAGGCACGGCCTCTACCGCCGCCACATCCTGTTCGCTGGGCGGCTGCACGTTCATCAGCGCCTGTGTCACTTCGCGCTTGATCGCATCCAGCATGGCGGAAAATAATTCAAATGCTTCACGTTTATATTCCTGCTTTGGGTTCTTCTGCGCATAACCGCGCAAATGAATACCCTGGCGTAAATGGTCAAGCGCAGCAAGGTGCTCGCGCCAATGTCGGTCCAGGCTTTGCAGCATCATGGCGCGCTCGTAATAATGCATCGCTTCGGCACTGACCGCATCAACTTTGGCCTGATATTGCCGCAGCGCGCTTTCACTGATGCGCAAGCCCAGTCCTGCCGCATCAAGTTTTTTATCTTGTTCCAGCCACTTTTCTATTGGCAGTACAAGCAGGTATTCCGAGGCCAGCATTTTTTCCAGCGCAGCCGCATCCCATTGTTCCTCCATGCTGCCAGGCGGAAGGTGCATATCCACTGCATCCTGCAGCACACCATCACGCATCGCAGTGATGGTTTCGGTGATGTCCTGGCTTTCCAGCAATTCACTGCGTTGCTGATAAATGACTTTGCGTTGTTCGTTGGCAACGTCATCGTATTCAAGTATCTGCTTGCGCATGTCGAAATTGCGCGCTTCGACTTTGCGCTGCGCATTTTCAATCGCGCGGGTCACCCAGCTATGCTCAATGGCCTCGCCTTCCGGCAACTTGAACTTGTTCATGATGGCCGCCACGCGATCGGAAGCAAAAATGCGTAACAACGGGTCTGCCAACGAGAGGAAAAAACGGCTCGAGCCGGGGTCACCCTGACGACCGGCGCGACCGCGTAACTGATTATCTACGCGGCGCGATTCATGACGTTCCGTACCAATGATATGCAGCCCGCCACTGGCAATGACCTGATCGTGCAACTTCTGCCATTCGGCCCGACACTCGACGATACGCCGCTCTTTGGTGGCGTCATCCAGACTGGCATCGCCACGAATCGCTTCCACCAATTTTTCAACATTGCCGCCCAGTACAATGTCCGTCCCGCGCCCCGCCATATTGGTTGCGATCGTCACCGCATTGGGCTGCCCGGCCTGCGCAATAATCTCGGCTTCACGCGCATGTTGCTTGGCATTCAATACCTGATGCGGTAACTTTTCACGCTCCAGATATTGCGCCAGCAATTCGGAATTTTCGATTGAGGTGGTACCGACCAGAACCGGCTGCCCACGTGCATAGCAGTCCTTGATGTCAGCGATGACAGCACGGTATTTTTCCTCGGCGGTGAGATACACCTTGTCCATTAGGTCATTGCGGATCGTGAGACGGTTCGGCGGAATAATGACCGTTTCCAGCGCATAGATTTGCTGGAATTCATAAGCTTCGGTGTCTGCAGTGCCGGTCATGCCAGCCAGCTTGTTATAAATGCGGAAGTAGTTCTGAAAAGTGATCGAGGCCAGGGTTTGATTTTCTTTCTGGATTGCCACACCCTCTTTTGCTTCTACCGCCTGATGCAACCCATCCGACCAGCGCCGCCCCGACATCAGGCGCCCGGTAAATTCATCGACGATGACCACTTCGCCATTCTGTACTACGTAATGTTGATCGCGAAAATACAAATGCTGCGCGCGTAACGCGGCGTACAAATGGTGTATCAGCGTGATATTGGCGGGATCGTACAAACTGCCGCCCATGACCAGCAGGCCCGCTTCCGCCAACAATTCCTCGGCATGTTCGTGGCCGGTTTCGGTCAGCAAAATCTGGTGATTTTTTTCGTCTACACTAAAATCGCCGGGGCCATCTTCTTGTTGCTGACGTTGCAATTTGGCGGCCAGCAAAGTCATTTGCGCATAGACCGTAACGTTATCTTCGGCCTGACCGGAAATGATCAGCGGGGTACGCGCCTCATCAATCAGGATCGAGTCCACCTCGTC
>DASRWN010000006.1:0-13910 GCA_035654595.1 Gallionella sp. | reverse complement strand
TGTCGCCGATATCA
The DNA here is from genome assembly GCA_035654595.1 of Gallionella sp. GTDB lineage: Bacteria > Pseudomonadota > Gammaproteobacteria > Burkholderiales > Gallionellaceae > Gallionella. The sequence continues at coordinate 13,896 of DASRWN010000006.1, read as the reverse complement.
TCAATTCCACACAGGCTATCGAAGCGGGCGCTTATAAAAAAGTGAATACTATTGGCGTGGCGTGTATCGCGGCAGTCGTCAATGTGGACCGTAGTATTGATTTGCCCTTCGTGTTTGGCGGAGATGGTGTGACTTGTGCGATACCGGATGTGATGCGCGAGCGTGCGGTTTCTGCGTTGCGCGGTGCGCAACGCCTGGCACGAGAAAGCTTTGGGTTAGAACTGCGTGTTGGATTCGTGCAAGTAAGCGAACTGGTAGAGCAGGGTTTCTGGGTGCGGCTCGCCAAAGTGCGCTTGTCGCCGAATACCACGCAGACGGCGTTGTCGGGACGCGGCTGGGAAGAAGTGGAACGGCGTGTCAAAAATCGGAGCGCCATTGGTGTATTGCGCGTACAGGAAGGCGATGGCCCGGAAAATGTGAACTTTGAAGGATTTGAATGTCGCTGGCAGGGCGTTCCCAGTTTTCGTGACCATAAACTCTCTTTGCTGGTAGCGGCAATCTCTTCTGATGCGGAGGCCAATCGCATTCTGTATCGTCAGGTACTTGATCAGATCCTGTCCATTTACGGTGACGTGCGAAGCCATCATCCACTCCGCGCCAGCCATCTCCGCCTGACTTTTAATCCACGCTTGCTGTTGAATGAATGGCGGGTCAGTTTGCCCGGAACCAGTTTCTGGTCACGCCTGACACACTGGTTGCAGTTATTATTCAAAATTCTGGCGGGTCGCATTCTGTTTGCTTTTAACCTTGATACCGCGGCAGTGCGCTGGAGCCGGTATGGCGATGAGCTGGTCGATAACGCCGAGTTCCGTAAATTTGATGGCATGTTGCGCATGGTGATAGATGGCAGCGACAGACAAACCGAACAGTTGCGCAGCTACCTGGAAAGCGAATTTTGTAATGGACGGCTGGTATATGGCATGCATCAATCACCCGAGGCTTTGGTGACCTGTATCATCCAGTCATATAACGGCAACCACTTGCATTTTGTTGATGGCAGCGATGGCGGATACACCCTGGCGGCAAGGGAGTTGAAGCGTCGTTTGTTTGTATCGCAGGCGGGTAAAAACTGATGCGTGAAGTGATGCGATAGCCGGGATAAATATGGCGAAAGTAAAAACAATTTATTCCTGTACGGAGTGCGGCGGACAGACCCCAAAGTGGCAGGGGCAGTGCCCGCATTGCATGACCTGGAACACTTTAATCGAGTCGGTGGCGGAGCCGGTGGGCAAGGGCACTAACCGTTTCAGCGTGCTGGCCACCAGTGGGAAAGTGCAAATGCTGTCAGAAGTGGAAGCGCAGGAAGTGCCGCGTACGCCTACCGGTATCGCCGAATTTGACCGTGTGCTCGGCGGCGGGTTGGTATCCGGCGGGGTAGTGCTGATCGGCGGCGATCCGGGCATCGGCAAATCCACGCTGTTATTGCAAGTATTGGCGCATTTGTCCGGGCAACAAAATAGTTTGTATGTCACCGGCGAAGAATCTGCGCAGCAGATTGCATTGCGCGCCAAGCGCTTATCTTTGGATGCGCGCAGCTTGCGTCTGTTGCCGGAAATCCAGCTGGAAAAAATTCAAGCGGCTATCGTCCAGGACAAGCCGGACGTGGTGGTGATCGATTCCATCCAGACCATGTATTCTGAGCAACTTACTTCCGCTCCGGGTTCGGTAGCACAGGTGCGCGAATGCGCCGCGCAACTGACGCGCATGGCCAAAAGCGGCAACATCACCATGATTCTGGTCGGGCACGTGACTAAAGAGGGCGCGTTGGCCGGACCGCGTGTACTGGAACATATCGTTGACACGGTGTTGTATTTCGAGGGCGACAGTCATTCCAGTTTTCGCCTGATACGCGCATTCAAAAACCGCTTTGGCGCAGTGAATGAGCTGGGCGTGTTTGCGATGACGGAAAAGGGTTTGCGCGAAGTCAGCAATCCTTCCGCGCTGTTTCTGTCGCAACACGGCACACAAGTCGCGGGCTCTTGTGTGATGGTGACGCAAGAAGGTACACGACCCTTACTGGTTGAGATTCAAGCGCTGCTCGATGAAGCGCATTCGCCGAATGTTCGGCGCTTATCGTTGGGCCTGGAACAAAATCGCCTGGCGATGTTGCTCGCGGTATTGCACCGACATGCCGGTATTGCCTGTCACGATCAGGACGTGTTCATCAATGCGGTGGGAGGTGTAAAAATTACCGAGCCCGGTGCGGATCTGGCGGTGATACTCGCGATGGTGTCGTCGCTGCGCAATCAGCCGTTGCCGGATAAATTGGTAGTGTTCGGTGAAGTCGGCCTTGCCGGTGAAGTGCGTCCGGTACAGCGCGGCCAGGAACGTCTGCGCGAAGCCGCCAAACTGGGTTTTACCCAGGCTATCATCCCAAAAGCGAATAAACCCAAGCAATCCATTTCTGGCATGGAAATCATCACGGTCGAGCGGGTCGAAGAAGCGGTCAACCGGATACGCTGAGTGACCGTGGCGGATTTAATCACGGCCACACGACCCGCCCTGTTGTGCGCTATGCTGCTTGGCATTAAAGTATCGTTGCTAAGACACAAAAACAATCAATCAGGAGAGCAGTAAATATGCTGTTAACCATTCTGCTGGTGCTGGGAATATTCGTTTTACTGGCGTTTTTTCGTGTCTCCATTTCCAGTTGGGTATTGGCAATGGTACTGGCGGTTTTTGTGATCGCCAGTCAGGCGCGGGTTTCGGATAATGCTTTGCAAGTGGTTTCTGCATTGCTGTTTTTGTTCGCGCTGTTTTTTGGTGTCCCGTTTTTGCGCCGCAACGTGATTAGCAACGCACTCCTGAAATTTTTTCGTAACAACCTGCCGCACATTTCTGCCACTGAACAAGAAGCGATTGATGCCGGCACGGTTTGGTGGGATGGTGAGTTGCTCAGCGGCCATCCGAACTGGAACAGGCTGTCAGCCTTGCCCAAGTGTTCGCTAAGCGTTGCGGAGCAAGCGTTTATCGATAACGAAGTCGAACAACTATGCGCCATGCTGAATGATTGGGACATTACCCATAATCGCGCTGATTTACCCCCTGAAGTCTGGCAGTTTATCAAAGACCGGGGCTTTTTCGGCATGATCATTCCCAAGCAATATGGCGGGCTGGAATTTTCGGCGCAAGCGCATTCGGCGGTGGTGAGCAAAGTTGCGTCACGCAGCGGTACGGCAGCAGTGACGGTGATGGTGCCGAATTCCTTGGGTCCTGCCGAGTTGTTGTTACATTACGGTACGCCGGAGCAAAAAGAAAAATACCTGTATCGTTTGGCAAAGGGCATCGAAGTGCCGTGTTTTGCGCTGACCGGGCCGTTTGCCGGTTCGGATGCGGCTGCCATTCCGGATTATGGTGTGGTCTGTTTCGGCGAATTTCAGGGTAAGGCAAGTGTGTTAGGTATACGCTTGAACTGGGAGAAGCGCTATATCACTCTCGCTCCGGCGGCCACCCTGCTTGGCCTGGCGTTCAAGTTGCATGACCCGGAACATTTACTGGGCGGCGAATCGAATTTGGGCATTACGCTTGCGCTCATTCCTACCGATACGCCGGGCGTGCAAATTGGCCGCCGCCACTTTCCGCTGAATTCGGCGTTTCTGAATGGCCCGACGCAGGGTAAAGACGTATTCATACCGATGAGTTACATCATCGGCGGTGCTGCGCGTATCGGACAAGGTTGGCGCATGTTGATGGAATGCCTGGCTGCCGGCCGTTCCATCTCGTTACCCGCCAGCAGCGTCGGTGGCATGCAGCTCGCCGCGCGCACTTGCGGGGCGTACGGCCGCGTCCGTAAACAATTCAACATGCCTATCGGTAAATTCGAGGGCGTAGAAGAACCCTTGGCACGCATCGGTGCGCACACCTACATGGTCGATGCAGCACGCAAATTCACCGCGCTGGCGATAGATATGGGCGAGAAACCATCGGTGATTTCGGCCATTATCAAATATCACGCCACCGAGCGTGGACGTATTGTCATCAACGACGCGATGGATGTGCATGGCGGCAAGGGTATCAGTCTGGGGCAGGATAATTATCTGGCGCGTTTTTATCAGCAAATACCAATCGGTATTACTGTGGAAGGCGCGAATATATTGACTCGCACGCTGATGATATTCGGGCAGGGTGCGATACGTTCGCACCCCTATGTATTGAAAGAAGTAGCTGCGGCAAATGATAAAGACCGTAAACGTGCCTTGCTGCAATTCGACGCGGCATTATTCGGACACCTCAGTTTTGTTTTGAGTAATGCGGCACGCAGCTTCGTGTTCGGGCTAACCGCCGGGCGCGGCATAGATGTGCCGGAAGGCGTTGAGACGCAGCGTTACTATCAGCAATTAACCCGTTTTTCGGCAGCGTTCGCCTTGTCCGCGGATGTGGCGATGGCGTTGCTGGGCAGCTCTTTGAAGCGGCGTGAAAAAATATCAGGGCGGTTGGGTGATGTGCTGAGTTTGCTGTATTTAGGCACAGCAACACTGAAACGGTTTGAAGATGATGGACGTCCTGCCGATGATTTACCGTTACTGGATTGGGCAATGCAAGATGCGTTGTACAAAATTCAACTGGCCCTCAAAGGCGTGATTCAAAATTTCCCCAACCGGTTGGTGCGCTGGAATTTGGGCAGGTTGATTTTCCCGTTGGGCGCGCGTTTGTCGCCACCGTCTGACCAGACCGGCCATCAGATTGCCGCTTTGCTGATGCAGCCAGGCGCAGCGCGTGATCGTTTGACTGTGGGAATGTACCTCCCCAGCGACGAACAAGATGCTGTGGGTGCGCTGGAAGCGGCATTGCACAGCACCTTGCTGTGTGAGCCGCTACAAGCCGAACTGACAGAAGCACGCAAGGCAGGCAAGCTGAAACAACTGGAAGAAGTCGCACGCATTGCCGAAGCGCGTGACCTCGGCATTTTGACCGTGGACGAGGCTTTGCAGTTGCAACGCGATTATGCGCTGCGGCGCAAGGTCATCATGGTGGATGACTTTGCGCCCAAGCAGCTGATGGCAAATCAAGGGTGAATTCATTGCGTGACAAAGTCGTGTTTGTCAGCGGTACCACCCGCGCTAACAATGGTATTTTGTATTGACGAAGACCCATTATGTTCGACAGGGGTGAGCGATTTCGGGCAATATGCCGTAGCGCCGGGTACACCGCTGCAAAGTGATTTATTCCTCAACTAAAAAGGATAGTTGATGTCTGTGCACAACACCAATGCCATCACCCCAGAACAAGCGGGAACACTGCACGGCTTGTTTCTGGAGCGCGTGAAACGTACCCCGGACAGAGTCGCTTACCGTCATTTTGAACGAAATGAGTGGCGCAGTATTACTTGGCGTGAAATGCGCGGAGAAGTGGCGCGCTGGCAGGCAGCCCTGTCAAGATTGAATCTCAAGCCCGGGGATCGGGTCGCTATCATGTTGCGCAATTGTCCGCAGTGGATCATGTTCGATCAGGCCGCAATGTCATTGGGTCTGGTAGTTGTACCGCTCTATACCGTGGACAGGCCGGACAACCTTGCCTACATCGTCAATAACGCCAGTGTGAAAGTGCTACTGTTCGAGACGGGCGAGCAGTGGCAGGCGCTACGCACTGTACAAGATCAACTCACTGGCATCGTTCGCTTTGTCAGTCTTGTCAGGTTACGCAATACCGATGAGCCACGCCTGAAATTTGTGGCCGATTTTCTACCGCCTGCAGCGCAATTGGAGTCCGCCTTTCCGTGTAAAAGCCACGAGCTTGCCAGCATCATTTACACTTCCGGCACCACCGGAAGGTCCAAAGGGGTGATGCTGAGCCATGCCAATATACTCAGCAACGCGCATGCCTGCTTGGATGCTTTTCCAGTACGTAGCGGCGATTTGTTTTTGTCTTTTCTTCCCTTGTCGCACAGCTTTGAGCGCACCCTGGGCTATTACCTGACCGTGATGACCGGTGCGACCGTGGCGTTCGCCCGCTCCATTTCGCAACTTTCCGAAGACTTGCAAACGATACGTCCGACCCTGTTGATCTCCGTGCCACGCATCTATGAACGCACCTATGCTGCGATCAAAACCAGACTCAATGAGGGCTCTCCGCTCAAACGCACATTATTCAATCTGACAGTAGAAATCGGCACGCGACGCTTTGAACATCAGCAAGGCAGAGGCGCGTGGCAGCTGTCCTTTCTGCTTTGGCCGTTATTGAAAAAACTGGTGGCGCAAAAAATCCTTGATAAATTGGGCGGCAGGCTGCGCATGGCGGTCAGTGGCGGCGCGGCGCTGGCGCCGGAGATTTCACGCATGTTCATCAGCCTGGGGTTGCCCATCCTGCAAGGTTACGGCCTGACTGAAACCAGCCCGGTAATCAGTTGCAACCGGCTCGAAGATAATGTGCCGGATAGCGTGGGCAAATTAATCCGCGATGTTGAGGTGCGTCTTGATGAGCAGGGCACACTTTTGGTCAAAGGGCCGAACGTAATGATGGGCTACTGGGATAATCCGGAAGCGACACGTGACATCATCGACGCAGAAGCCTGGCTGAATACTGGTGACACGGTGCGTATCAGCAATACTGGGCACATCCATATCACTGGTCGCGTCAAGGAAATCATCGTGATGTCGAACGGTGAAAAAATACCGCCGGCAGATATGGAGCTGGCGATACGGCAAGACAGGTTATTTGATCAGGTAATGATATTTGGTGAGGCGCGCCCGTATCTGGTTGCGTTGGCGGTCATCAATCCAGAAGCCTGGCTGCAACTTGCCAAGCAGCTCGGAGTACGCGCCGACATGCCAGAATCGCTTACTGACAGTCGTGTTCTGGGTGATGTGTTGCAGCGTATCCGAACGAATTTGCGTGTTTTTCCTGGCTATGCAAAAGTCAATAATGTGCTGTTGTTACACGAGCCATGGACCAGCGAGAACGGGCTGCTCACAGCGACCCTGAAACTCAGGCGCAAGCAAGTAGCGGAGCAATTTGCCGATCAGATCAAACAACTTTACGAAGGGCATTGAACATGGCAGAAAATCAACCGGAGAATATTGCGCTGCCGGATCGTCAGCCGACGTTGCGCGTGGTTGCCATGCCGTCAGATTGCAACTATACCGGCGATGTTTTTGGCGGCTGGATCATGGGGCAGGTAGATGTCGCCGGGAGCATCCCCGCAGTGCAGCGTGCGCGTGGCAGAGTGGTGACTGTGGCGGTGAACTCGTTTATTTTCAAGCAGCCCTTGTTCATGGGCGATGTGGTCAGTTTTTATGCGCATATCGACAAGGTCGGGCGTACTTCCATCACGGTCAATGTTGAAGTTTATGCGCAACGTGATCCGGCCTCGCCGATTTGCGTCAAGGTAACCCAGGCTACCCTGACCTACGTGGCGGTGGGTGAAGATCGCAAGCCGCGTGTTGTTCCTGCAATACTGTGAGCCGACGGGCGAACAGATTTTAGTCGTTCGAGACTCAACGATAATAATGGAGGGAAGATAATCATGATGTCAAAACAGGAGATGGTAGGTTGGTCACTGGCGGGTATGCTTGTAATGTCGGGAAATGCCCAAGCATCCGGCTTTGCACTGCTCGAACAAAGCGGCAGCGGGTTGGGGAACGCCTATGCTGGCGGCGCTGCCGCCGCAGAAGATGCTTCGACGATTTTCTTTAACCCGGCCGGTATGTCGCGTTTGGAGGGGAGTCAAGTTGCGGCCGCGGGCAGCTTCATCCAGCCATCGGTGAAATTTTCCAATACAGGTTCTAGCCCGGCCGCTGCATCTGGTCAACCTCTGGGCGGAAATGGCGGCAACGCCGGAGATTTGGCCGTGGTGCCCAGTTTGTACTATGTCATGGATGTCAATCCGCAAATGAAATTTGGCTTGGGCATCAACGCTCCGTTTGGATTAAAAACCGATTACGACCCAGGTTGGGCAGGGCGTTTTCAAGCTTTAAAATCGGAGATAAAAACGATCAACATCAATCCCACGGTGTCCTACCAGTTGAACGACAACATTTCGCTGGGCGTGGGCATTGATTATCAAAAAATCAGTGCTGAATTGAGCAATAACGTCGTGTTGGGTGCTGGGGTGGTAGGGAACGCAAAGTTGACCGGCGATGATACTGCCTGGGGCTACAATCTGGGCGCGCTGTTTCAGGTGAGTCCGGACACCCTGCTTGGACTGGCCTACCGCTCCAGCCTCAACTATCAGGTATCAGGAAATTTATTGATTACCGGGCCAACGGGAGCGGTAATACAAAATCCCGCTGTAACTGCGGCTTTAAAAACCCCGGATACCTTATCGTTTAGCGCAATTCATCAGCTTGATTCCAGCTGGGATGTGATGGGAGACATTACCTGGACAGGCTGGAGCAAATTCAAGGAACTGAGAGCTGTGAATAGTTCAACCGGAGCGACCGCGGCACTGACCAATGAAAACTGGAAAGATACCTATCGTGTTTCTCTAGGCGTCAACCACCACTACAACGAACAGTGGACGGCGCGTGCTGGCGTGGCTTTCGACCAATCCCCGGTATCTGATGCCGACCGCACCGCGCGCATTCCCGATAGTGATCGCACCTGGCTGGCAGTGGGCGGGCAATATAAACCCAACAAAGCAAGCGCTCTGGATTTTGGCTATGCGCACCTGTTTGTGAAGAACGCGAGTATCAGTAACAGCAATGGATCAGCAGGCACACCGTCACCCGCTACGGTAGGTAATCTGGTTGGCACGTACAACAATTCTGTAGATATTGTGAGTGTGCAATACACCTATGGGTTTTAGTTAATTCACCAAACGGGAAGCAACGCTTCCTGTTTGGTGTGTCAAAAGGAAGTGCGTTATGGGCGGAAAATTTCAGATACGCAAGGTCGCTGTGTTGGGCGCAGGGGTGATGGGCGCGCAGATTGCGGCGCACCTGGTGAACGCCAATGTGCCCACCCTGTTGTTTGATTTGGCCGCGCAACAGGGCGAGCCAAACGGCATTGTCAACAAGGCGCTGCAAGGGTTGCAGAAACTTGACCCTAGCCCGTTATCCAGTCCCGCCAAACTGAATTTCATTACGGCTGCGAATTACGACCAGCATCTCGATCAACTGCGTGATTGCGATCTGATCATCGAAGCAATCGCGGAGCGCATGGACTGGAAGTCTGATCTGTATCGAAAAGTCGCGCCTTACCTTGCCAGCCACAGCATTTTTGCCAGTAACACCTCCGGTCTTTCCATCAACCAGCTGGCGCAGGCATTCCCGGAAAATTTACAGCACCGTTTCTGCGGCATTCATTTTTTCAATCCGCCGCGCTACATGCATCTGGTCGAGCTGATTCCCTGCACAGAAACGGAAGGTGCCTTACTCGACGACCTTGAGGCATTTTTAGTGTCAGCTCTGGGCAAAGGGGTGGTGCGCGCAAAAGACACGCCGAACTTCATTGCCAATCGTATCGGCGTGTTTTCGTTTCTGGCCAGTTTGCATCATGCCGAGCGTCTCGGTTTGAGTTTTGATACCGTTGATACCTTGACCGGACGTTACCTGGGCAGGCCCAAGAGCGCCACTTTCCGCACGCTGGATGTGGTCGGGCTGGACACCTTTGCGCACGTGGTCAACACCATGCGCGATAATTTGCACGACGATCCGTGGCACAAATATTTTGCTGTGCCGGACTGGCTCAATGGGCTGATACAACAAGGCGCGCTCGGGCAAAAAACCAGGCGCGGGGTGTATCAAAAAATCGGCAAAGAAATTCACGTACTGAATGTCCATACCCAAAAATATCAGGTCGCTACGAACATGGTGGATGATGGTGTGAAGACGATACTGCGCGGTCGTGATTGGGCAGAAAAGCTGCAAGCACTGCGCAATAATCCGGATTCGCACGCACAATTTGTGTGGAGCGTGTTCCGCGATGTGTTTCATTATTGCAGCGTACATTTGCCCGGCATCGCCAACAATGCCCGAGATATTGATTTTGCGGTGCGCTGGGGTTTTGGTTGGGACAGCGGGCCGTTTGAGATTTGGCAAGCGGCAGGTTGGCAAAAAATCGTCGGCTGGATAGAACAAGAGCGCGCTCAGGACAAGACCATGTCCGCCACACCCTTGCCGGAATGGGCGAGGCAAGCCAACCGCAGCGGCGTGCATGACACGCAAGGCGCTTATTCGCCCAGCGCAGGCAAGCAGCAACCACGCACTCTATTGCCTGTTTATCAGCGTCAGGAATTTCCGGACCGGCTGTTGGGTGAGGTCGCATCTTATGGCGAAACCATCTTCGAGAATGATGCGGTTCGTCTGTGGCATAGCGGCGATGACATCGCCATTCTCAGCTTCAAGACCAAAATGCACGTGATCGGTGACGACGTGCTGGATAGCATTTTGCGTGCGGTGGATGAGGCTGAAGCGCATTGGCGCGGGATGATCATCTGGCAGACCGAATTGCCATTTTCCGCCGGGGCGAACCTGTTGCAACTGATGCAGGGGGTGCAACCGCAGGCGCAGCAGGACGGATTGATGGACAAGTTCAAACAAGCCGCCAGCCGCGTCAAATACACCATTGCAGGCGGCGGCGGGTTGGGCGCGGTGTTGAATGCGGCAACCGGCAATGTGCCTGAAGTCGAAGCGGTGATCGCCAAATTTCAGCAAGTCACGCAACGCATCAAATATGCGCAAGTGCCGGTCGTGTCGGCGGTGGACGGTCTGGCGCTCGGCGGCGGCTGTGAAATCATCATGCACTCGGCACGCGTGGTCGCCACACTGGAAAGTTATATCGGCCTGGTCGAAGTGGGGGTCGGCGTGTTGCCCGCCGGTGGTGGCAGCAAAGAAGCCACTTTGCGCGCCGCTCAAGAAGCCCGAGCTATTTCAACGAATGGCGGCGGTGACGTGTTCCCGTTCTTGCGCCGCTATTTTCAGAACATCGCCATGGGCGAAGTCGCCAAGAGCGCGGAGCTGGCGAGAGAGATGGGTTATTTACGTGCTGCTGACCGCATCGTGATGAATCGCTTTGAATTACTGCATGTCGCCAAGAACGAACTGCGCGCGCTCACCGCAACTGATTACCGCGCGCCGCTGATGCCCACGAAAATTCCAGTTGCAGGCCGAACCGGCACTGCCACGCTGCAAGCCGCGATGGTCAACATGCTGGAAGGCGGTTTCATTTCCGAGCACGATTACCAGATTGGTTGCGCCGTCGCCGATACCTTGTGTGGCGGCGATGTCGAAGCGGGCAGTCTGGTGGATGAACAATGGCTGCTGGATTTGGAACGCAGGCATTTTGTGGCGTTGCTGGCGACGGACAAGACGCAGGAGCGGATTGAGTACATGCTGAAGAACGGCAAGCCACTTAGAAATTAAGGCTAATGACCAAGCGGTGGGCGACGGTTTTACTGGGTTATCGGTATTCGCGTGTTTGAATTTATGACTTTTTAAAGACCATTGCAGAGACCTTTTTAGAGTGCTATATTGAGCACTCTATAAATGGAGGTTTAACCAAATGGCACATGTAATTTTGGCGGAAACAACCGCGAGTGTTTCTGAATTGAAAAAGAATCCGATGGCAACAGTGGCGGCTGGAGAGGGTTTTCCGGTGGCGATTTTGAATCGTAATGAACCAACTTTCTATTGCGTTCCGGCAAGAGCTTATGAGACGTTGATGGATAAACTGGAAGATATGGAACTGAATGCCATTGCCGATGCGCGCTTGAAAGATGGTAAGAAACTGGTACCGGTAAAGCTGGATGAACTATAAGTTGAGTTTCCATCCTGATGCGTTGGTGGAGTGGCGCAAGCTGGACACAACGGTGAGCGGGCAGTTCAAAAAAAAGCTGGGCGAACGTCTGCAAAATCCCCGTGTTCCTGCGGCGAGATTGGCAGGACATGAGCATCGTTACAAAATCAAACTGCGTAGTGTGGGATATCGTCTGGTGTATGAAGTGCGTGATGCTGTGTTGTTGGTGATCGTGGTTGCGGTTGGTAAACGGGAACGCAATGCCGTTTATCGCGTGGCTGCGAAACGTTAGATTTCGTGAGGTTCATATCGTGAGCAAACAAATTCAAGACGCCTACATCGTCGCCGCGACGCGCACCCCGGTTGGCAAAGCGCCGCGCGGGATGTTTCGCAACACCCGTCCGGATGATTTGCTGGCGCATGTGTTGAAGGCGGTGTTGGCACAAGCGCCATCGCTCGACCCTGCCGCCATCGGTGATGTGATCGTCGGTTGCGCCATGCCGGAGGCGGAGCAGGGCATGAATGTGGCGCGCATCGGCCTGTTGCTGGCGGGGCTGCCGAACAGCGTGCCGGGTGTCACGGTGAATCGTTTTTGCTCGTCCGGTTTACAGGCCGTGGCGATGGCGGCAGACCGGATTCGTCTTGGCGAGGCGGACGTGATGATCGCGGCGGGCACGGAGAGCATGAGTATGGTGCCGATGATGGGCAACAAGATCGCATTCAATCCTGAAATCTTTGCTCATGATGAAGATATCGCCATCGCATTCGGCATGGGCATCACTGCCGAAAAAGTTGCCGAGCGTTGGAAGGTGTCACGCGAGGCGCAAGATGAATTTGCTCTGACCAGCCATCAGCGCGCTGTTCAGGCAACAGTCAAAGGTGAATTCAAGGACGAAATCACGCCGTATGAAATAACAGATCACGCTCCGGATTTGAATTCGCGCAAAGTGCATGTTACCAAACGCGATGCGGCACAAGACGAAGGGCCGCGCGCCGATACCTCGCTTGAGGCGCTCGGTAAATTGAAAACCGTATTCGCCAAAGCAGGCTCGGTGACAGCCGGAAACAGTTCGCAAATGTCAGACGGCGCGGGCGCGGTGCTGCTGGTCAGCGAAGCCGCGCTGAAGCGTTACAACCTGACTCCCATGGCCCGTTTCATGGGTTACTCGGTGGCCGGTGTGCCACCCGAAATCATGGGCATCGGACCCAAGGAAGCGATACCCCGCGCCCTCACTCAGGTTGGCCTGAAGCTGGATGATCTGGATTGGATAGAATTAAATGAGGCATTCGCCGCGCAATCGCTGGCCGTCATCCACGACGTTGGGTTAGATAAGGCAAAGGTCAACCCGCTCGGTGGCGCGATTGCATTGGGACATCCGCTTGGTGCGACCGGCGCGATTCGTGTTGCCACGTTGCTGCATGGCATGCGCAGACGCAAACTTAAATATGGCATGGTGACGATGTGTATCGGCACCGGGATGGGCGCGGCAGGGATATTTGAAGCCTTGTAAATCTATTGCGCGCCGCTTGGGGAAAAAATGAAAAAGATATTGTTGTTGATTTATTGTTTGTTGCTGAGCTGGAACGCGAACGCACTGGAGGTGGCGGGGCTGAAGTTGACGGACAGCGCGCAACTGAATGGTGTTGACTTGGTATTGAACGGCGCAGGGACGCGCACCAAATTGTTTTTCAAAGTATATGTGGCGGCGCTTTATCTGACCAAAAAAGAAACTTCGGCGCAGGCGATACTGGCCGATGAGAATCCGCAGCGCATGGCTTTGCATATATTGCTTGATCTGACCGAGGAGCAATTATTGAACCCGGTCATGGATGGCATGGTTGACAATAATACGGCGGCTGAAATGGCCGCCATCAAAATCCCGCTCAAGCAGATGGTACATGTGTTTCACGTCGTTGGAGAAGTCAAGACAGGGCAGGTGATGACACTGGATTATTTTCCGGGTAAAGGCACTTTCATCAGCGTCAACGGTGATGCACGTGGAACAATTCCCGGCGAGCTATTTCATCGCGCATTGATGAAAATATGGCTGGGCGATAAACCGGTGCAGGACGATCTGAAACTGAAATTATTAGGCGGGCGGTAGTGGTTGGCGCAGAGCGGCTAAATGCCGATTGCCATGCCGGAAAATTGAATCAGGCTGTGTTGCAACAGGCACTGCACGCACAAGGTGATGCGTGGTACAACCTGGTGAAAGAGCGTTG
>DASRWN010000005.1:0-7882 GCA_035654595.1 Gallionella sp. | reverse complement strand
ACTCGGTGCAGTTGCCGGGCGGACAAGGGGCAGTTAGCGGTGGGCAACGTGAATTCGTGCCGGTGTTGGCCCGTGCAGCCGTGGCAGTGGGTGTTTCCGGCTTGTTTATGGAAACCCATCCGGATCCTTCGAAAGCCCTGTCGGATGGCCCCAACGCATTTCCGCTCGGGCATCTCAAGGCATTGCTGCAAACTTTGAAGGTGCTGGATGAAACGGTCAAGCGGCAAGGGCTGATTGAAGAAAATGTCGATTTGAAAAATATTTAAGAAAAAGTTAAGGGAATCGTATGAGCGCAATTGTTGATGTTATCGCCCGTGAAATTCTGGATTCGCGCGGCAACCCCACTGTAGAGGCAGATGTGTTGCTGGAATCGGGTGTGATGGGGCGTGCTGCAGTGCCATCCGGCGCGTCCACCGGCGAAAAAGAAGCGATGGAATTACGCGATGGCGATAAACAACGCTATCTCGGCAAAGGTGTGTTGAAGGCGGTTGAATATGTGAACACCGAAATTGCCGAGGCGGTCATCGGGCTGGATGCCGCAGAACAATCATTCATAGATCAAACCATGATTGAGCTGGACGGTACAGAAAACAAATCGCGTCTTGGTGCGAATGCAATCCTGGCGGTGTCCATGGCAGTTGCACGCGCCGCAGCCCAGGAAAGCGGTTTGCCGCTATACCGCTATTTGGGCGGTTCTGCGCGGATGGAAATGCCGGTGCCGATGATGAACATCATCAACGGCGGCGCGCACGCCAACAACAATATCGACATGCAAGAGTTCATGATTATTCCGGTTGGCGCACCCAGCTTTCGCGAAGCGCTGCGCTACGGAGCAGAAGTGTTCCATGCACTGAAAACGTTGATCGACAAAAAAGGTATGCCCACCACAGTGGGTGACGAAGGCGGCTTTGCGCCGAACTTGCCCAGCAATGAGGCCGCTTTGCAGTTGATCGTCGAAGGCATTGAAGCGGCGGGATATGTGCCGGGGACAGACGTGGCAATCGGTGTGGATTGCGCCAGCTCGGAGTTTTACAAAGATGGTTTTTATTATCTTGATTCCGAAGATTTAAAGCTAACCTCCGCACAGTTTGTCGATTATCTGGCCAACTGGGCAGATAAATATCCCTTGATCAGCATCGAAGACGGCATGAGCGAACACGACTGGGGCGGTTGGAAGTTATTGACTCAACGCTTGGGCAAATCCATCCAGTTGGTCGGAGACGATGTATTTGTCACCAACACCAGGATATTCCGCGAAGGCATTCGCCAGGGTTTGGCAAACTCCATTTTGATCAAGATCAATCAGATCGGCACCTTGACCGAAACCTTTGCCGCGATCGAGATGGCGAAACGTGCCGGTTACACCGCCATTATCTCGCATCGTTCAGGCGAAACAGAAGACAGTACCATTGCCGACATCGCTGTTGCCACTAACGCGCTACAAATCAAAACCGGCTCGATGTCGCGCTCGGATCGCATGGCGAAATACAATCAACTGTTACGCATCGAAGAAGATTTGGGCGACACGGCCTCCTATCCGGGGCATGACGCCTATTACCAGTTGGGCTGATGCGTGCAGTCACGCTAATACTGATTGCCCTGCTGCTGTTGTTGCAGTATCCCTTGTGGTTAGGTAAGGGCGGTTGGTTGAAAGTGTGGGACTTGCACCGCCAACTCGAAGTTCAGCAACGAGCCAATCAACAAACCCAAACACGCAACGCCTTGCTGGACGCCGAAGTGCGCGACCTGAAGCAAGGGACAGCAGCGATTGAAGAGCGTGCGCGTAGCGAATTGGGCATGGTCAAGCCGGATGAAGTGTTTTTTCAAATTCTGGAAAACGCATCTGCGCCCGTAGCAGAAAAAAAAATACCGGAAGAGAAAACTCCGGAGAAAAAAGCATCGGCGCAGCAGGCAACGATTCCGCCTGCCTCCGCCACCTCAAAATGATACGTATTCAGTGGCGATCGTCCCGGCAAAAACTCTCCGGCGTTACAAACATAACACTTTGGCTATTCCACTACTTCAAGCATACCTTCCATGCCCTTTGCACGGTGGCTCCTGAAAAACAGCAGTTTGTTCTTGCAATAAAAAGCATATTTGCCCACAGCAGTAGGCGTGAAGCGGATAGTCTTGGCGTCGCTCGATAACTTTTCGTCTACTGAGATGCCCGCTTCGGGTGATTGAATAACAAAGGTATGGGGAATCAACCCCTTTTCTACACTCACCACTAACTCCACTGGCACATTCATCTTGACGATTACATGGTTAGGCTTGAAGAAATAGCCGCCACCGTCAATCTGCACGTGCTGCACGCCATCTACGGTGGTTGCCCGATAAATAATTTCCTCGGGTGAAGAAGCGTCGGCCCGACACGCTGCATATCCGACAACTCCAAGACAGAACAGAAAAGATATCGCGAGATTTCTCATGGCACGAACTCCTGTTATTGAACGCAGAACATTCTATCCCAGATAATCATGATTTACAGCTTTACCCGATTTAGCCTGAGCGCATTCGTAATTACCGACACAGAGCTGAAACTCATTGCGGTGGCGGCGATGATGGGAGAAAGCAACAAGCCAAAAAATGGGTACAACACGCCCGCCGCAATCGGAACCCCAATAATATTGTAGATGAAGGCAAAGAATAAGTTTTGCCGGATGTTGCGCATGGTGACGCGGGAGAGGCGCACTGCGCGTACGATGCCTTGCAGGTCGCCCTTCACCAGAGTGACGCTCGCGCTCTCCATCGCTACATCGGTGCCGGTACCCATGGCGATACCCACTCGTGCCTCAGCCAGTGCCGGAGCGTCGTTAATGCCGTCACCAGCCATCGCCACGATGCACCCTTGCGCTTGTAGTTGTTTGACGATGGCAACCTTTTGCTCGGGTAGTACTTCTGCCTCGATACGGTCTATGTCCAGCTTGCGTGCCACTGCTTGCGCCGTGGTGCGATTATCGCCAGTGAGCATGATGACCTCCATACCTTCCTTATGCAGGGCACGAATCGCATCCGGTGTAGAGGCCTTGACTGGGTCTGCCACACCAAGTAACCCTGCCGCCTTGCCGTCAATCGCGAGCAACATCACGGTCTGACCGTCGCCGCGTAACGATTCGGCGCGCGCGGGCAATTCATTCGCGTCGAGATGCAGTTCTTCGAACAGCCTGATGTTACCCAGCGCGACGATATGGCCCTCAATAGTCCCTGCCACACCTTTGCCGGTGTAGGAATGAAAATCGCTGACTGCTGCAAACGTCAAAGATTTCTCCCGCGCGCCGTTCACGATGGCTGCGGCCAGTGGATGTTCGCTGGCGCGTTCCAGGCTGGCACCCAGTCGCAGCACTTCCTTTTCATCGAAGCCAGCGATGGCAAACACCGATATCAGCTTGGGTTTTCCTTCGGTCAGCGTGCCGGTCTTGTCTACCACCAGTGTGTTTACTTTCTCCATGATTTCCAGCGCCTCGGCGTTCTTGATCAGCACGCCAGCCAATGCACCGCGTCCGGTACCGACCATGACGGACATCGGTGTGGCCAATCCCAATGCGCATGGGCAAGCAATAATTAGCACTGCCACTGCATTGACGATGGCGTGCGCCAGGCGTGGCTCTGGTCCCCAAATGCCCCATACCGCCAATGTGGCGAGTGCAACTGCTATTACCACCGGAACAAAATATCCGGCAGCAACATCAGCCATGCGCTGGATAGGCGCGCGTGAACGCTGCGCCTCGCTCACCATGTGCACGATCTGTGCGAGCAGCGTATCGGAACCGACGCGCTCGGCACGCATCAACAGGCTGCCGGTGCCGTTCACCGTGGCGCCGATCAGCCGTGCTCCAGATGTTTTTTCCACCGGGATGGATTCGCCGGTGACTATGGATTCATCCAAAGCACTAATTCCTTCCAGCACTACACCGTCCACCGGGACTTTCTCGCCGGGTCGTACGCGCAACACATCGCCCGGCTGTACCTGCGCCAACGGTATGTCTTCTTCGTTGTCGATTTTCCCATCAACACTGGGGTGAACGATACGCGCAGTCTTGGGTGCGAGGCCAAGCAATAGTTTGATTGCCGCACTGGTCTGGCTGCGTGCACGCAACTCCATCACCTGCCCTAGTAATACCAGCGCCATGATCACCGCCGTCGCTTCAAAGTAGATTGGTACTGTGCCCATCATGCTGCGCATTACAGGCGGAAATATTCCCGGCAGCAACATCGCCACCACGCTGTATGTCCACGCCACACCTACACCCAGCGCGATCAGGGTAAACATATTCAAATGCCGGTTGACCACGGAAGTCCAGCCGCGCTGGAAGATCGGCCAGCCGCCCCACATCACCACCGGGGTGGCCAATGCGAATTCAATCCATTGCAGCGCCGTCATCGAAATCAAACTTGGCATGGCTTGTGGCAACAGGTCGGTGCCCATCGCTATCAAAAACACCGGCAAGGCGAGGGTTGCACTTACCCAGAAGCGCCGTGTCATGTCGTTCAACTCAGTGTTGTCTTCTGCCGAGATGTTACGAGGCTCCAGAGTCATACCGCATATCGGGCAATTGCCCGGTTCGTTACGTACTATTTCCGGATGCATGGGGCAAATGTACTCACCCGCAACCTGAACTGATTTCGCAGCATGAGCGCCTTTACCAGCAGTGTCGGTGTAGGGTAAAACCGGATTGAGGTATTCAGTGGGATTTGCCTGAAACTTTTTCAGGCAGTGTTGTGAACATAAATAATACTGCTCACCCGCATATTCAAAATGGTGTTGTGATTGGTTGTCAACCTTCATTCCGCAAACCGGATCAACGTTGGGTGTCATGGCCTGCCTCTTCCATTTTTCCGTTATGTGTTTGACGAGAAGGGCTGGTCGTTCGATTGTGTATGCAGTCTTTCTCGTTATAGCAATTCTATGCCGAAGCGGCGCAGCGCGAGCGCGAACAGGCCAAAGCAAACAACGGTGATGACGATGCTGGCCAATAATGCTGGCCAGAAACCGATGCGCGGGAAGAGTACCGGAAACGCGAGGAACATCGGCAACGTCGGGACAACATACCAAAACGTGTACCAAGCATGATTTGCGATCTTCTGCTGAGGCTGGTTTTCAACGTAAAGCCAGATAAGCGCAAGAACCGTTACGATCGGCAGCGCCGCAACGAAACCGCCGAGCTTGTCGCTGCGCTTCGCAAGTTCGGACACGAGCACGACAACGGCGGCAGTCAGAAAATATTTTGTAACGATCCAGGCCATGGTTTTCTTAAAGCCAGTGTTTGAAATAAGCGGCGGGCGTCAATTCGCCTGTATTGCACCACAGCTGGCGTCGAGACCGTCGGTAGCTTCAGCGATTGGCTATGCGGCTCAACAACCACTTACTGCTACAACTTTCAATTGCTTTTTGTTTGATCCCTGACTTACCGACAATATACCGTCCAGCTTGTTATATTCCTGAGACTCGGTTGATGGCGAAGTTATCGTTCCTTTGAACGATACTTGAACTCCTTTTTCTTTAAAAATAAAGGAGATGCTTTTCTCGTCCTCCTGATAAGAAATCTTTTTTAATTCAATATCGCCGTTACCCAAATTGACCCATGCTCGAGCCACATCCTGACCCAGCATATCGGTTGCAAATATGAGATAGTTTTTTTCATAACCTTTTTCTGGATAAGCAAAAAAACCACAATTATTTATTTCACTTTCCAGTGCATTTACAACAAGACCTTGTTTTTGAACTTCGGCTGAAGCCGCAGAGGTGAATTGGTCTGAAGCCGCGATGGAATGTACTGCACTGGCACTTCCATTTGCACTGGCCTGCCCAGAATATTGAATTGCTTGACCGGCGTGAGCATTCTCATCGGCAGGCACTTGGCTATTAGCAACAAGTAGGGCAATAGCGATAGAGCTAAGACAAAATGTACGCATGCTATTTTAAATTTGAAGTGCAATGGCGCTGTTCAAGAATACCTGATTATGGTCGACACAACAAAGCGATTTTTTTCCTGCCTGTACGTAAGTGTCTTGGTTCAATCATACTTGGTGCTACCCTCATCAGCTTGCCTTTTTCACCCTCTCCGACACTCGCTCGGCAGGTCAATATCACATTTAGAAATTAAAAAACCATGAATCTTGACAAGCGTTACCCACAATGTTATTTTACCTATCGTTCGGTAATAACTGAATGAACATACTTAACCAAGGAGAACCATCATGAAAACTGCAATTGTTGTTCTATCAGACCCCAAAGGTGGGGAAGAAGCTTTAGGTCGTTTGTTCAACGCCTTGGCTGCCGTTTTTGATCTCAAACAGAGAAAGAAAGAAGTCCTGTTGGTTTTTCAGGGCACTGGCACCCGCTGGGCTGGCGTTGTGACGCAGCACAGTCATCCCGCCCATGCACTGTATAAAGCCGTTGAGGATAAGGTTGCCGGCGTGTCCTGTGGTTGTGCGGATGTCTTTGGTGCGCGAGCCGATGCCGAAAAAAATGGCTTCAGTTTGCTGACCGAAAATGCTGTGCCGGGCACAACGGGTCTTCCCAGCCTCGCGAAATATGCGGAGGAAGGGTACAGCGTCATCACATTTTAAATTGATGCTCGTCACCGATGTCATTGCATCGGTGGCGAACCGTCCTCGGCAGAACACACCAGAGGAGAACTATCGTGCCACACCATTGGGCAGAAATTGCCTTTACGAAGAATGTCCGGGCAAGCCAAGAACATTACGGTACCCGTGAGAATAACGAACGGTTGGAAAGCGCGCCAATCAATGCCACGGCTTTCAGTTTTCGTGAGACGGCCTTCATCGCGCAACGCGATCACTTCTATCTATCGACAGTCTCGGAAACAGGTTGGCCGTATGTCCAGTTTCGCGGCGGTCCGCCGGGGTTTGTCAAAACTCTTGATGAGACAACGTTGGGGTATGCGGATTTTCGCGGCAATCTGCAATATGTCAGCGTTGGCAATGTGCAACACGATGATCGCGCCGCCCTTATTATGGTTGATTATCCGAACCGCAAGCGGCTGAAAATTTTTGCACACATACAGGTGATTGATGCGGAAAATAATCCTGATTTGATACAACAATTGACCATGCCGGATTATAAAGCCAAAATCGAACGTGCCGTTTTATTGAGGCTTGAAGCCTTTGACTGGAACTGCCCGCAGCATATCACGCCACGCTTTACCGAAGATGAAATTGCCGATGCTTTGCGACCGATACAGGAGAAATTGGCAATGCTTGAGCAAGAAAATAAAATACTGAAATCGCAGATCAGCAATGATCAAACTTAGGAGCCATTCATCATCGTGCGTACGCCATCTCAACCCAAAGAAGATGTGATCGAAAAACTTGGCGAAGCCTTTCGCCGCCTCGGCTACGAAGGTGCGACCTTGGCCAAGTTATCGCTGGCGACGGGCTTACAGAAAGCCAGCCTTTATCATTATTTTCCGGGTGGCAAAGAAGATATGGCGCGTGCTGTTCTGGATCAGATCAATGGTGTTATACAAGAGCACGTCATCCAACCCTTGCGCAGTAATAGCCCGCCACAGGATCGACTAAAGCAGATGGTCAAAGCCGTCGACCAGTTTTATGATGGTGGCAAACTTAATTGCCTGATTGGTATTTTTATTCTCAGTGCCTCGCATAAGCTATTTGAAAACGACGTTCGTTTGATGCTGAAGGGATGGATTGCGGCACTCGCGGAAGTCGGGGTCGCTATGGGCGTTAAAGCCGACGTGGCGCATCAGCGCGCGCAACAATGGGTCACGGAATTACAGGGTGCGCTTATTATTACTCGCGGCCTTGGAAGCAAGAGCGTTTTCCGTCGCACGCTCAATCGTTTGCCGGAGGTCATCTTGGGGGCAGGTAACGCTAATTGAGCAGCTTAAAATTATTATTT
>DASRWN010000004.1:0-3009 GCA_035654595.1 Gallionella sp. | reverse complement strand
GAGCGGTCTGGATTGATCAATCAGCATTTCTGCAAACGATAAATGAGTCAGCAACCTGCGCAACAAAAGCTGTCAACACTGATGTTAGGTGCAATCGGTGTGGTGTATGGCGATATAGGCACCAGCCCGCTGTATGCAATACAGGCAACTTTTTCCGGTTCCCATTCGCTGCCTGTCGCAGCGGCTAACGTGCTCGGCGTGTTGTCGATGATGTTCTGGACCATCATGCTGTTGATCTCGCTCAAATACGTGATGATCATCATGCGCGCAGATAATCACGGTGAAGGCGGATCACTGGCATTACTGGCTCTGGTGAGTGAACTCACTGCGCAAAAACCCAAATTAAAATGGTTTGTCACCGCGCTCGGTGTGTTTGCCGCCGCGCTGTTTTTTGGTGATGGCATGATTACGCCGGCCATCTCGGTGTTATCTGCGGTCGAAGGTCTGGAGGTGATCTCACCTCAATTCAAGGTCTACATATTACCCGTCACCATCATCGTCTTGACCGGATTATTTTTCATTCAGAAACGTGGCACCGGCACAATGGGCATGGCATTCGGCCCGATCATGGTGCTGTGGTTCGCTTGCCTGGCGGTGTTTGGCATGATCGCCATCGCTCAAAATCCAGAAATCCTGCTGGCGCTTAATCCGGTTTATGTCGTTCATTTTTTCATAGCTGATCCGTGGGTTGCTTTTCTGGCGATGGGTTCCATCGTGCTCGCCATCACCGGCGGCGAAGCGCTGTATGCCGACATGGGACATTTTGGCAAATCTCCGATTCGTTTTGCCTGGTTTTCGTTCGTGCTACCGGCGTTGGTATTAAACTATTTCGGACAAGGCGCGTTGCTGTTGCATACCCCGCAAGCAGTCGAAAATCCATTTTATCTGCTTGCCCCTGCCTGGGCACTGATGCCCATGGTGCTTCTGGCTACCGCTGCAACGGTTATCGCCTCACAAGCCGTCATATCCGGGGCGTTCTCGATTGCGCACCAATCGGTGCAAATGGGCTTCCTGCCGCGCATGAGTATCATCCAGACATCCGACCAGGCACGCGGGCAGATTTATGTGCCGCTGACCAATGGGGTGCTTTATCTGGCAGTGGTGTTTCTGGTACTTGCCTTCCAGAGCTCGACCAATCTGGCTGCCGCTTACGGTATCGCCGTTACCGGAACGATGACCATCACCACCATCCTGATTGGATTCGTGGTCGTGCTTGCCTGGCGCTGGCCACTGGTCATTACCGTCCCCTTGATTGCCATTTTCCTGGCTGTGGACATGACCTATTTTGCCGCCAACATTATCAAAATTCCTCAAGGCGGGTGGTTTCCGATTGGTATCGCATTAATATCATTTACCATACTCACCACCTGGAAACACGGGCGGAAATTATTGTTTGACGAGATTAACCGCCAGATGATACCGATGCAGACATTTGTTGACGGAGTGGACGACGTGCGGCGCGTGCAAGGTACGGCAGTATTTCCAACCAATGCAACTGAAGGGGTGCCTGCGGCGATGCTGCATAATCTTAAACACAATAAAGTGCTGCATGAACGCAACATATTATTGACTGTACAAGTTGAAGACAAACCTTACGTATCGCAATCGGAGCGGGTGTTTATCACTGATTTAAGCAAGGGCTTTTATCGCCTGGTTCTGCATTACGGTTTTATGGAAACACCCGATATTCCGGCTGCGCTGGAAGTGTGCGCAAAACAGGGTATGTCTTTCGATTTGATGGCGACCTCATTTTTTGTCTCCCGCGCGTTGATCACTTCCAGCGCCAAACCAGGCATGAGCAAATGGCGCGAGCGATTATTTCTGGTGCTATCCAAAAATGCCATGAGCGCGGCTGACTTCTTCAAAATTCCGATCAACCGCGTAGTCGAAATGGGAACCCGGATCGAGATCTGATTGCGCTCAGAGCTGTTGCAGCATCCGTAATCCCCAACCCACGCCAAACCCGGTCACATCGCTCGCTACGCTGCCCAGCCCGCCCGTGCAGCGGCTGGCGGACAAATCCACGTGCAGCCACGGCACATCATCGACAAAGCGTTGCAAAAATCGTCCGGCAAGGATGTGGTCGGCTTCGCCATCCAGTGTGCATTGCTTGATGTCGGCGACTTTGGAATCCAGCGCGGCCTCGTAATCTTCATCCAGCGGAAAGGCGCACAATCGCTCACCGGTTTGCTGTCCGGCCAACACTGCCTGCTGCAACAACGCCGCGCGATTGCCGAGCACGCCGCTGTAGCGAGCCCCCAGCGCCACCGCCATGCTGCCGGTTAACGTGGCGAAGTCGATCATCAGTTGCGGTTTGATGCGCGCCGCTAACGTGAGCGTGTCAGCCAGCACCATACGGCCTTCGGCATCGGTATGCATGATCTCGATGGTCGTGCCGTTTAATGCTGTCACGATGTCGTTCTGCTTGTAAGCTTTCGGGCTGATGTGGTTTTGCGCCAAGGCCAGCCAGCAGTCAATATTGACGGCCAATTTTTGTTGTGTTGCTGCCAGCAAAATGCCCAGCGCCACCGCCGACCCGTTCATATCTTCGTGCATGCCGTGCATATACCGCGCCGGTTTAAGGTTGTGTCCGCCGGTGTCGAAGCAGATGCCCTTGCCGACCAGCGCAACAGTCTGCTTCGCCTTGGGATGTTTGTAACTCAAATGCACAATAGCCGCATCGTCATCCGCGCTGCCCTGTGCCACGGCGACAAATGCACCGGCGGCCATCTTGCGCAGCTTCTTCATATCGAATTCCTCGTGTTTCCAGGCGTGCTGTTTAGCCAGCTTTTTGACACGCTGGCGATATTGTCCGGGAGTGAGTTCGTTGGGTGGCAACACCGTCAAGGTTCGACACAACAGGTTTCCTTCGGCCTGCGCTTTGAGCGCGGCAAATTTTTTGCCGTCGGAAAAGCCGTATAGCGCGATTTTTTGCAGTGGTTTGCGCTGATCTTTTTTCTTGCGCACCGGCAACGGCGCACCGTTTACCCAGGCGGCGTATACGGCTGT
>DASRWN010000003.1:0-2370 GCA_035654595.1 Gallionella sp. | reverse complement strand
ACGTGATCGTGCCACGCTTGACCACGCTTTCGCCATTTTCTTCACGACGCACAAACCGTGCAGCCAATAATTTCCCGAGCTGTGCAGTAATCACATCTTGTTTATCCAGAATATTTTTCTTTTCAATCCGCAGCGGCATAGCTTCGTTAGCACTTTTAGCAAATGGCTGCGGCAAACTGGAGCTGACTCCCCGCAAATCAGAACTGATGGTCAGCTGTACCGATTTTTTAATCACTGTGATATCCGCATTCCACGCACTATTGCCATGCAGGTGCCTGAGAAAAGGCTGATCATCTTTGTGCAATGTCTCCATATCAACCCGCCCATTGACCTTGACATGCACAATGCCATCGGCTTCCGTCTGCACATCCAGCTTGCTCGTGCCGCCCAAAATTTCGGTAGTCAGGTTATTGGTATGCAGGGTATTTTGCGTGAACAACAATTCTCCGCTGGTGTTACGCAATTTTGGAACGTTATTGTCCACCTCAATATCATTACCCTGTACGCGTACCAAGCCATCGACCTTTACCTGCCTGCTCCCGACTAAAGGTATATCGGCAAACAAATCCAGATACGTGCCTCCGTTGGCCTGCATGCCGTCGGTAAATCCATCAATGTAGCCACGCACCGGGCTTTGTTGAATAAAGCGTAAAAAATTATTCGTTGCACCGACTACTTCAACTTTGACTTGCAGCGGCAAGTCGGGGCTAAGCATGTCGGGCAAACCGACGCTACCCTGTTTCAGTTTGGCGTCAAGCATGGTCGCCGACAAAAACTTGAACTCCAGTTTATTGCCCTGAATCAGTAAATCTCCCGAAGCGTTTTCTATCCGTGGCCAATCTTTGGTTATCGCAACCGTACCATTTCGCGCATGGCCGGTAAGCTCGAATAAACCGGTCTTGTTTTCCTGAAACGGAAAATCTTTCAAATTACCCTTGATGCGTATCCGCAAATCGTTGGTCTGTCCGCTTAACAAGGCATCGTGCAGCCAATCATTAACGCTCCTGTTCAATCCCACCAAAGGCGTGTAGCGCGCCGCCTTGCTGATATCTCCACGAGTCAGACTCACGGTTAAATCCAGCACTCCGGGAGAGTCTTGTGCGGTGCTGAAGCTGCCATGAGCATTACCATCCAGATCCTGATTGGAAGCAGCAAGATTATCCAGCTTCAAAGTTAATTCGCCGCCGCGCCGCTGCCAACCTGCCTGTCCTGCCAGAGACGTAAAAACCAACGGCTCACGCAAAAAATCAGGGGCATCAACCCTTAACTGGCGAGATTTGATCTGTACTTTACCAGTCACTTCGTTCCCATCAACATCTGCGGTTAATCCGGAAAACCCGGGTATGTTTCCGACACGATGCAATTCGATATTTTGAAAATTTCCCTTGACCTGGTAACTGTGCAACTGATCCGGCGTTGCTTGCCATTGCATCTTCAGATTTGCCACTGTGCCACGCGGGGCATACGCATTCAATTTTTCACGTATACCGGTTGGTAGGGGAACATAACTGGAAAGATCAACAAGCGTTTCGAGCCGTAATTGATTGGTACGTACTTCGCTCTCGGTCAGCCCCTGCTGTTTGGCTGCAGCAACGCGCAAATAGACATCCGTTGCGGGCAGGGTCAAGCCGTTTTGCAAACGCAACGCCAAGCGCCGGGCATCAACTTCAAAACCGCCATCTAAAACCTGCCAAGTGGCGCGCCCACTCAGGTCACGTAAACTCATTTGCGGTAAATCTTCAGCCAGTTTGGCCGTTACATCACGTAACGCCAGATCCGCCGTGACATGCGCCACCTTGCCCGAAACCAGGCTTACCCAAGCTCGTAAAGCGCCACGACCACGTTCAAGCTGTTTAGGCAAATCAACCCATGCGCGCCACGCATCAATATCTGAATAATCGAATTGCAGAAAAAACTGGCCATACCACTGTGGTAAATCATCGAAACTTGCTCCATGAAAATCACCACGCAGTTCGATTGGAGCAGCCAGATCGGCGGGAGGCACCCCGTGCAAAGCGAAGCGGTGATGATTCAGCAGCGTCTGGATATGCAAATCAACATCCGTCAGCACCAGCGCTGGCGCACCACGCTGCTCATCCCACCAAACAACCAGCGCATTTTTCGCCAACATATCGGGTTGACGCAACAGCCAGTTAGAAACATCGTTGCCACCACCTTGCTGCGCGAGCGCCACGCCGCCCAGATAAATTTTCCCTTGCGTGTCACGATGTATCAACAGTTCCGGTTTATCGATTTCCAGATTGGCAAAGCGCAATTCTCCGCTGAACAGCGATGTCCATGAAATGCTGTTGCTGACGGTTGGCAACACCAAGGCAGGCTGGCCCTGTTCATCCAGAATGCGCACATCGG
>DASRWN010000002.1:0-14011 GCA_035654595.1 Gallionella sp. | reverse complement strand
GAATACCAGGATATATCCACAAAGTTATTCACAGATTTTGTGCATAAACAGAAATACTCTTTTGTATTGGCAAGTTAGCAAAATATTGTTGAAGAAAAATCTCAGAAATCTTGCTCAACTGAGTACGACACGTTACAGTTGCGCACTGTTAATTTAAGCATATTTAGGGAGTTCGCGTGTTTGCAATCGTAGAAGCGGCCGGCTGGCCTATCTGGTTTCTGATTTTTGCTTCCGTTGTCGCACTAGGCTTGATCGTTGAGAGGATAGCTTTCCTGCGCCGCAACCGAGTTGCACCACCCGCCCTGCTGGACGGAGTAGTCAGAGAACTCAAGCAACGCGGGGTCAGCGATGCCATGTTAGCCAAACTCGCAACCGATTCGCCACTGGGGCAGATTTTCTCGGCCGGGCTCAAAAACATCAAGAGCTCTCCGGTCATCATGAAAGAGTCCATTGAGGAAGCAGGCCGTGCAGTGTCGCATGATCTGGAACGTTTCCTGACCACGCTGGGCACGATCGCCTCTATCAGCCCATTGCTCGGGTTATTTGGCACGGTCGTGGGCATGATTGAAATTTTCGGCGCGCAAACAACACTGGGCAGCTCCCCGGCGATTCTCGCCCACGGCATTTCGGTGGCGCTCTACAACACTGCCTACGGCTTGATTGTGGCCGTTCCCAGCATGATTTTCTACCGTCATTTCCGCTCTCAAGTCGATAACCTCACGATAGAAATGGAACAGCAGGCCATCAAACTGGTTGAAATCGTGCACGGCCAGCGTAAAGGTTAAACACGAATGAATTTCCAGCGTGGGCGTAGTCGCGAAGAGCCGGAAATCAATTTGATCCCAATGATCGATGTCTTGCTGGTCATCCTGATTTTCATGATGGTGACCACCAGTTACGCAAGATTTTCCGAACTGCAAATCAACCTGCCGCAAGCCGGTGGCGAAACGGCAACCTCGCCAGTCAAACCAATCAATGTCGCTGTCGATGCATTGGAGCACTACGCGGTCAACAACCAGGCATTATCTTATAGCGGGGTGGATTCATTGGTAGTCGCCCTGAAGAAAGCCGCTGCCGACCAAACTGACCCCACCATCATTATCAATGCTGACGCAAAAACGCCCCACCAATCCGTGATCAATATCATGGAGGCGGCCAGACAAGCCGGTTATGGGCGCATCACTTTCACCACGCAAAACCAAGCGAAATAACGTGCGCTGGCTGCAGCAGCATTGGTATCGCATCACCCCGCTACACCTGATTCTTGTCCCGCTGAGTCTGCTGTTCCACCTGTTGGTGACATTGCGCTGCCGCCTCTATCAGCTTGGTGTCTTTGCCAGTCAAAAAATAGCCGTCCCGGTCATCATCGTCGGCAACATTACGGTGGGTGGTACAGGTAAAACACCTCTGACCATCTGGCTGGCGCAGCAACTCATTGCGCGAGGTCGTCATCCGGTCATCGTGAGCCGCGGATACGGCGGCAAAATTCAACAACCCCAGCGCGTGTCTACATCGAATGACGCACAACAAGTGGGTGACGAGCCGCTGTTGCTGGCGCGACGCAACCTTTGCCCGGTGTGGGTCGGTGCAGATCGCGCCGCTACGGCACGCGCTGCACTACAAGCCTATCCGGTGTGCGATGTGGTGCTGTGCGATGACGGTTTGCAGCATTACCGTTTGCGGCGTGACTTCGAGATTGCGGTGGTAGACGGCGCAAGGCGTTTTGGTAATGGTTGGTTGCTCCCGGCCGGGCCGTTGCGCGAACCTGTTACACGCCTGAAGTCGGTCGATGCAGTGGTTGTGAACGGCGGCGCCAGTGCAGCTGGCCAGTATCCGATGCAGCTTGACGGAGCTGTTTTTCATAACCTGCTCGATCCCGGAAAGACCATCACCGCTGCAAACT
Source organism: Gallionella sp. (assembly GCA_035654595.1). Classification (GTDB taxonomy): domain Bacteria; phylum Pseudomonadota; class Gammaproteobacteria; order Burkholderiales; family Gallionellaceae; genus Gallionella. Next base: position 12,108 of record DASRWN010000002.1, on the reverse strand, counting down.
TGCAAGGTGTGCTGTGCCATGCCGTAGCAGGCATAGCACACCCACAACGTTTTTTCCGGCAGCTTGAATCGTTGGGTGTGACTGCTATTCCGCATCCCTTCCCTGACCATCACGCTTACTGCGCAAGCGACCTGAGTTTCACCGACTGTGACGCGCTGCTCATGACTGAAAAAGATGCGGTAAAATGCGTAACGTTCGCTGATGAACGATATTGGGTGTTGCGTGTAGACGCCCAACTTGATTCAGCCCTGATAGACCACATTCTGCGAAAAATTTAGAGGTTCCCCATGGATGCAAAACTGCTCGATATTCTGGTTTGTCCATTATGCAAATCCCCGCTGGTGTATCAAAAGGCCGCGCAGGAATTGGTCTGCAAGGCTGACCGGTTGGCATTCAAAATCGAAGATGATATTCCGGTAATGCTGGTTGATGAAGCCCGCAAAATGAGCGCTGAAGAAACCGAAGCTCTGTAGATGGCGAATTTTTACGTCGTCATTCCGGCGCGCCATGCCTCCACCCGCTTACCCGGCAAACCGCTGTTAACCATCGGTGACAAGCCGATGGTGGTGCGCGTCGCTGAGCAAGCTGCGCAAAGCGGTGCGCAACAAATCTGGATCGCGACCGACCATCACAGCATTATCGACGCTGCGCACGAATACGGCTTCAAGGCCTGCCTGACCAAGGCAAGCCACGCCAGCGGCACGGATCGCATTGCCGAGGTGGTTGAACTACAGCATTGGCCGGATGACGCCATCATCGTCAATGTTCAGGGTGACGAACCGCTCATCCCACCTACGCTAATCAGTGCTGTCGCCGAACATTTGCATCAGCACCCGGAATGCGCGATTGCCACTGCGTGTCATGCCATACACGACGAAGCCGCGATGCGTAATCCCAACATCGTCAAGGTCGTGCTGGATAAAAATGGCAACGCGCTGTATTTCAGCCGCGCACCGATTCCCTGTCCGCGCGATGCGTTCACCCAAAACCCCGCACCTGCTACAACCATGCTGCGCCATATCGGTATTTACGCTTATCGTGCCGGTTTTTTGCGCGCATACAATCAACTTGCACCCTGTATGCCGGAACAGATAGAGGCACTGGAACAATTGCGCGCGCTGTATCATGGTTACAAAATCGGCGTCGTCATTACCGAACACGCCCCACCCAGCGGGGTAGATACCGAACAGGACTTGCATGACGCACGACAAGTTTTTGCAGCATTAAACCGTTAAGGACAGATAGATGAGACTGATATTGTTAGGCGCGCCGGGCGCGGGCAAAGGCACCCAGGCCAATTACATCAAGGAAAAATTCAACATCCCGCAAATTTCCACCGGCGATATGTTGCGTATGGCGGTCAAAGCGGGCACACCATTAGGCATGGCGGCAAAAAAAATAATGGATGCAGGCGGCCTGGTCTCAGACGACATCATCATCAATCTGGTTAAAGAACGCATCAAGGACACGGATTGCGCCAACGGATTTTTATTCGATGGTTTTCCGCGCACCATTCCCCAGGCGCAGGCAATGCGAGACGCCAACATCCCCATCGACTACGTGGTGGAAATCGAGGTGGAGGACAGCGAAATCATCCGGCGCATGAGCGGTCGGCGCATACATCCGGCCTCAGGACGCACTTACCACATCACTTTTAACCCGCCTAAAATAGCCGGACAGGACGACGCCACCGGAGAGATGCTGGTGCAGCGTCCGGACGATACGGAAGAAACGGTGGCAAAACGCCTCAATGTGTATCATGAGCAAACCAAGCCGCTGGCAAACTACTATTCAAGCTGGGCGAAAACTGCCGATGCAGGCGCACCCAAATGTGTGAAAATCGCCGGGGTGGGCAGCATGGAAAGTATCCGCGATCAAATTTTTACTGCACTGGGTTCTAATCATGAACACTAAACCGGTTCTCACTCTCGAAACTGCCCAGCGTGTCGCTGCGGCAGCCGAAATCGAAGCGCAACAAAATAACTGGCGCGTCGTTATTGCCGTGGTAGACGATGGTGGACATCTGCTCTATTTGCAACGCAACCACGACACCCAATTCGGCAGCATAGAAACTGCCATTCAAAAAGCCCGCGCAGCAGTCGCTTTTAAACGTCCGACAAAAATGTCTGAAGATGCCGTGTTAAGCGGGCGGCTCATCCACCTCGCTTTGCCCGGCGTGATACCCGCCGAGGGCGGCGTGCCATTGTTACTGGAAGGCGTCGTGGTGGGCGGGCTGGGCATCAGCGGCGTGCGCTCGCTCCAGGACGGACAAATCGCAGCGGCAGGCGTTGCCGCACTGGAACAAACTTAGTCATGCTATACCGGCTGGACGACCGGGTCCCCGAGTTACGCGGCACACTGCACTTCATCGCCGACAATGCCGCAGTGATTGGCTCGGTGGTTCTGGAAAACAATGTCAGCGTGTGGTTCAGCGCCGTGCTGCGCGGCGATTATGAACCGATACACATCGGCGCCAACAGCAACATTCAGGATGGCGCGGTGCTGCATACCGACACCGGTGCACCGCTCACCGTTGCCGCCAACGTCACCATCGGGCATCAGGCCACACTGCACGGCTGCAGCGTCGGCGAAGGCAGTTTGATCGGCATCAAGGCGGTGATACTGAATCGCTGCGTGATCGGCAAGAATTGCCTGATCGGCGCAAACACCTTGCTGACTGAGGGCAAAATCATTCCCGATCATTCGCTGGTGATCGGCTCGCCGGGAAAAGTGGTACGGACCTTGACGGAAGCGGAAATCGCCGAGATGCACAGCAACGCCGCTCACTACGTTGAACTTGCCACCCAATACGTCAACGGACTCAGCCTCACCCTGTAATCTCGTCTCCATTGCGGCACGCGCTGCACCTGCCACCGTTCAAACCGCTTTACCCGCGAATATCCTGCCTTACGGGCGAACCTAAAAAAACCCATGCCTGTATCGAAAATCCACAGTATCCTACCCGTCGGAGTTGCAGTATGGGTGCCTCTAAATATACATTCAAAATATCGGGGCAATTGGCTGGTCTGTCTTTAAGGGAGGGATGTCATGTCAGGTGGTCTAGGATTTGCGTTAATAACGGCAATTGCGGCACTAATATACGGTGCGGCTTCAATCAAATGGATTTTGGGTAAGTCTAGCGGCAACGAAAAAATGCGCAGCATCGCGGCGGCCATTCAGGAAGGCGCATCTGCCTACCTGAACCGGCAATACACGACCATTAGCATCGTCGGCGTGATTTTGCTGGTGATTATTTTAGTTACGCTGGGCTGGAAAACGGCAGTCGGATTTGCTATCGGCGCCATTCTGTCCGGCGTGACGGGCTATATCGGCATGCACGTATCGGTACGCGCCAATGTCCGCACTGCCGAAGCCGCCAAAGAAAGCCTCGACGCAGCACTTAATGTCTCTTTCAGGGGTGGCGCAATCACCGGCATGCTGGTGGTGGGTTTAGGTCTGCTGGGGGTGGCGGGATATTACACTTTCCTCACTTTGGCAATGCACACCACTCCCAGTGAAGCAGCGCATGCCTTGGTCGGCTTGGCTTTCGGCGGATCGCTGATTTCCATCTTCGCCCGTCTGGGCGGCGGCATTTTCACCAAGGGTGCGGATGTCGGCGCTGACTTGGTGGGCAAGGTCGAAGCAGGCATTCCGGAGGATGACCCACGCAATCCTGCGGTGATCGCCGATAACGTCGGCGACAACGTCGGCGACTGCGCGGGTATGGCAGCCGATCTGTTCGAAACTTATGCAGTGACCATCATCGCCACCATGTTGCTGGGTGGACTGTTGATTGCAGATGCCGGCCCTAATGCCGTGATTTATCCGCTGGTGCTGGGTGGTTTCTCCATCATCGCTTCCATCATCGGCACCTTCTTTGTCAGGGCGCGTGAAGGCGGCAAAATCATGAACGCACTGTATCGCGGCCTCGCCGTTGCAGGTGTGCTTGCGGCAATTGCCTTCTACCCCATCACCACTGCGATGCTCGGTGACGGCGTGATGATTGGCGAGAAGCTGGTCACTTCTTTGCACATTTACTACGCCACCTTGATCGGTCTGGCATTGACCGCTGCAATGGTGTGGATCACCGAGTATTACACCGCCACTGAATATGCGCCGGTGCGGCACATCGCTGAAGCCTCCACCACCGGTCATGGCACCAACGTCATTGCCGGCCTGGGTGTTTCGATGAAGGCCACTGCTGCTCCGGTGTTGGCTGTGTGTCTGGCAATCTGGGGTTCCTATCAATTGGCCGGACTATATGGCATCGCAATCGCCGCAACGTCAATGCTCTCCATGGCGGGCATCATCGTAGCACTGGATGCATATGGTCCGATCACCGACAACGCGGGCGGCATTGCCGAGATGTCCAAGCTGCCGCCTGAAGTACGCAAAATCACGGATGAACTGGACGCAGTGGGCAATACCACCAAAGCCGTTACCAAAGGCTATGCCATCGGCTCTGCCGGCCTGGCCGCACTGGTGTTATTTGCCGATTACACGCATGCCCTGCAAATCAAAATGGGCAATGTGGTAACAACTTTTGATCTATCCAACCACATGGTCATCATCGGTTTGTTCATCGGCGGCATGGTGCCTTATTTGTTCGCCGCAATGGGCATGGAAGCAGTTGGTCGTGCTGCCGGTTCGGTGGTGATAGAAGTGCGTCGCCAATTCAAGGAAATCCCCGGCATCATGGAAGGCACAGGCAAGCCGGAATATGGCACTTGCGTCGACATGCTGACCAAAGCCGCCATCAAGGAAATGATCGTTCCATCCCTGCTGCCTATTGCAGTGCCCGTGATCGTCGGCTATTTCCTTGGCGCACAAGCATTGGGAGGGGTACTGGTCGGCACCATCATCACCGGCATTTTCGTGGCGATTTCCATGACGGCCGGTGGTGGCGCATGGGATAACGCCAAGAAATACATCGAAGAAGGCAATTTCGGCGGTAAAGGTTCAGAGGCGCACAAAGCTGCCGTTACCGGCGACACCGTGGGTGATCCTTACAAAGACACCGCAGGCCCTGCGGTGAACCCGTTAATCAAAATCATCAACATCGTTGCCCTGATGATTGTGCCGTTGTTGTAAAGTGATTCTGTTGGATATGAAAACAGGGCGTAAATCGCCCTGTTTTTATATCCGCTATTCGACAGCGCGCCTTATCGCTTGTATGGACTGATTGATGAGGTAGTGCAAAACCCGCTTGATGTCGCGCAACGATTTCGCGACTATATCGAGAGCATTGAAGGCGCATAAAATGCTAGGCGCGTTATCTTCACCCTGCCCCTGAAAATACCGTAAGATTCAGATCTTTAAAATCGCAGCAATTTTTTAGGGCAAAGGAAGTTATTCAGCAACCATAATCCAAAATTAGGGAGAAAGTGTATGTCGAAAAAGAATGCTTTTTATGCGCAGTCTGGCGGTGTCACCGCAGTCATCAATGCCTCCGCCTGCGGTGTGATCGAAACTGCGCGCAAGCACAAGGACAAGATCGGCAAGGTATATGCTGGTCGCAACGGCATCATCGGCGCGCTGACCGAAGAACTGATCGACACCACCAAGGAATCCGCCAAAGCCATCTCCTCCCTGCGTTACACACCCTCCGGCGCATTCGGTTCCTGCCGCTACAAACTCAAGAGCCTGGAAGCCAACAGGCGCGAATACGAGCGCCTGATCGAAATCTTCAAGGCGCACAACATCGGCTACTTCTTCTATAACGGCGGCGGCGACTCCGCCGACACCTGCTACAAAGTCTCGCAGCTTTCCGAAAAACTGGGTTACCCGGTGCAAGCCATCCATGTCCCCAAGACCGTGGACAATGACTTGCCGATCACCGACTGCTGCCCCGGATTCGGCTCGGTAGCAAAATACATCGCCGTCTCCACGCTGGAAGCTAGCTACGATGTGTGTTCCATGTCCAAGACCTCGACCAAGGTGTTCGTCATCGAAGTAATGGGTCGCCATGCCGGCTGGATCGCGGCAGCAGGCGGACTAGTCGAAGACCACGGCATCCCCGTCGTCATCCTGTTCCCCGAGATCGAATTCGATCAGAGGAAATTCCTCGCCAAGGTGGATGCCATGGTCAAAAAACACGGCTATTGCAGCGTGGTGGTCTCGGAAGGCTGCCACTACCCGGACGGGAAATTCCTCGCCGAACAGGGCACACGCGATGCCTTCGGCCATGCACAACTCGGCGGCGCAGCGCCGGTCGTCGCCAACATGGTCAAGGATGCGCTCGGCTACAAATTCCACTGGGCCGTTGCAGATTACCTGCAACGCGCCGCGCGCCATATCGCATCCAAGACCGATGTGGACCAGGCCTACGCACTGGGCAAGGCCGCAGTGGAACTGGCAATCAAGGGACAGAACGCGGTGATGCCCACCGTCGAGCGCATCTCCGACAAACCCTACAAATGGAAGGTCGGTGTCGCTCCTCTGAGCAAAGTCGCGAATGTGGAAAAATTCATGCCGCGCGATTTCATCACACCCGACGGTTTCGGCATCACGGCAAAATGCCGCACCTACTTGTTGCCGCTGATCAAGGGCGAAGACTATCCACCGTTCAAGGATGGCCTGCCGCAGTATGTACGCCTGAAAAATGTTGCGGTGCCGAAGAAGCTGGCCGGTTTCAGCATCTAAAGGGCAACTAAATAAGTAATACACCATTCACTCGCTGATATCATATGACAACCAAAAACAAGATTAAGCTTTTAGCTGATGAGTACGCTGATCGACTGAAACTGGCAATTGATGGCCGTGTCTCTGAAATGCAGGTTGATGATGTTTCTCACTACTTGATATATCGGGTTCTTGGTGTCGCGGAGGAGGAAGGTCGATTGATTGATGTCTATCAGAACAAAGGCCGCTTCTTGTATAAGTATGCGGGATCATTTCTGGAAGCAGCGACAAAGCTGTGTTTTAAAGAGGCATACCCAGACTCCGGTTCGCTGCGTGTGCAAAATACGCGTGGTCAACGGCCACGAACGTTTGAGATTGATTGCCTCGTAGGTAACGAGGCGTTGGAGATCAAGTGGAAGGATGCGACAACCGATGGGGATCATATAACGAAAGAGCACACCCGCATTCAAGTCATCTCTGATGCCGGATACAAACCAATTCGCATCATGTTTTATTACCCAAATAGATCACAGGCAATCCGCATCCAAGAAACGCTGGAAACCCTTTACGAAGGTGTTGACGGCGAGTATCACTATGGCGACGCCGCGTGGGAATATGTCCTTCAAAAAACTAGCGTTGATCTCAAGTCGACGCTTGAGGAAATTGCTGCATCAAGAGTTGGGCAAACCAAATGATAGAGGAACTTGAGCATGTGATAAATGGGGATTGCCTAGTCGAACTTGAACGATTGGGGGCGAACAAGGCTGACCTCGTCTATTTGGATCCGCCCTTTTTCACAAATCGCCGACACACGTCCATCACGAGGGATCGCACCACAACATTCAGCTTCGACGATGCTTGGAGTGATCTTAGCGAATACGCGGAGTTCATGGAGGCAAGGCTCAGGCAGGTTCACCGCGTTTTAAAGGATTCTGGCTCTGTATTCGTTCATTGTGATTCGAGCGCAAATTTCTTGTTAAGGGTGCTGCTCGACAAAATCTTTGGATCACAACAACTTCGATCCGAAATAATCTGGACTTATAAACGCTGGTCAAATGCCGCGAGAAACCTACTGCCAGCACACCAAACGATATTCTTCTATTCGAAGAGCGACAATTACAAGTTCAATATTATTTATGGTGCCTATTCTGAAACAACCAATGTTGATCAAATTTTGCAACTTCGCCAAAGAGACGAGCATGGTGTCTCCAAGTATGCAACGGACACCAACGGTGGTGCAGTCTATGCCACAGATAAGAAGGGAGTTCCGCTGAGCGATGTTTGGGAGATACCGTTTTTGAACCCAAAAGCCAAAGAGCGAACTGGTTACCCGACACAGAAACCAGTACTACTGCTCGATAGAATCATTCGGATTACTACCGAGCCAGGCGATCTCGTTGTTGACCCATTTTGTGGCAGCGGCACAACTCTTGTTGCTGCTGCGATTCTAGGGCGCAAATTTTTTGGTATTGACACTTCAAGCAAGGCTGTAGAACTTGCTAGTCAGCGCATTAAAGCACCGACCATGACCGAGTCGGCATTGCTCAAAAAGGGTCGTGTTGCTTATGCTACCGCAGACTTGAAGTCTCTAGCACTACTCGAAGGTTTGGACCTCGTACCAGTTCATCGCAATGCTGGAATTGATGCTTTTCTCAAGTCATCGGATGCAGAGGAACTCGTTCCCATTCGAGTTCAACGAGTTGGCGAGTCTTTCGCTGATGCAGCAAGTATTCTTGCTCAAGCTGCCGCCTCAAAGCGGGCGACAAATGCTGTGCTTGTCCGCACTGAAGAAGAGTTCGATCTATTTCCTACCCACGAGCTTCCCGCCTTCATCCATGTAGTTGATGCGACGGCTCTTCGTGTTAAGGCTGCACTTGCTGCATCAACACAAGGTGTAGTGCAACCAGAGCAGATAACCTTTCATTCAAGCGGGGCTGCACAAAAACGCGTAGCCCCTTAGCACCTTTCGTACAATAACTCGCACTCTTCAAAATGGACACCTACCAAGATCCCGAACCGGGGAAGACGTACATCAGTCCGCGGCTTAACTCGTTTGGCAACCCACAGCGGAAGGTACGCATTGCCACGAAACTCATCGAGCAGCCGGAGACCTACGCCTTTGCGCAAGTCAAGGACGAACTCGTCCTGAGACATAAGCAGGATGCGAAGACCTACATTACTGCCAAGTTTTTCGAGGATGATCGCGGAATCTTCGTACTAAGTATTCAAGGCTATACAATCGCGACGGGCAAGCCGCATAACGCAAGCTTTGCATTCATTGGTGATGAAATCGGTAAGTTGATCGAATTCCTAAACCACATTCAGTCCATGCCACTCAAGAGTAGTGGCTCAATGAAAATAACCGACGATGATCTGCGCCGAGTCGTATTGTCAAACGTTCAGGCTCAGGCTCTTTTTCAAGACAATCAAGAGCTATTTGCTGAAGTCATTCGTTCAGCCGTAACGAAGGCGGATGTTGTAGCTGTTGGCTATCGCAAGCGCCAGTTGCAGATATTCCAAAAGCTTCTTGAAAATGACGAATACTTCAATATGGTCAAGGCGCAGAACCAGTGTAGTAACGAAGCAGTGTGGCAAAAGTTCTTTGAGAAGAACCCGTGGATATTTGGCTATGGGCTAAGCTATATCCAGCTATCCCCACTTGATGAAGAGAAACTTGAACAGGTAGTTCATGGCCACACAGTGTCCGAGCATGGAAAGCGAGTAGATGCGCTGCTTAAGACTCGTGGAGTTATCTCAAGCCTGTGCTTTGTCGAAATAAAGACGCATAAGACGGCATTGCTCAATACCCAGCCCTACCGTGCTGGCTGTTGGCCTCCCTCAGCCGAACTCGCGGGCGCGGTCTCGCAGGTACAAGGCACGGTTGCGCTCGCCACCGAAACTATAAAATCTAGACTTTCTCTCACGGATGATGTTGGAAATCCGACTGGCGAAGAAGCTTTCAACTACATGCCGAAGTCTTTTCTTGTTGTTGGCAGCCTTCACGAATTCGTCGGTAATCACGGAGTAAATCAAGAGTGCTATCGTTCGTTCGAGTTATTTAGGCGCAATACTGTCAGCCCAGAGATAATTACGTTCGACGAACTTTACGAACGTGCACGATTCATTGTTCACCAAAATAAAACCTAACCCACATTGATTCTGAGTAATTCGGGGACGGTGCCCAATTGATTTTGTGAAACGAGTTGGGCACCGTCCCAATGTAATCCCCATGTAATCGATGTTATTGCTTATTTTTATCAAATGATATAAAGTTAACTATCAAATGATAGCAAGGAGGCAATCATGACTTCAGCTGTAACGAATGTTGTCAAGTTTCAAAAATGGCGTACATCAGTTGCCCAATCAAATGCGGGCGCAAGAATCAAACTTATTCGCACCGGAGTACAGGCAAATGTACTGGTATTTGCGAGTGAGTATTTCGATATGCCACGCGCCCAATTTGTAAAGATCATGGGAATGTCACCTGCGACTGCTGAACGCAAGATAAAAAGTCGTAGTTTGCTCGGCCCAATCGAATCCGAACGTCTTCAACGCCTGGCCATCATCGAAAACCAGGCAGAGATAGTCTTTGGTGATGCGGGAAAAGCCAAAAACTGGTTGACGCAAAAGAATCTTGCCCTAGGCGATACACCTCTATCGATGCTGGACACCGAAACAGGCGCCGGTGAAGTCAGGAAGGTACTGGGATCAATCGCCTATGGTGGGGTTGTGTAATGCTTGCTTGGCGTATTGCCAAAAAAAAGTATGCACTTGATCGAACAGGCATTGGGGCACGCACATACGGCGGGAGGTGGAATACACCAAGTGTGGCAGTCATCTATGCAGGCATGACACCTGAAATATCGGCCATGGAAATGTTAGTACATGCTGGTGACATGCTTCCAGTTGATTTGGTGCTGGTAAGAATAGATTTGCCGGACGATGAAAGGCTATATTTTCGCTGTTTGGTAGCTGATCTACCTTCTGGATGGGACGATCTCCCCGGTTCAACTGTAGCAGTAGAATACGGCAATGCATTTATTAATGCAGGCACTCACCTTGGAATGATTGTCCCATCAGTAGTAATGCCGGAAGCCAGTAATATCATGATCAATCCAAACCACGCTACTTTTTCAAATGTAGGTATGACAGTCATTCGACCCTTTGAATTTGATTCTCGATTACGCGGCGATTAGTCGTTTGGTGCGGGTCGGTGGCTAACCCGCCTTTTGCCTATATCAACCCCAACACTTCAAGTGAACGTCCAGCTTGGCTGGAGCGCTGCCATTTCCAAAGCAGCTGGCTCCATCGTCCCCGCCCATTCCAGTATGCGCATCGCTTATAATTGCGGACTTTTTAATCCCAAGGAAACTGCATGAGCCTGTTAAACGTCCGCCCCGGCGACAATCTGCCCCACGAATGTAATGTCATCGTTGAAATCCCCAAGCACGCTGACCCGGTAAAATATGAGGTGGACAAGGAGTCCGGCGTGCTGATCGTCGATCGTTTCATTTCTTCACTGATGCGTTATCCGTGCAATTATGGCTTCATTCCGGAAACCATCGCCGACGATGGCGACCCGGTGGATGTACTGGTAGTCACCACCTTTCCGGTGGTGCATGGCGCGGTCATCCCATGCCGCGCGGTGGGCATGTTGAGCATGGAAGATGAAAGCGGTGGCGACGCCAAAATCGTTGCCGTGCCCACCGACAAACTGACCCCGCTGTATCATAATATTCGCTCTTATCAAGATCTGCCGGAGATCACATTGGAACAAATCAAACATTTCTTTCAGCTCTACAAGGCGCTGGAACCGGAAAAATGGGTCAAGATCAAGGGCTGGGAAGGTGTTGAGGCAGCTCACGCAGAAATCATGAATGGTATTGCGGCTTATAAAAAACTCAAAGGCTAACTATGTCTGCACAGATCATCGACGGTAAAACGATTGCTCAGCAAGTGCGCGCTGAGTGGAAAGTGCGCGCCGATGTCCTGATTGCGCGTGGCGTCACACCTGGCCTGGCAGTCATCATCGTGGGGGACAACCCGGCTTCCAAAGTCTATGTCGCCAACAAGGTAAAAGCCTGTGCAGAGCTGGGCCTGTATTCAAAGCATGTCGCGCTGCGCAGCGACATCAGTGAGGCTGGGCTGCTTAACGAAATCGCTGCGTTGAATAGCGATGCAAAGATACACGGCATTCTGGTGCAACTCCCCCTGCCCAAACATCTGGACGCGCATAAAGTCATTGAGGCGATCAATCCAAACAAAGATGTGGACGGCTTTCACCAAAAAAATGTCGGCGCACTGGTGACAGGTGAAACGCCCTTCCCTTCCTGCACACCCTATGGTGTGATGGTGTTGCTGGAAAAATCCGGCATCGCGATTGAAGGCAAACACGCGGTGGTGGTCGGTCGCAGCAACATCGTCGGCAAGCCGATGGCACTGATGCTGTTGCACAAAAATGCCACCGTGACCATTTGCACTTCCAAA
>DASRWN010000001.1:0-4245 GCA_035654595.1 Gallionella sp. | reverse complement strand
CGCACTCAACTCTACCATTTTGACTGCAGATGCACTGATGTCCACCCCGATTAGGGGCGGAGTTTTAGTTTGAAGAAAATCCAGTGGAATATCGAAATTTACTTTAGGCATAGGCCGTTTAAAGCATGTCCGTATAAAGTGGATTAAATCCTAGCAATAACCATAGAACGTGTAAAGCTATTTTTGCGGGGTTATTTATCAAGCCGCGAAGCTATATAATTCACCCTACCGCAGTACCTTACCATCATCCCTTATTTATTCGGACGAATATTTTGATGCCTATACGCCGCTGGATTTTGGTCACCTTAATAGCGCTTACACTTGTGTTATTACCCGCGATATTGTTGGGGTTAGCAGCAATGCTGGCTTATCCAGCATTGCCCTCACTTGAGACGTTGACTGACTATAACCCGAAAATACCGCTGCGTATTTACAGCGCTGAGGGCGTGCTGCTTGGTGAATTCGGGGAAGAGCGGCGTGCTTTGGTCAAAATTACCGACGTGCCCGATTTTATGAAACAGGCCATTCTTGCTGCCGAGGATGACCGTTTTTATGAGCATGGCGGCATCGATTACATCGGTGTCATGCGTGCCGCATTGTCCAATTTTACCGCTGGCGGCGCCAGGCAGGGGGCCAGCACGATTACCATGCAGGTCGCGCGTAATTTTTTTCTTTCAAAAGAAAAAACGCTGACGCGAAAATTTAACGAGATGCTGCTGGCATTCAAGATTGAACATACCCTCAGCAAAGATGAAATTTTGCAGCTTTACATTAACCAGATATACCTTGGTCAACGAGCATACGGCTTTGCCTCTGCGTCGCAGGTATACTTTGGGAAGTCGCTTAACCAGCTTTCAATCTCTGAAGCGGCCATGTTAGCCGGGTTACCTAAAGCACCGTCCACCTATAACCCGGTTGTTAACCCCAAACGCGCCAAACTTCGTCAACTCTATGTGTTACGTCGCATGCACGAACTGCACTTCATCACGGATGAACAGTTTCAACGCGCCCAGTTACAACCCATTGCCGCCAACCACACTCAAGAATTCGCGGTAAAGGCTGATTACCTGGTGGAAATGGTCAGGGAGCAAATGTTTGAGAAATATCAAGACGCTGCGTATACGCAAGGTTTTAAAGTTTATACCACAATACGCCAAAAAGACCAGCTCACGGCCTATCAGGCAGTTCGTAAAGGTGTTTTGGAATATGACCGTCGCCACGATTATCGCGGACCAGAAGGTTTTGTTGATTTGCACCAAGGCAACGGCGACGAATTTTTTGAGGAGTCACTCCAGGAATTTCCCGATAGCGATGATTTGATTCCTGCTCTGGTGCTTAACGCATCGCCAAAAATAATTCGGGCTTATTGCAAAGGCGGGGAACTGGCTGAAGTAAGCGGTGATGGATTACGCTTCGTTCAACGCGCGTTGAGTAATAAAATACCCTCGAGTCAGCGGATCAATGCCGGATCAATCATACGCCTGCAAAAAGACGAACAGGGACACTGGCAAATCAGCCAACTACCCCAGGTTGAATCTGCTTTTATTTCCGGTAATCCGCGCGACGGCACAATTTATTCTTTGATTGGCGGATTTGATTTCAACCAAAACCAGTTCAACCATATTACTCAGGCATGGCGGCAACCCGGTTCCAGTTTCAAGCCATTCATTTATTCCGCCGCCCTGGAAAAGGGGTTCACGCCAGCTACCGTGATCAACGATGCACCGCTGGTATTTACTGCCGAAGAAACAGGCAGTGAGCCTTGGCAACCCAAGAATTTCGAAGATAAATTTGAGGGGCCGATGCGTATGCGACAAGCTCTGGCCAAATCCAAAAATCTCGTCTCGATACGTATTTTGCAATCCATCACGCCACAATATGCTCAAGACTACATCACCAAATTTGGTTTTGAAGCAAGTAAACACCCGCCCTATTTAACGATGGCATTAGGCGCAGGTTCGGTTACACCATTGCAAATGCTGACCGGTTATTCTGTATTTGCAAACGGCGGATTTCGTGTCGTGCCCTATTTTATTCAACGTATCGAAGATGCTCATGGCACAGTGCTCAGCAAAGCGACTCCGACAGTGGCAGGCGTAGATGCAGAACAGGTGATCGACACGCGCAATGCTTTCACCATAGTTAACATGCTGCAGGATGTGGTTAAACAAGGAACTGCGGTACGCGCCATGCAACTCGGACGCCAGGATTTGGCGGGTAAAACAGGCACAACCAGCGATTCTATTGACGCCTGGTTTTGCGGCTTTCAGCCGACTGTGGTCGCCATTTCCTGGATGGGGTTTGACCAGCCACACAGTTTGGGTGACAAGGAAACAGGCGGGGGTGCCGCCTTGCCAACCTGGATAAGTTATATGGAAAAAATTTTGAAGGACGTGCCGGAAGCAACCTATACCATGCCGGATCACATGGTTGCGGTGCGCATAAATGACGCCGGACAACTTGACGTTAATGGCTCGTTGGTCGACTATTTCTACGAAGAAAATATACCAACTGCACAAACCGTAACCGCGCCTGACGAAGAAACCAGACCTGCGGATACGGTTAAAGATCAATTACTCTGAATTGCATCATCATGGGCAAAGAACATTTGTGTAGACGCGACTTGATGCGTGAGCAGCTTGCCCATCAGGCGGCCAAATTAATGGCTGAAAACAGCATTACTGATCACGCCTATGCCAAACGCAAAGCGGCAAAGCAACTTGGTGCCGTAGATACTCAACATTTACCGAGTAATGAAGAAATTGATATTGCGTTACGCAGTTTCCGCAGCTTATATCAACATGCCGGTCATCCCGAGATTTTGCGGACGCTACGTGAAGCCGCGCTCGACACGATGCGTATGCTGGCGGAGTTTCATCCCTATCTGACCGGCTCGGTTTTAAGCGGCACGGCGGGTGGGCAACCTGACATTAACTTGATGCTTTTCAGTGATGACAAAAAAGCCTTGTTGTTATTCCTGTTTAAAAATAACATCAAGTTTATGGACGGTGAATGGAAAGCAGCTATAAACGGCCGTGAAGAGAAAGTACCCAGTTACACACTAACCGACGAGACCGGGGTGCAAATCCATCTGGTCTTACTTCCCGAGAATGCGCGCTTCAACGGCAGACGTAAACCCGAACCCCACGCCGATATCGCTGGAGTAACAGCCCTATTAGCTGTCTGATGAATTTTTCAGCCAGCGCGCGGCATCGAGTGCAAAATAAGTCAAAATGCCGTCCGCGCCGGCACGCTTGAATGCTAATAACGATTCCAATACACATGCCTGCTCGTCCAACCAGCCGTTTTGCGCGGCAGCTTTGAGCATGGCGTATTCACCGCTGACCTGATAGACAAAAGTAGGCGCTTTGAATTCGTCCTTAACGCGCCGGACAATGTCGAGGTAAGGCATACCCGGTTTGATCATTACCATATCAGCACCCTCTTGCAAGTCCAGCCCTACTTCCCACAGCGCTTCGTCTGAATTTGCCGGGTCCATCTGGTAAGTATATTTATTACCCTTGCCCAAATTGGCACTGGAGCCCACCGCGTCACGGAATGGGCCGTAAAAACTTGATGCGTACTTGGCCGAATAGGCCAGAATACGGGTGTGAATGCAACCTTTGCGATCCAGCGCGGCACGCACTGCTGCAATACGCCCGTCCATCATGTCCGAAGGTGCGACCACATCAGCCCCAGCTTGTGCATGAATTTGTGCCTGCTGCGCCAAAACGGCTACCGTTTCATCGTTAAGCACATAACCGTTGGCATCAATCAACCCATCTTGCCCGTGGCTGGTGTAGGGATCAAGCGCGACATCGGTGATGATGCCCAATTCCGGGAAACGCTGCTTGAGCGCTGCAACCACCAGTGGCACCAAGCCGTCCGGGTTGTAGGCCTCGCTCGCATACAGACTTTTCAGTTTTTCATCAATCACCGGAAATAGCGCCATTGCCGGAATGCCGAGCTGCAGACATTGTTCAGCGTCTGCCAGCACCTTATCCAGCGTCTTGCGCTGCACCCCAGGCATGGACTTTACCGGTTCACTGCGGTTATTACCCTCCAGCACAAATACCGGATAAATGAAGTCTGCTGATGTGAGCGCATACTCCCGCATCAAATCTCGTGAAAACTTGTCACGGCGCATGCGACGCATTCTAATATGTGGGTATTGTCCAAGTGTTTGCATGATTTTCTCTACAAAATATTTTCTTTTGAACTATTTAAGAAAAGGCTAATCTCACG